>NZ_JBFAKS010000055.1:0-54993 GCF_040655855.1 Kribbella sp. NPDC050281 | reverse complement strand
CCCGACAGCATGTCGATCCGGCGGGTGTGCCGCTCCTCGCCGGAGTAGTCGGTGGCCAGGAACGTCTCCACGAACCCGGTCGCCTCCTCCTCCGAATGCATCCGCGCCCCGACGCTGACCACGTTGGCGTTGTTGTGCTCCCGGCCGAGCCGCGCGGTGTCGGTGCTCCAGGCCAGCACTGCCCGGACCCCCTTCACCTTGTTCGCGGCGATCTGCTCACCGTTGCCCGAGCCTCCGATCACGATGCCGAGGCTGCCAGGCTCCTCGACCACCGCCACCCCGGTCCGCAGACAGTACGGCGGGTAGTCGTCGACGGCGTCGTACACGGCGGGGCCGTGGTCCACGACGTCATGCCCGGCAGCCGTGAGGTGCTGGACCAGGTGGTTCTTCAACTCGAAGCCGGCATGGTCAGAGCCGATGTGCACTCGCATGGCCAGAAGTCTCGCATCAGCGCGCAGGCCGCCGTACGCCGCCCGGCACGGTCAGCGCCGCGGTCAGCGCCGTCACGTCCGTGTAGGCCTTGTCGTACTGCGTTCCGCGCGGGTGCAGGGTGAACACCGCGACGATGGTGCGATCATCCGCCCCGACCGTCCCGGTGGTGTGCAGTGCCTCGCTGACCAGATCCAGCGGGACGTCGACCGGCTTGGCCTTGTCCGAGCCGTAGCCGCTCGAGCCGAGGAATCCCGACCAGCCCTGCTTGATGCTGAAGTGCGGGTCGAAGACGGACGCGATCCCGAAGTACTGGTCGAAGCCGTCGGTGCCCAGACGGGTCGGCTCATGCAGCAAGCCCATCACGTACTCGCGCACCGGTGCCGGAGCCTCGTCGAGGATGTGGCGATAGATCCGGACCGTGTCCGCGGCGGTGATCGCGACGTACCCCCAGAAGCCCGGGTGCGTCGCCGGCGGCGCGGCCGTGTGGGTCAGGCCGAGCCGCCGAACCATCCGCTCGACGATCTCCGCACCACCGAGGTGATCCCAGTAGTAGCTCGCCGCGTCGTCGTCGCTGCTGCGCAGCATGACCTCGAGCCGGGCCTGGTCCTCGGCCGGCACGTCGTACGCCGGTCCGCTGTCCCAGAGCAGGTCGAGCACGATCAGCAGCTTCACCACCGACGCCGACCGGAACCGATGGTCGGCGTTGTGTTGCTGGACGAACTGCCCGGTCCCGCGGTCGAAGACGGCGATCCCCGCCGTCAGTCCCAGGGGCACGGCAACGGTCTCGGGAAGTTCGTCACGCAACGTCATCTGGTACCTACTCACCGCTCGGAGAACTACTTGGTGAGTAACCTTCACCATCCGGGCGGGGCGAATTCAAGCCCTGAATCACAGACCGAATCAGTCGAAGATCGGGCCCCGGTCGCGGGTGCGCTTGATCTCGAAGAAGCCCTCGGTACCGGCCACCAGGCGGACGCCGTCCCAGAGCTTGCCGGCCGCCTCGCCCTTGGGCGCGGGCGTGACGACGGGGCCGAAGAACGCGGTGCCCTCGACCGAGATCACCGGCGTACCGACCTCCATGCCGACCTGGTCCATGCCGGCGTGGTGCGACTTCTTCAGCGCGTCGTCGTACTTGTCGGTGTCGGCGGCCTCGATCAGCGACGCGGGCAGGCCGACCTCGGCGAGTGCCTCCTGGACCACGTCACCCTTGCCGTCGCCGATCCCGCGGCCCTCGACGTGGATCCGCCGGCCGAGCGCGGTGTACAACGGCAGCAGCACCTCGTTGCCGTGGGCCTGCTCGGCCGCGATCAGCACGCGGACCGGACCCCAGGCGTTGGTCAGGAAGCTCTTGTACTTGTCCTCCAGATATTCGCGGCCATCGTTCAGGACGGCCAGGCTCATCACGTGCCAGGTCGTCTTCACGTCCCGGACCTGCTCGACCTCGAGCATCCAGCGAGACGTCATCCAGGCCCAGGGGCAGGCCGGGTCGAACCAGAAATCGGCGGGGGCAGTCATGTTCTCGATCATACAAAATCAAACAATCAGGCACCGGTTTGGTATCCATGCGCAATGTCGCGGGGAAACCGTCGGCGAACCCAGGAGCCAGGTGCATAGGATGCCGACATGCCTGGAACCAACCTGACGCGCGACGAGGCGCGTACCCGTGCGGGCGTGGTCAGCGACGTGAGCTACGCGATCGAGCTGGACCTGTCCAACGCCCCGAGTGGCGCCCCGACGTACCCGTCGGTGACCACCATCACGTTCGCCGCCGAGGCGGGCGCGAGCAGCTTCGCCGACCTGATCGCGGAGAAGGTCCGCGAGGTGACGCTGAACGGCCGCGCGCTCGACCCCGACACGGTGTACGACGGCGCGCGGATCCAGCTGGACGGGCTGGCAGACCGCAACGAGCTCCGCGTGGTCGCCGACTGCCTGTACTCGCGCACCGGTGAAGGGCTGCACCGCTCGGTCGACCCGGCCGACAAGGAGACCTACCTCTACACCCAGTTCGAGGTGCCGGACGCCCGCCGGGTGTTCGCCACCTTCGAGCAGCCGGACCTCAAGGCCCCTTTCACCTTCACCGTGTCAGCACCGGCGCGCTGGGTCGTCATCTCGAACGCTCCGGCCCCCGAGCCGACGCCGTACGCCGGGGAGAACGGCGAGGAGCTGGCCCGCTGGGAGTTCCCGCCGACCGAGCGGATCTCGACCTACATCACCGCTGTCGTGGCCGGGCCGTACCACGTCGTCACCGACGTCTACGAGGGTCCGCACGGGTCGTACCCGCTGTCGCTGCTGTGCCGTCCTTCCCTGCAGGAGGCGCTGGACATCGACGACCTGTTCGAGGTGACCAAGCAGGGCTTCGAGCTGTACGAGAACGCGTTCGGTACGCCGTACCCGTTCCACAAGTACGACCAGGCGTTCGTGCCGGAGTACAACATGGGCGCGATGGAGAACGCCGGCTGCGTGACGCTGCGGGACGAGTACCTGTTCCGCAGCCGCACCACCCACGCCGAGATGGAAGCGCGCGCCAACACGGTGCTGCACGAACTGGCGCACATGTGGTTCGGCGACCTGGTGACCATGACCTGGTGGGACGACCTGTGGCTGAACGAGTCGTTCGCCGAGTGGGCCAGCCACTGGGCGCAGGCGGTCGCGACGACCAAGTACGCCGGTGCCTGGACGACGTTCTGCAACGCGCGGAAGAACTGGGCGTACCGCCAGGACCAGCTGCCCTCGACACACCCGATCGCGGCCGACATGGTCGACTTCCACGCGGTCGAGGTGAACTTCGACGGCATCACCTACGCCAAGGGCGCGTCCACACTGCGGCAGCTCGTCGCGTTCGTCGGTGAGGACACCTTCATCACCGCGCTGAAGGAGTACTTCGCCGACCACGCCTTCGGCAACACCGAGCTGACCGACCTGCTCAAGCCGCTGGAGAAGGCATCCGGCCGCGACCTGGACGACTGGACCGAGCGCTGGCTGCGGACCGCCGGGGTGAACACGCTGCGGGCCGACTTCGCCGTCGACGCCGAGGGTGCGTTCACGTCGTTCGCGATCGAGCAGACCGCGACGGAGAAGTTCCCGGTACTGCGGCCGCACCGGCTGGCGGTGGGTCTGTACCGCCGGACCGACGACGGACTGGTCCGCACCGAGCGGTTCGAGGTGGACATCGACGGCCCGCGCACCGAGCTGCCCGAGCTGACCGGCGCCACCCAGCCGGATCTGGTGCTGCTGAACGACGACGACCTGACCTACGCAAAGATCCGCCTGGACGAGCGGTCCCGGGCCACGCTGGTCGAGTCGATCGACCAGCTGTCCGAGTCGCTGCCGCGGGCACTGGCGTGGGGCGCCGCCTGGGACATGACCCGCGACGCGGAGATGCCGGCCAGCCAATACGTCGGCATCGTACTGCGCGGGATCCGGGCCGAGACCGATCTGACCGGCGTACGGTCGCTGCTGTCGCAGGCGACCAGTGCCATCAACCTGTACGCCGCCCCGGCGAACCGGCCGGCCCTGCGGACGCAGTTCGAGGAGACGTTGGCGAGTCTGCTCGCGGACGCCGAGGCGGGCAGCGACCACCAGCTCGCGTTCGCCCGGGCGTACAGCTCGGCGGTGTTCTCCGACGCCGGCGCGGACCGGCTGACGGCGTGGCTGGACGACCGCGACCTGCCGCCCGGTCTGGTCGTCGACACCGACCTGCGCTGGACGCTGATCGTCGCACTGGCCCGGCTGGGCCGGATCGACGCAGCCGAGATCGACGACGAGCTGACCCGCGACACCACCATCACCGGTGGTGAGCGTGCGGCTCAGGCGCGAGCAGCACGGCCGACCGCCGAGGCCAAGGAAGAGGCGTGGCGGATCGCGGTCGAGTCCGGGGACACCCCGAACGAGACGCAGTTCAGGACCATCCTCGGCTTCCAGCAGCCGGGCCAGGAGGACCTGCTCCGGCCGTACGTCGAGAAGTACCTGAGCGCGGCCAAGGACGTCTACACCCGCCTCGGCTCGTCGATGGGCGAGAACGTGCTGGTCTACCTGTCGCCGCGGCACCTCCCGGAGCAGTCCACCCTGGACGCGCTCACCGGGTGGCTGTCGGCGGAGTCGTCGTCGGTCGACGCACCGACGCTCCGCTACGTCACCGAGGCCCAGGCCGACCTGACCCGCGCGATCGCGGCCCAGGCGCGCGACGCCGGCTGACCCGTCCTCCCGCACAGCGCCGGCCCCACTCCGATGTGGGGCCGGCGCTGTCGTCGTCGGCCTGGTGACCTGTAGAACTGGTGGGGTGCCCGCTTCTGACCCCGCCCTGGCCGGTGCGGCAGCCGTTGCGCTGACCGGACTCGCAGAGGCGTACCGCCTTCGACCTGTCACGCCGCTGATGCCCTGGCGGTACCCGCACCGGCTCGTGAAGCCGTACGTCATCACCGCACGCGGACGGCAGTGGGACGACCACATGGTGGAGGTCGCCCGCGCCACCGCCACCCGGCAACTCGAGTTCGACGACGCGATGGGCGCGCTCGGTCTGGCCGTGGTCGTGCTGCACCTCGGCGACGACGCGATCTACCTCGTCGTACAGAGCTGGTCGAAGGACTTCCAGTCCCGGCTCAGCATCTTCAGCGGCATGGAGGCCGACGATCTGCGGCCGGCCCCGATCGGCGCGGGTCCCTGTGTGTGGGAACAAGAGGTCCTCAGCCACGAGCGTGCGTCGTACGTGACTCACATCCTCGGCACAGGTGTCGACATCGACGCCTGGCTGGACGACGCCCTCGACACCCGGCCGCAACCCAAATTCGACGGCATCCCCTCCGGGACCTAGTGCCCTGCGTCGGAGATCCCTTGAGCGATTGCGGTGTCCAGGTGCGTGCATCGCAAGGCGGAGAAGCGTCCTCGATGCGGAGCATCGTGGATGCTTCTCCAACGCCGCGAGGTGCGTGCCTGGGCGCCGCAAGCGCCAAGGTATCTCCGACGCAGGGCACTAGTTTCCTGAGTCACGACTCCGACGCAGCGCGTGAGGATCAAACGATTGCTCGTCGGCGCATCGTGAGGACACGTGCGCGGACGGCGATTCCCTTGTGGAGAAGGAGATTCTCGCCACCTGAAGAAGACTCACTTACTCGCTGGTTCGGTTTAAGCTGCGGGTGATTCAGCCGATTGCAGGGAAACTGTGGGGAGGGGCCCTTGCCGTGACACCCGTGGATCACCGCAGGCCGCCCGCCCGGGCAGCACGGAGACATCACAGCCCTTCACGGCACCGCGAGTCCCCCGCGGAGCAGCCGCGGAAGGCCCAGCGGTCGCACAGCGCCATCGGCGCGTCGATCGTCGCCGCGGCCGCGATGCTCGCTGTGTTCGCGTTCATCCTGACGCGGGGATCGGCCGGGCCGACGACCGACGACGGTCTGCGGACGGGCGCCGTACCGAACGGCGCCGCGGCTCCAGCCGAGGGTGGTGCGACAGCGAGTCCGGATCCGGAGCCGTCGGCCGGCACGGCCAAGGCGGACCGCAAGCCGCCACCCAGCACGCCGGCACCGAAGGCGCTCGCCAGTACGCCGGCGGTCAACACCGGCCCGACCTCGCCGGCCTTCAAACGCGGCCAGTGGATCGCGGTCCTCGACAAGTACCCGACCGACGTCGGCCTGGAGGCCGACACGGTCGCGAAGGGTACGGCGGCCAAGCTCATCGCGGCCGGCGTTCCGGCCAAGGCCATGCTGGTCAACGGTCAGTATCCGGGGCTCGCGGACAGCTCCATGGAGCCGATCACGGACAGCTGGGTCGTCTACCTCGGCCCGGGCTCATCGTCGGAGCAGGTCCTCGACCTGTGCTCCGCGCCGAAGACCCAGAAGGCGTACAGCAACCCGGCCTGCCCCACCTACGAGCCGGCAGCCGCTCCGGGCAGCTGAGGCGGCGGATCGGTCGCGAGCCGCGCATGCAGGTGCGAGTCGTGACGCTCGCCGTTCGCCTCGACGAAGTAGTCCCGCATGGTCCCTTCCAGGTGGAAGCCCGCCCGCGTCGCAACCCGGCACGAGCCCTCGTTGATCAGCGAGTGGTCCAGCGAGAGGCGGTGCAGCCCGAGACCGTCCGTCGCGAACGCCCACCGGGCCGCCGCGTCGAGTGCACGGGCACCGAGCCTGCGGCCGCGCGCCGACGGGCTGACCCAGTAGGCGACGACCGCCTGGTCGGGCACCCGGTTCACGTCGCGGACTGACACGGTGCCAACCACCTGGTCCGTCGCAGCATCCGCGATGGCGAACACCGCGCTGCCACGCGCCCAGCCGTCGATGCGCGGCTCCAGCCACCGCCGGGCGCGATGTTCCGCCGGAGTGCGGATCACCGCGGTACCTCCGGTCCAGCGCAGGATGTCCGGGTCGCGCAGCGCATCGGCCACCGCGGTTTCGTCCGACCGGACGAACGGACGCAGTACGACGTCGTCCAGCTCGATCCGGCGTGGCTGGAGCGCCGGGCTCACTGCTTGTGCGGCTCGTTCGCGTGCAGCAGCGGCGCCTGGTGCGCGTGGGTGCCCAGCTGCTGGACGCCGGTGACCAGACCGCCGGTCAGGTCACCAGTGGCGAACGAGGTCTGCATCGCCAGCGCGGCCAGACCGGCCGCCGTGTCCGACAGCTGCCGCTTGGCGAGCGCTCCGGTGACGATCTCCAGGCGACGCCCGGCGGGGTCGACGTAAACCAGGACTGTGTGGTCCGGGTCCTCCAGCTCGTTCAGCAACTCCAGCGCGAACGGGCGGGTCTCGGAGTCCGCTCCACCGACGTACACGGAGAAGTGCAGGCCGGAGACCTCCTCGGCGTGCCGGACCGCGCGCTCGATGTCGTAGAGCTGGTCGGGAGTGAATGCGTCACCAGCTGGCACTTGCGCCTCCGGTCGTGCGGGCGACGCCGGTGCCGGCGGTCGCGGGGGTCCCCGGCGCACCGGGCAGCTCGGGCAGATGGGCCGGGTCCGGCTTGGTCGCGACCGGACCGTTGATCCAGACCGGCGGAGCCCACCAGGACAGGCCTGGGCGGTAGCGCGGCCCCTTCGCGATCGACGGCGCGAAGACCAGCAGCGCCACCACCGCGATGACCAGCACGGGGATACCGACGAACACCAGCACGGTGTGGCCGGAGAGCAGAGTGATCACGCTCCAGAGCCTAGTCCCCCACCCCTCCACGGTTGCCCCGGGGCTCACCCCGAGACAACCGCGAAGAAGAGACGAAGGTGTAAGCAACCACCGCGGTTGCTTCCCTCCAGCGCAGCGCGAAGCGCTGCTGGTTCTGCTACTCAGCAACCACCGCAGCTACTTCCTCCAACGCAGCGCGTAGCGCTGCTGGCCTTCTACTCAGCAACCACCGCAGTTACTTCCTCCAACGCAGCGCGTAGCGCTGCTGGCCTTCTACTCAGCAACCACCGCAGTTACTTCCTCCAACGCAGCGCGGAGCGCTGCTGGTTCCTCTCTCAGCAACCACCACAGTTGTAGTACGTGATGTCCCAGTGGTTGCCTTCGTTGGCGTAGATGTTGCCGGCGCCCGAGCGCCACTGCTGGGCGCCGTCACCACGGTCGGCGATCCGGGTGAAAGTGCCGCGGATGTAGTTGCTGACACACGTGTACACCGAGATGTCGACCTTGTAGCCGTTGCGGTGGCTGTAGGTGCCGCTGGCGTGACCAACCTCGGTCCCACCCGTGATGTTCACGGCGCACCCACTCGCCTGCTTCAGAGTGCGTACGCCGTACACGGTGGAGTCATTGATGTTCGTGAACGACGTACAGGTCGGATTGTTCCAGTCCGAGCAGCCACCGCTCGACGACCAGGTGATGCCGGCGGCGCGGAAGATCGCGGTCGCCTGCGAGTGCGTGAGCTTGGTGAGCGCGGACGCCTGCTCGACCGCGACGACCCCGGGCAGCAGCCCGGCGATGACGGCGACGACGGGGATGAGGACACGACGGAGCACTGACTTCATGGGGGACACTCCTCGAAATACGGGGCGGATATTTCAAGGAGTGCACTTCCCACGAAAGTAATTCACGAAACGTCCGGTTGAATCAGAAATTAACGTCCGAACACTGGTAGAAGGCGTTCGCCGTGTCGTTGATGGTCCAGACCGCCAGGATCATGTGCCGTCCGGACCGGTTCGGCAGGGTGCCTGGATGGCTGACGTCGTTGGCCGGCCGGCCGCCGTTCATCGGCACCGTCAGGAACGGATTCAGATCGAGCGCGGCGCGGGTGAGTGGGGCGTTCTGATCCCACCCCTGCTTGGTGATGTAGTACTTGAAGTCGGTGGTGGAGTGCGGTGCGGTCAGGTGCCAGTTGAACGTGTAGTTCGCACCCGAGGTGAGCTGAGTGGCCGGCCACGCTCCCCCGCGCTGGTCATCCAGCTCGTGGAACTGGGCCAGGCCGGCGGAGCAGAGCAGACCGTCCGCTGGGCCGGACGCCGGGAACCCCTTGGGCCCTTCGGTGCTCTGCGGCTCCCACTGGATCGCGCCGCAGTTCTGAACGGTGCCGTTCGCGCAAAGCTTCGCGCGACTGATCGGGGTGGTCGTGTACCCGTGCCCGTAGGCCAGCGGGACAGTGGTGCTGACCGTGAGCGCCAGTGCACCGACGGCGATTCCGGCCAGACTGAGCTTGCGTGCTCGCAGCATGCCAGGACTCCTTCAACTGTTGGGGCGGTGAGACAGCGAAGGAAGGCGCCTTCTTGGTGACACATAGAAAACAACCGTTCAAATCTATTGTCAACGGTTCGTAAGCACCCGTGCACAGAAAGCTAGATGTTGAGAGCACCGATCAGTCGGCGGAGGCGCTGGTTGTTGGGCAGGTCCTCAATCAGCACGGGCTGGCCGTCCGGACCGCCGAGCGGCACGCGCCAGTTCGGGTACTCGTCCGTGGTGCCCGGTTGGTTCTGAGTACGACGTTCGCCGACAGCGTCGGTCAATGCCACGCCGACCAGCTTCGCCGGCGTATGAGCGACGTACTGGTGCAGCGCCTCGACGATGCGCTCCACGTCGCCGTCACTGTTGCTGAGTAGGTGCCGCTCGCGGAGAGCGTTCAGCCAGGCGTCGCGATCTGCCTCGTCCACTGCGAGCTCCTCCTCGACCGGTCTGGTGAGCAGACCGAGCCGGTTGCGCAGTTCGACGTGGTCGCCGGCGAGGTAGCCAGCCGTCGGGGGCAGGTCGTGAGTGGTGACCGTGGCCAGGCAGAGCTCTCGCCAGCGCTCCGGTGCCAGTGGGTTGCCGTCCCGGTCCCCCTCGAACCACAGCACCGACGTACCGAGGATGCCGCGCTCGGTCAGGTAGTCACGCACCCACGGCTCGACCGTGCCGAGGTCCTCGCCCACCACAGTCACGCCGGCGCGCGTCGCCTCGAGGACGAGGATGCCGACCAGCGCCTCGTGGTCGTAGCGGACGTACGTGCCCTCGGTCGGGCGCTCCGGCGATGTCACCCACCAGAGCCGGAACATGCCGAGGATGTGGTCGATCCGGAGCCCGCCACCGTGCCGCATCACCGCCCGGACCAGATCCCGCCAGGCGGCGTACCCGGTCTCGGCCAGTGCGTTCGGCCGCCACGGCGGCTGCGACCAGTCCTGACCCTGCTGGTTGAACGCGTCCGGCGGTGCACCGACGTGGATGCCGGGCGCCAGCACATTCTGCAGTGCCCAAGCGTCCGCACCATCCGGATGTACGCCGACAGCCAGGTCATGGACGACGCCCAGCGACATGCCCGCGGCCTTGGCCCGCGCCTGGGTGCGAGCAAGCTGTTCGTCCATCTGCCACTGCAGCCAGCAGTGGAACTCCACCGCGTCCGGATTCTCGTTGCGGAAGGCAACAACAGCCGGTGCGGTCGGCTCCTGCAGTTCCTCGGGCCACTTGCTCCACTCCGGCCCGTGCACGTCGGCGATCGCGGCCCACGTGGCGAAGTCGATCAGCCCTTGGCTCTCGCGGTCGCAGTAGGCGCCGTACTCCGCGATCCGGCCGATCGACGGGCGGACGCCGAACAGCAACTGCAGCGCCTCCCGCTTCGCCGCCCAGACCGTGTCCCTGTCCAGCGCGGTCGGGTCCTCGCTCAACGCCCGCGTCTGCAGGCTGAGTGCCCGGACCCGATCCCGCTCCGCCGGCGCCAAGTCGCCGTACTCGTCGATGTCCTCGATCCGGAGGTAGATCGGGTTGGCGAACCGCCGCGACGCCGGCAGGTACGGGGACGGCTCCATCCGGCCCGTCGTCTCCGCGGCGTGCAGTGGGTTCACCAGCACGAAGCCGGCGCCCAGGTCGTTCGCGGACCAGGCGGCCAGGTCGCCGAGGTCATGCAGGTCACCGATCCCCCACGACCGGCGCGAGCGAACCGAGTACAGCTGCAGAACCCAGCCCCAGGTACGTCGCAGCTTCTCCGGCTCCAGCTTGCGCGGTGTGACGATCAGCGTGCTGACCGAGATCTCCGGACTGGTCCCGACTCGCGCACAGAGCCGGTGGTACCCGAGCGGCAGGTCGCCCGGCAACTGGAACGTCGCCTCACCGATCTGCACACCGTCGATCCACTCCGGCTCGACCCAGTGGTCCTGCTGCGGGATGTCACGCCGCTGCCCACCGTCCTCGAGGTCCACCCACACCTCGGCGCTGGACCCATGCGGCAGGTGAACCGCGAACCAGGGCGTCCACCCCTCCCGCATCACCACAGTGGCGGGCAACGTACGGCGCCAGCGCGTCTGCTGGTGCTCCGCGAGTGCGTCGGCCGCCTTGTCCGGCGTGGAAGCGTCCACACCGAGTGCCGCGAGCACGGCGGCGACCACCTCGCTCGAGACGATCACATGCTCGCCCTGCCAGTTCCAGTACTCCGTCGCCACCCCATGGGCAACCGCTAGCTCGACAAGGGCCGGAGTAGGAGCAGTCACCTCAGCGAGTCTGCCGCATCAACCGCCGTACTGCGTAACGCCGCGCGCCGCGTTCACTGGTTCGCGTTGGAGCGGCGACGGCTCAGCAGCAGTACGGCGAACAGCAGCGCGGCACTGGCGACGACCAGACCGATGGCCACACCCGCGACGTTGTCGGTCAACTGATAGAGCGCGGTCGGCCAGATGACCAGCAGGATCGCGCAGCCCACCACGGCGTACGCCGACGCGTGCCGGCGACCGTACGCGACCAGCAGAGCGGCCGGACCGGCCGTGCCGACGGCCAGAGCCATGATTTCGCCGCGCTCCTGGACCAGCCAGCAGATCGACGAACTGAACATCGCTGCCCCGGCCAGCGACCACGCGGTCACCTGGTCCCGCACCAGTCCCAGCAGCGCCATCACGAACGCCACCAGGATGAACCCGGTCCCGGCGATCCCAGCCGTATTGGTCGCCGTGCCGTTGTCGGGAGTGAGCACGTCCGCGGTGAGCACCAGGACCCCGACGGCCAGGATCCCGAACGTTGCTACAAGCAACGAAGAGCCGGCCAGCCACCACACCCCGATCGCGACCAGCGCCAGCGCCACCGCGACGCCGACGACCCGCCCCGTCTCCCCCTCGATGGCGACGTACGTCGCGAAACCGGCCACGCAGCAGCCGAGGGCGGCCAGCGCCGAGCTCAGCTGGTCCTGACGGCGCAGCAGCGCGAGGATCGCGGCGGCGCCGAGCAGGACGATCGCCGCGCTGGTCCCCGTGGTGACCCGGGCGGCGTGGCCCATCTCACCCCAGTTCGCGATCGTCAGCAGCGCGACCGCTCCCAGCAGCAGTGCACCGCCGATGTAGCCGAGCACCTCGATGAGCGCGCCCGCATGCGACACAGCCGGCGGGGGCTTCGGCTTCGGTGGGTGGGCGGGAGCTTCCGGCCGGCCCCGCCCAGGATCGGCCAGCGCCGCGTCGATCTCGGCGTCCGCAGCGTCTCGCAGAGCATCGGCCTGGTACTGGCGCAGCACACCAGCGCTCACGAGCCGGGACAGCTCGTCATCCAGCCGGCTGGGCATGCGATCGCGTCTCCCTTGTCAGCCTTACTAAGATCGGGCGGCGAGATGCCTATTCTGACCAGCTACCTTGTGTCCTCGATCAGTCACCCCCTGTTTTCGCTGTCTAAGTCCTTCCCGACGTTCTTCCGGATGGGCAACGACGGCAAGCTGGAGGTGACCGACCAGATCTTCATGGTCCCGGCCCGGATCGCCGGGCTGATCATCGGCTTCTTCGTGCTGCGCTGGGTGCTGCACAAGCTGATCCGCCGGTTCGCCCGGCGGACCGGCAACGGCGCCGTCGCCGGGGTGCTGTCGAGGTCGAAGATCGGCCAGGGCTTCGTCGAGAACAACCTGGCCGGCGAACGCCGGACCCAGCGGGCCGAGACGATCGCCTCCCTGCTGTGCAGCACGGTGACGATCGTGCTGACGTCCATCCTGGTGGTGATGGTGCTGGCCGAGCTCGGCTTCAACATCCTCCCGGTGATCGCGTCGGCCAGCATCATCGGTGTCGCGCTCGGCTTCGGCGCCCAGACGCTGGTGAAGGACTTCCTGGCCGGCGTGTTCATGATCTTCGAGGACCAGTACGGCGTCGGCGACCTGATCGACATGGAGAAGGCCACCGGCGTGGTCGTCGCGGTCGGGTTGCGCATCACCACGCTCCGCGGCGAGGACGGCACCACCTGGTACGTCCGCAACGGCGAGGTCCTCCGCGTCGGCAACCTGACCACTCGGGACCCGGCCAGCACCGGGTCGTCCGGGGTCGGCAGCGCGACCGAGAAGGAGGAGGCCGAGGCCGAGGCCGAGATCGAGGCTAAGGGCGACGAAAGTGCGGCGACCAGAAAGCAGGACGGAAGCCGAGCTTGAGGTAGAGCCGTTCCGCGTCCGATCCCTCCACCACCTGCAGCGTGAGCCGCCCACCGGCCGCGTCCCGACGCGCCTGCGCGAGCAGGGTCGAGGCCAGCCCGCGTCCCCGGTACGCCGGTTTGGTGGCGACCGCGTAGATCCCGGTCACCGGTCCAGACCGCAGGACCAGCGTCACCGCGGCCGGGTCGCCGTCGACGCGTAGTAGGTAGAGGGACTGCTCCGGAGCGGAGTAGTTCTTCACAGCCTTCTCGCGGAGCATCGCCCGCCACCACTCGATATCCGGATCGTCGTCGTCGAGGAAGGCGGCACCCTGCACCTCGGCGAACGCCACCGCGTCCTCGTCCGTCGCGATCGGCGTGATCGGGTCACCGTCGACTGCGTCCGGCGGCGCCTCCATGTGCACCAGCACCTCGGTCGCCTCGAACCCGGCTGCCACCAGCCGCTTTTCCCATCCGTCCCCGCTCCACGGCACCAACCGCACCGTGGCGGTCCCCGCCGGGAGCTCCGCATCCGCCGTCAGCGGGATCCACGCCGAGAAGTACGCGTCCTCACCGACCACCTCGATTCCGGTGGCAGTACGTCGTGCCTCGCCTCGATGGGCAGCCAGGAACGCCAGGTGGTTGTCGAGCAACTCATGCACCCGCGCAGTATGCCCAGCACCCCACGGGACTGTCTCGCAGAAACACGACACCGACCAGGCGCAACGGCTCCTGGTCGGTGTCGGCTGGAGATGTCAGGCGCTGAAGGTGACGTCCAGGGTGATCGGGACGGCAGACAGGGCCTGGGAGACCGGGCAGTTCTTCTTCGCGCCCTCGGCGAACTCGGCGAACTCGTCGGCGGTGATGCCGGCGACTTTGCCGTTCACGGACAGCTTGATGCCGGTGATGCCCTCACCCGGCTGGAAGTCCACGTCGGCCTGGGTGTCGATCGACTCCGGCGCGTGGCCGGCACCGGCCAGCGCGTGCGACAGCGCCATCGAGAAGCAGGTCGAGTGCGCGGCCGCGATCAGCTCCTCCGGGCTGGTCCTGCCGTTCGCCTCGTTCGCCCGGGAGGCCCAGGTCACGTCGTAGGTGCCGATCCCGGACGACTCCAGGGCGACCTTGCCGGCGCCCTCCATCAGCGAACCTTCCCAGTGGGCCTTGGCCGTACGAGTGGTAGCCATGCTCGTGTTTCTCCTTCGAAGAGAGGGGTCAGCGGCCGGACACGTCGATCGCGCCGGGGTACTGCGGTTCGTCGGTGTTCACCATGCTCTGCGCGGCCATCACCATGTACGTCCAGATCTGGTTGTCCTGCTCCGGTGTCAGGGCGATCTCGTCCAGTGCCGCGCGCATGTGGCCGAGCCAGAGGTCCCGGGCTCTCGGGGTGACGGCGAACGGGGCGTGCCGCATCCGCAGCCGCGGGTGCCCGCGCTGCTCGGAGTACGTGCGTGGACCGCCCCAGTACTGCTCCAGGAACATCCGGAAGCGCACCTCGGCGGGACCGAGGTCCTCCTCCGGGTACAGCGCGCGGAGTTCGGGGTCGGCGGCGACACCGCGGTAGAACGCGGCCACCAGACGGTGGAAGGTCTCCGCCCCACCGACAGCGTCATAAAAGCTCTGCTGGTCACTCATGTCGGTCCTAGGGTATGTCTCCCGACCCCACGCCGTAGCGAGCAGGTGCTCGGCGGAGTGCCTCGGTGCGCTGGAGGGAAGGGCTCGATGCGGATCCATCGTGCCCTTCACTCCAGTGCAGCGAGGTGCCCGCCGAGTGCCGCGCAGTAGGCGTGGGGTCGGGAGACATACCCTCGTGTCTCAAGCCGTCTCAATGTGTCTCAGCAGGGCTGCCCGTTCGGACTCTGACAGGGGGCGTTTGGCGTGGGTCTCGGGGTCTGTGGCGACGAGCACGGACACCGCCTTGGCGTACACGTCCTCGCTCTCACCGCTGCGGTCGAGGATCCACGAGCCGAGCGTGTACGACGTCGTACCAACCGCGTCGACCCACACGTCGACGTCGTACGGCGGGTGCCGCAGCAGGATCGGGCGAAGGTAGTCCACGGTCTGGCTGACCAGGACGACCGAGTGCACGGCGAACACGTCGCCGGTGACGCCGAGGACCTCACCGAGGAACGCGATCCGGGCCTCCTGCAGGTAGTCGAAGTACCGGACGTTGTTGACGTGGTCGTAGGAGTCGATGTCCGACCAGCGGACCAGAACGGGATGGGTGTACTTCATGCGCCCACCAGCTTTGACAGGGCCTCGCGCTCGATCGGGCTGATCCGGCGCAGGCGGTTGGCGGCGAAGTCGAACGGCACCAGGCGGGTCCGCGCCTCGACGTACGTCCGGCGCTCGGGCTCGGCGTCGAGGATCTCGTAGTCCACGGTGAACGACGCGGCCTTGATCTCGCTGATCCACAGCTCGATCCGCACCGGCTCGGGCCGGTACTGCAGCGGAGCGCGGTACACGACCTCGTGGCGGGCCACCAGCAGGCCGGTCTCCAGGTCGTCCGCGCCGAGCTCCTTGGCGGTCCGGAACAGGAAGTCGACGCGGGCGTCCTGCAGGTAGTCGACGTACCGTCCGTTGTTCACATGCCCGAGGGCGTCCATGTCACCCCATCGCAGCGGGCAGTAGTAGACATGGCGGTTGTGATGATCCACACGGCGATCATCGCATCCGGAGTACTCCCGGCGTGACGGAGCGTGGGTAATGTCATCCCCGGCAGCAGCACGAGCGAAGGAGCAGCGCGGATGACTGATCAGCGGGTAGCGATCGTGACCGGGTCGGCCCGGGGAATCGGCGCGGCCGTCGCACTGCGGCTGGCGAAGGACGGGAACGCGGTGGCCGTCCTCGACCTCGACGAGGGCGCCTGTGAGGGCACCGTCAAGGCGATCACCGAGGCGGGCGGCAAGGCGATCGCGATCGGCTGCGACGTCAGCAAGTCGGATCAGGTGGCCGCCGCCGTCGAGCGCGTGGTCGCCGAGCTGGGCGCACCGACGGTGCTGGTGAACAACGCCGGCGTGCTGCGCGACAACCTGCTGTTCAAGATGTCCGAGGACGACTGGGACACCGTGATGTCGGTCCACCTGCGCGGCAGCTTCCTGATGTCCCGCGCCTGCCAGGCGCACATGGTCGAGGCCGGCTACGGCCGGATGGTGTTCCTCTCCTCCACGTCGGCGCTGGGCAACCGCGGCCAGGCGAACTACGCGTCCGCGAAGGCCGGTCTGCAGGGTCTGGCGAAGACGCTGGCGATCGAGCTGGGCAAGTTCGGCGTCACCGCGAACGCGATCGCGCCAGGGTTCATCGAGACCGACATGACCGCGGCGACCGCGGCCCGGGTCGGGGTGGACTTCGAGGAGTTCAAGAAGGCGACCGCGGCCACCATCCCGGTGAACCGGACCGGCAAGCCCGACGACATCGCCGCGGCGGCGTCGTTCTTCTGCAGCGAGGAGGCCGGGTTCGTCTCCGGCCAGGTCCTGTACGTTGCCGGCGGACCGCGAAACTGAGGGAGTTGCAGATGGCGCAGTCGTTCACCGGTGTCGACGAGGTCGTGCACGCGGTCGGCACCCCATTGGGCGAGAGCCAGTGGCTGGAGATCACCCAGGAGCAGGTGAACACGTTCGCCGACGCCACCGGGGACCACCAGTGGATCCACGTCGACGTCGAGCGCGCCAAGCAGGGCCCGTACGGCGGGACGATCGCGCATGGTTACCTCACGCTGAGCCTGATCGCGCGGTTCGGTGACGAACTGTTCTCGGTGAGCGGCGTGACCGCGAAGCTCAACTACGGCGTCAACAAGGTCCGCTTCCCGGCCCCGGTCCCGGTCGGCACCCGCGTCCGCGCCAGCGCCTCGATCTCCAACGCCGTCGAGACCCCGGCCGGCGTCCAGGTCTCCCTCAACTGGGTCATCGAACTGGAGAACTCCACCAAACCCGCCTGCGTCGCGGAGACCGTCGTACTGCTCGTCCCCTGACCGGGCGGAGGCTTAGAGCGGGCAGATCAGTACGGCGTGGGTGGCGACGCGGTCGTAGCCGAGCCACTCGTTGACGGCGATCATCGGGGCGTTGCCGTCGTAGTTCGCGGTATAGGCGCCGCGGACGCCGGCCTGGGCGGCGCGGCGGAGGGCGGCGCACTTGACCAGCTTGGCCAGGCCACGGCCGCGGTGCTCCGGCATCGTCGCAGTCATCTGGGACCAGATCTTGGTGTGATCGCCGTTGCCCAGGGTGAACGCGATGATCTCGCCGTCGTAGAGGGCCGCCGTACTCAGGTCGAGCACCATCGACGGCGAGTTCCAGATGCCCGCGAGCCAGTCGTCGTACGGCCGGGTGGTGATCTTGGCATCGCCCGGTTTGGTGCGCTGGGCAACTTCGTCGGCCTCGTACAGCTTGCGCGGATCGACCTGGTCCAGAGCGACCAACTCCACCCCGGTCGGGGCGCCCGGGACGTCGGGTGCCTTGGGTGGATAGATGCCCGCGTAGTGCACCTGCCGGGTCTGCCGGTAGCCCCACCGGGCCGCCCATTCCACGGTTGACGGGTCGGCGAACACCCGCGCACTGGTCGCACCGGCCGCCCGCAGGTCCCGGTGGGTTGCCTCCAGCAACTTCGCACCGATCCCGCGGCCGCGGTAGTCAGGCCGGACCAGAATCCGAAACTGCCCGTCCAGCGGATCCGACCCCGCGATCAGCGCGGTCGACGCCCAGCCCACCACCTCGCCCGCGTCCACGGCGGCGAAGGTTCCCAGTCCCAGCGCGGGCGGAGCCTGCAGTCTGCGGGTCAACGCGGTTCGCGTGACCACCAAGTACGGTGCGAGGGCATCGTGCAACGCGATCGCCCCTTCGACATCCCCCGTTTCGGCAGCCCTGATCTCCATGCGAACTCCTTCAGCGAAGTTCTCCGGAACATAACCCGCAATCAGGTGCAGACCGGATACAGACCCGATTACAGCTCTGTCTCAGCCGTTTCGCTACGGGGACCGAGCACCAATCGCGCGCCAGTCACGTCGAACGTCATCCTGTACCGCTCCAGGTACCCTGCCCCGACCAGACCGTCGTGAACGATGTCCTGAAACTGAACCCTGGGTGACGCTTGGGCGGTTTCGGGCGCGGCCGCCAGGTGCACACTGCCCGGAATCGTGACCCAGTGGCGCGTCCACTCGTAGCCGGTCTCGTCCGTCCCGGTCCGCGTCGTCAGTCCCGGGCTCTCGAGATCCACGCCGCAGTCGGCCATGAACCGCTTGTCGAGGATCAGGCTGCCCGACCCGGTGTCCACCTCGACACAGATCTCGCGCCCACTCGGCAACACCAGTTGGGTGAACGGATCCACCGACACCGATTCCCGCCGTACGTCGAGCGGAACCTCGGGACCGTCAGCCTGGAAGCTCTCGCGCGGCAGCACCGTCAGAGTCATCGCGTCCGGATCCGTGGTGACCGTGTGGTTCTCGAAGAACCCGGGTCCGATGATCCCGGCGAAACCGTTCGGATCGTCCGCATCCCCGAGGTCGGCGACACCCGCGACCTGCCCGTCGACGGCGTAGTCACCGACCCCGAGCACCGGCAGCCGAACAAGCGGCGCCTCGACCTCCTGACCCGACATCCGCCGCCCGGTGTACGTCTCGCCCGTAGGCAGGACTTCGGCACGACTCGCGATGGCCGAGGCAACGACCGTGATTCCGATGCCGGTGTCAACGAGGAAGCGGTACTCCGAGTCGCCCAGCCGCACCTGCACCCGGACCAGGTGCTGCACCCGGTCGAACCCGACGGTTGTCATCTACTCGGAGAGCGTGCGCAGGAGGCCGTACTCCGTCTGGACGCGTTGGTAGCCGAGCCAGTTGTTGATGGCCAGCATCGGACCGTTCTCGTCGTAGTTCGAGGTGTAGGCGGCGGTGATGCCGGCGTCGGCGGCGCGACGGAGCGCGACCGACTTGACCAGCTTGGCCAGACCGCGACCCCGGTACGCCGGGATGGTCCCGGTCATGCCCGACCAGGCGCGGTCGCCGGCGGTCTCGATCACGGTGAACGCCGCCATCTCGTCACCCGCCATCGCGGCAACGCTGAGCGACTTGTCCAGCCCCGGACCGTTCCAGATCTCGTCGAGCCACTCGTCGTAGCCGACGGCGTCGATCGGCGAGTCACCCGGCTCGTCCAGCGACGCTACCGTGTCGGCGGTGTAGGCCTGGTGCGGATCCACCTGGTCGAACGTCATGAGTTCGATGCCGTCCGGGGTCGGCGGCTGCGCCGGCAGCTTCCGCGGGTCGACACCTGCGTAGTGCATCTGCCGCGTCCCGTCGTACCCGAGGTTGCGGGCGAACTCGAGGCCGTCGGGATGGACGAACGACCGCACGCGCACAGCGCCGACCTCACTCAGGTGCTGGTGCAGCCGTTCGGCCAGCGCACTACCGATGCCCTGCTTGCGATGGTCGGGGTGCACATAGATCGACACGTGGCTCTGGCCCGGACTGCTGGTCCAGACGTTCAGACCGGCTGATCCCCAGGCGACCAACTCACCGCCGGACTCGGCGACCAGCGCCAGGAACCGCTCGCCCGGCGCCTTCGAGGTGATCATGTGCCGGGTCGTGGCCGGCGACATGATCTTGTACGAGTAGACCGCCCGTCGCACCTCGGCCACCGCCTCGGCGTCGTCGCCAACGGCCGCCCGGATCAGCATCGGTGTGGTCATGCCCGGACCATAACCAGCTACCTTCCGCCTCGCCACGGAATAACGGGTGAACAGCAACGTGATCGCAACAGGTGCGCGCTCCGGACGATTCGGTGGTGGAACGCCGGGGCATTAGAGTTGCCCGGTGCTGTCGGACTGATCGCCCCGACCGCCGGAAGTGCCATCGTGCTGGGACACGACGGGGTCACCGGCGGCGGGGAGTCCGAATCCTCTTGACACCTCCCGGGTGCGTCAGGAGTAAATAGCAGCTATGGAAATTACCGATGGCGCTGCCGCAGCCCGGGTCCTGGCCGGGCTGATGGTGTCGGACGGACCTCGTCCGGAGTACGCCGAAGCGTTCGCGCCGTTCGCCCCACTGATCGGCAGTTGGGACCTCGACGTCTCCTGGTACGACGAGACCGGCGCGGTCACCCGGACGACCAAGGGTGAGTGGCACTTCGCCTGGGCGCTCGACGGCCGCGCGGTCGCCGACATCTGGATCACGCCGAGCCGGGCCGCCCGGACGGTCGACGGTGATGGCGAGTGGGGCTTGTCGATCCGCATCCACGACCCCGAGCTGAACGCCTTTCGCTCAACCTGGATGGGTCCGAAGGCCGCCTTCGTGATGCCCTTCGTCGCCCACGCGACCGAGGACACGATCACGCTCGAGTCCCAGACCGCCAAGACCCGGTGGGCCTTCACCGGCGTCACGGAGACCGGCTTCCACTGGCGCAACGAGGACGAAGATGCCGACGGCAACTTCATCCTCCGCCAGACCTTCGTGGCCAGACGTCAGCCGTAGGTCGCGATCGCCTCGGTCGCGAGCTCCAGCAGCCGGGTCCGCAGCTCGACCGGCTCGACCACTTCAACGTCGCTCCCGAAAGCGAGCAGCAGACCGCACGCTGCCTCGCGGACACGGAAGTGCAGGGCGAGGTGCGGCCACTCGTCCTCCGCGGGTACGTCGCGGATCCTCGTCCCCTTGGCCACCATGGGCGTGGCGATCCGGCGGATCACCTCAACCCGCTCCGGGTGCACCCGGACCTCCACCTCCACGCCGACAGGAGCATGCCGCTCGAGCCCGGATCGCAGCCGCTCCCATTCCGCCCGGACATCCAGTCCGTCCGGTCGTTCAGCGGCCTCCTCGAGGATGTCGGCCTTCTCGACCCGGGACACGCGGTACATCCGCGCCGCGCCACGATGCGCCGCGACGAGATACCACCGCCCGGCCTGCTCGACCAGCCCCCACGGATCGACGGTACGGCGCTGATGCCCTTCACTCGCGGACGCGTACTGCAGTCGCACCCGTCTCCGCGTCACCACCGCCTGCCGCAGTACCGGCAGCGCCCCGATGTCCTCGGCCTCCGCGAACCAGCGACGCCGATCCACCACGATCGCACCCGACAACGCATCGGCGTCGTCCTGCAACTCCAGGGGCAATGTGGCCGACAGCTTGCCCATCGCGGACTGCAACGCATCCCGCAGACCCAGCTCGTCGGACAACGCCGACCGCCCCGACCAGGCAAACAACGCCTGCGCCTCCCGTGGCGTCAACTCGCTGACATCAGCCCGATACCCCGGCAGCAGCACGCAGCCACCGTTGCGCCCACGCTCGGTGTAGACGGGTACGCCGGCCGCCGACAACGCCTCCATGTCGCGCATCACCGTCCGCGTCGACACTTCCAGGCGCTCGGCCAACTCCCGCGCACTCAACCGCGCATGCCGCTGCAACAGCAGAATGGTCTGCAACAACCGGTCGGCTCGCACGAGTTCAGGATATGCGACAGAAGATGTCGCATATACCCCGCGAGGCTGTCGTCATGAACACCAACGATCCCCGTCCGATGCTCATCCGTGCTCTCGACCAGACGCAGCACCTGATCGACACCACCGGTCCCGACGACCTCGACCGGCCGACCCCCTGCCCGGAGTACGACGTCAACACCCTGCTGGGTCACCTGCTCACCGTCGTCGGCCGGATCGACCTGGCGCTGAACGGTGGTAACGCGCTCGACATACCGCACATCACCACCGGCGTCGACGACGTTCCGGCCGAGTGGAAGCAGCGCCGTACCGCGCTCGACGAGACGCTGGCGGCCGACGGCGTACTCGACCGCACCTGCAAGTTGCCGTGGGCAACGCTTCCGGGCGCGGCCGCGATCGCTGCCTACACCACCGAGCTCACCATGCACTCGTGGGACCTGGCGAAGGCGACCGATCGCCTCGGACAGCTCGACGACGCGCTGGCGACGTACTGCCTGCCGCTCGTCCACCAGTTCGTCCCGGCCGACCACCGTGGCGGACCCATCCCGTTCGGCCCCGTCGTACCGGTCGCCGATGACGCGTCGCCGTACGACCAACTGGCCGGCTGGCAGGGCCGGACGCCCTAACCGACGATCCCGCCGTTGAGGGTGAGGCCGCCGTCGATTGTGATCGTCTGACCGGTGATCCACGACGACTCGTCCGACAGCAGGAACCACACCAGCGAGGCCACGTCCTCCGGCGTACCCAACCGACGCAACGGGTACGTCGAGGCGACCTTGTCCTCACGGCCTTCGTAGAGGGCTCCGGCGAACTTGGTCTTGACCACCGCCGGAGCCACCGCGTTGACCCGGATCTCCGGTGCCAGCTCGACCGCCAGCTCGGCGGTCACCCGCGACACCATCGCCTTGGTCGCGCCGTACCAGCCGATGCCCGGCGACGGCGCCAGGCCGGCCACCGAGGACAGGTTGACCACGGCGCCGCCGTGCGCGCGCATCCAGGCGTCCCGGCACGCCTTCACCCAGGCGATCGCGGCCAGCACGTTGGTGTCGACCATCTTGGCCGCGACCGCCTGGTCGACGTCGAGCAACTTGCCGTAGATCGGGTTGATGCCGGCGTTGTTCACCAGCAGGTCCACCGACCCGTACGTCGCGACCGCCGCGGCCACCACGGTCGCCCGGTGCTCGGGATCCGCGGCCTTCCCGGCGACCGCGAGCGCGTGCTCCCGGCCACCCAGGGACTCGACTGCCTCGTCGAGCGTCTCCTGGGTACGGCCGGTGATCACCACGCGCGCACCATCGGCCACCAGGCGACGCGCAACTGCCAGCCCGATGCCCCGGGAGGCTCCGGTGACGATCGCCGTACGGTTCTCCAGGCTCATCAGCTGAGGCGCTCGAGGACGACCGCCATGCCCTGGCCGCCGCCGACGCACATGGTCTCCAGGCCGAACTGCTTGTCCTCGAACTGCAGCCCGTTCACCAGCGTGGTCATGATCCGCGCACCGGTCGAGCCGAACGGATGCCCGAGCGCGATCGCGCCGCCGTGCACGTTCAGCTTGTCCTCGTCGATGCCGAGCTCACGCGCCGAGCCGATCACCTGGACCGCGAAAGCCTCGTTGATCTCGACCAGGTCGATGTCGTTGATGCTCATGCCGGCCCGCGCCAGCGCCTGCTTCGACGCCTCCACCGGACCGAGGCCCATGATCTCCGGCGACAGACCGCTCACGCCGGTCGACACGATCCGCGCGAGCGGGGTCAGGCCGAGCTCACGTGCCTTGGTGTCGCTCATGATCACGACCGCGGCGGCACCGTCGTTCAGCGGGCAGCAGTTGCCGGCTGTGACCGTGCCGTTCGGCCGGAACACCGGCTTGAGGCCACTGACGCCTTCCAGCGTCGTCCCCGCCCGCGGTCCGTCGTCCTTGCTCACCACAGTTCCGTCCGGCAGCGTCACCGGCGTGATCTCGCGCGCGAAGAAGCCGTTGCCGATCGCCTTCTCGGCCAGGTTCTGCGAGCGGACGCCGAACGCGTCCTGCTCCGCGCGGGAGATGCCCCTGAGCGTCGCCACGTTCTCCGCGGTCTGGCCCATCGCGATGTAGACGTCCGGGATCTGCCCGTCCTCGCGCGGGTCGTGCCAGGTGTCGTTGGTCTCGGCGTACTTCTCGGTCCGCTGCACCGCGTCGGTGAAGACCGGGTTGAACGAACTCGGGTCACCGACCCCGGCCGAGCCGAAGTTCTTGTACCGCGACACGCACTCGACGCCGGCGCTGACGAAGATGTCGCCCTCACCGGACTTGATCGCATGGAAGGCCATCCGCGCGGTCTGCGTCGACGACGCGCAGAACCGGTTGACCGTCGTCGCCGGGGTGTTGTCCCAGCCGAGCTGGATCGCGACCCGGCGGGCCATGTTGCCGCCGTGTTCGTCGTGCGGCTCCGCACACCCGAGCGCCAGGTCCTCGATCTGGTCGCCGGTCAGCCCGACCTTGCCGACCGCCGCCTGGATCATCTGTACGGCGAGGTCGTCCGGCCGGATCGTGGTCATCGATCCCTTGTACGCGCGGCCGATCGGCGAGCGGGCCGTGGACACGATCACTGCTTCAGGCACAACGCTTCCCTTCTACAGGCCGAGGTCACGGCCGATGAGCTCTTTCATGATCTCGTTCGAGCCGGCCCAGATCTTCGTCACCCGGGCGTCCCGCCAAGCACGGGCGACGCGGTACTCATTCATGTAGCCGTAGCCGCCGTGCAGTTGCACGCACGCGTCCAGGATCTCGTTCTGCACCTGGGCGGCCCACCATTTGGCCTTGGCCGCGTCCACCGCGGACAGCCGGTCCTCGTCGTGCGCGACGATCGCGTTGTCGACGTACGCCTGGGTGACCTCGGCCTTGGTGACGAGTTCGGCGACCAGGAACTTGTTGTACTGGAACGAGCCAACCGGCTGGCCGAACGCCTTGCGCTGCTTCACGTAGTCGATCGTCTCGGCCAGGATCTGGGTCGCCTGCGCGATGTTCGACACCGCGGCACCGACCCGCTCCTGGGCCAGTCGCTCCATCATGTGGATGAAGCCGCGGTCGACCTCGCCGAGCACGTTGTCGTCACCGACGAACACGTCGGAGAAGAACAGTTCCGACGTACCGGACTCGGTCTGGCCGACCTTGTCCAGTTTGCGGCCGCGGGCGAAGCCCTCCATGCCCTCCTCGATCACGAACAGCGTGATGCCCTTCGCGCCCTTGGCCGGGTCGGTCCGGGCGGCCACGATGACCAGGTCGGCCATGTCGCCGTTGGTGATGAAGGTCTTCGACCCGTTCACCACCCAGCCGCCGTCGGCCTTCTTGGCGCTCGTCTTCAGCGCGGCCAGGTCCGATCCGCCGGACGGCTCGGTCATCGCGATCGCAGCGACGTACTCACCGGAGCAGAACTTCGGCAGCCAGCGCTGCTTCTGCTCCTCGGTGCCCAGATCGACGATGTACGGCGCGCAGCAGTCGAAGTGGATACCGAAGCAACTGGACAGCGACGCGGAGACCTTGGACACCTCCTCGGCGAAGACCGCGTTGAACCGGTAGTCGCCGACACTCGAACCGCCGTACTCCTCCGGCACGTCGAGACCGAGGAAGCCCTGCTTGCCGGCCTCGAGCCAGGCGGCCCGGTCGACCGTCTTCTCCTCGAGGAACTGCTCCATCCGCGGCACCAGCGAACGGTCGCAGTACTCCTTCGCACTGGCCCGGAAAGCGTGGTGATCCTCGTTGAAGATGACGCGCTCCATGGGGCCTCCCCGCGGGCTGAGATTCGTGGCTAAGCGCTTGCTTAGCTTCGCCCGTCCGGTGCATGGTGTCAACGTGTCCGCAGTCACGAGTCCCCTGGTCTGGGAGCATGTCCAGCCGGCCGCCGCACGCCGGCTGCTGACCGGCGCCGTCGACGCCTTCGCAGAGCGCGGGTTCCAGGCGACCACCACGCGCGACATCGCCTCCCTCGCCGGGATGAGCCCGGCCGCGCTCTACGTGCATTACCCGTCCAAGGAGCGCCTGCTCTTCGAGATCAGCCTGTACGGACACAACGCAGCGTTGGAGGTACTGCGTTCCGCCGACACCGGTCCCACCCCCGCGGACCGCCTCCGCTCACTTGTCTCTGCCTTCACGGCGTGGCACGCGCAGCATCACACGATCGCCCGCGTCGTGCAGTACGAGCTGGCCGCTCTGTCGCCCGAGCACCTCGCCGAGGTCGCGACCATCCGCCGGGCCATCTCAACGCAGATCGAGCAGGTCCTGACGGACGGCGTACACGACGGCTCGTTCGCGGTGACGGACCTGCCGGGGACGACACTCGCCGTACTCTCGCTGTCCATCGACGTGGCCCGGTGGTACACGCCACACCGGGCAGATCCGGAGGCGTTGGGCAAGCTGTACGCCGACCTCGCGCACCGGATGGTCCAGACGTAGGAAGACCCCGCACCCACCCGGTGCGGGGTCTTTCCGACGCTACGTCAGCCGAAGTGTCAGGCCTGCAGAGCCGCCTGGACGTCCAGGTGGATGTCGACCTTGTCACCGATCAGCAGCTTGCCACCCTCGAGCGGCACGTTGAAGTCGATGCCCCAGTCCTTGCGGCTGATCGAGGTGGAGGCCTCGAAGCCGATGATGGTCTGGCCGTAGGCGTTCTGGTCCACGCCGAGGAACTCGACAGCGAGCTCGACCGGCTTGGTGACGTTCTTGATGGTCAGCTCGCCGGCCAGGATGTAGTCGTCACCCTCCGGCTTGAAGGCGGTGCTGGCAAAGGTCATCTTCGGGCTGTTCTCGGCGTCGAAGAAGTCGCCGGAACGCAGGTGCCCGTCACGCTGCTCGCTGCGGGTGTGCACGGAGGCCAGCTCGACGGTCACGGTGGCCGTCGACTCCTCCAGCGAGTCCTTCACGACGATCTCGCCGGCGTACTCCTGGAAGGTGCCGCGGACCTTGGTCATCAGGTGGCGGACGGTGAAGCCGATCTCGGTGTGGGCGGTGTCGAGGGCGTAGGTGCCGGCGACCAGGCCGGGGATGCTGCTGGTCGGGGTCGTGCCGGCATTGATGGTCTCGCTCATGGGTTCCTCTCGGAGGGGGCGTACTGGTCGGGGGCGACGCAGCGTGGAGGTTTAAACTTCAATCTCTTACTGCGACAGTAGTGAGGAACGGTTTAAAAGTCAATTACATTCCCGGTACACTGATCCCGTGACGACGACGACTGAGACCCGGTGGCTCGACGCTGAGCAGCAGGTGGCGTGGCGTGCGTACCTGCTGGGGACCGCACGCCTGATGGCGAAACTGGACGACGACCTGCGTCAGTTCGGCCTGGGTATCAACGACTACGAGATCCTGGTCCGGCTCTCCGAGGCGCCCGACCGGCGGCTGCGGATGGCCGACCTGGCCGACCGGCTGCACCAGAGCCGCTCCCGCCTGACCCACACCGTGGGCCGGCTGGAGACCGCCGAGCTGGTCCGCCGTACGTCCTGCACCAGCGACAAGCGCGGCGTCTGGGCCGAGCTGACCGAGGCCGGTCTCCAGCTGCTCGAGCAGGCCGCGCCGTACCACGTGGAGGGCGTCCGGGAGAACCTGGTCGACCTGGCCACCTCCGAGGACTTCGTGGCGGTCGGCCGCGTCTTCGACGCCGTGTCGGAGCACATCGGCCAGCGCTGACCTGCTGACAGTCACCGGCCCGATCGCTTCGGGCCGGCTTGTCAGCGTGCGGTCGGGGCCGGGCTGATCTCCAGAGCCAGTTCGTCACGGTCAGCCCCGCGGTAGGCGAGCATCGAGTCACGCATCCGCCGCTTCACCGGCGGCAGGTGGTTGACCGCCCGCATCGCGGTGCGCATCCCGGCCAGCGCCAGCCGCCCGATCACCGGCTTGTACACCGGGTCGTCGGACGTCATCTGCGCCCGAGACTTCAGTACGGCGTCGAAGCCGTACTCGATCATCTTCGCCTCGTACGCCCGTACCGCCGGGATCAACTCCTGGCGACCGTCACGCACCTCGATCAGCTGCCGGCACAGGTTCACCGCGTCCCTCAACGCGGTGTTCGCCCCGACGCCGCGCCCCGGCGTCATCGTGTGAATGGCGTCGCCGAGCAGCGTCACGTTCGTCGTCTGCCACGGCTCGAGTGGGACCGAGGTCCAGATGTTCACCGGGAAGCAGGTGCCGGGGTCGGCCAGCTCGAACAGCCGCCGCAGATTCGGATGCCAGTGCGGTGTGAGCCGGAGGGCGACGTCGATCAGCTCCTGCCCTCGCAGCTCCATGATGTTGCCGGGCATCGTGTCCCTGGTCGCCGACAGGCCCCAGTTGATGTAGTCGCGGGTGTTGTCGAACTGCAGCCCGGGCCAGCGCCGGATCAACTCCTCGGTGTTGCCGCCGATCCCGCTCTTCACGTTGCCGTCACGGTCCCACTGGAACTCCATCACGTGCAGGATGCAGGCCAGCCCGTGCGGCGCGTTGACCATCGAGATGCCCTCGAACACCTTCGGCGGCACCAGCTTCGCGCTCTCCGCGGTAATCGGCAGCTTCCCCGCGATCGCGATGATCCCGGTCTCCTCGGTCTTGGCCTGCGGCAGGTACTGGCGTCGTACCCGCGAGCCCGAGCCGTCGGCGGCCACCAGCAGGTCACCGGTCGCCTGGGTGCCATCGGCGAAGTACGCCGTCACCTGGTCGCCGTGCTGCTCGAAGCGAGTGAACTCCTTGCCGAACTCGACCACGTCGTCCAGACCGGTGAGCAACACCTGTCGCAGCGTCATCCGGCTGATCGACTTCTCGCTCTCGACCGGGCCGGTCGATTCCGGCAGGTCGAACGACAGGACCTCCTTCAGGTCCTCGGTGAGCATGGTGAAGTACTTCGGGTCACGCGCCTTGGTCGCCACGAAAGTGTCGTACAGGTCGGCCGGCAGCAGCGCGTGCAGCGCCCGGCTGCCATCTGGGTCGATCCCGACCCGGTAGCCGTGCAGCCCGTCGGTCCGGAGCTCGTCCCGCTCGAACACGGTCACGCCGATGCCGGCCCGCTTCAGCCCGTGCGCCAGCGCCAGCCCGCCGGTCCCGCCACCGATCACCAGCACCTTCATCGCTCTCTCCTTTATCTCGGCTGTTCAAGTATCTTGGTGTTCCGAGTATCTTGGATGCCCGAGAGAAATGCAAGCCCTATGCTGAGGTGGCCATGACCAGTGCCAGAGAAGAGCTCGCCGGCGAGATCCAGCAGCGGATGATCCACCTGATCGCGAGCGTCGTACTGTTCAACCACGCGGTCTCCGCGAAGGTCGGTCTGGGCGCCAGCGACTCCCAGTTCATGACGCTGCTGCAGACTTACGGACCGCTGACTCCGAGGGAGCTCGCCGAGCACACCGGCCTCACCTCCGGCACGGTCACAGGTGTCATCGACCGGCTCGAGGCACACGGCTTCGTCACCCGTCGACCGGATCCCGGTGATCGCCGCAAGGTCGTGGTCACGCCGTCGACGGAGGCGATCCAGGACAAGCTCGTCCCGCTGTACGCCGAGCAGGCCGAGCGCATGCACGCGGTCCTGGCGTCGCGAAGCACTGAGGAACTGCGGACCATCTCCGCCTTCCTCGCGGACGCGGTCGGCAACTCGCAGCCGGTCAAGGATGTTTAGCCGATAGCTAAAGCCTTTGATGTGCCTTCACTGCACCCCGGAGAATCTCGTCGCGTGACGGACATTCACGAAGACGGCCGGGCCGGCATCGACGCGACACTGGTACGGCGGCTGATCGCGACGCAGTTCCCGCAGTGGGCCGAGCTGGCGGTGACGCCGGTCAAGGTCGATGGCTGGGACAACCGGACGTACCGGCTCGGCGAAGACCTGACCGCGCGTCTGCCGACGCACGAGAGCTACACCGCCGCGGTGCACAAGGAGCACGAGTGGCTGCCGAAGCTGGCTCCGGTCCTGCCCGTGCCGATCCCCGAGGCGGTCGCGAAGGGCTCACCGGGCCAGGGGTATCCGTTCCACTGGGCCATCCGGCGCTGGCTGGACGGCGCCACCGCGTCCTACGAGACCGTTGCCGACCTCAACGAATTCGCGCGGTCGATCGCCGGGTTCATCCTCGCGTTGCAGGGTGCGGACGCCACGGGTGGACCGGCGGCGGGTGCGCACAGCTTCTACCGCGGTGCGCCGCCGGAGCACTACCACGACGAGACCGTCGAGGCGCTCAGCGTGCTGAAGGGACGGATCGACACCGACCTGGCGCGCGATGTCTGGGATGCGGCGCTGGCGACGTCGTGGGACCGGCCGCCGGTGTGGTTCCACGGAGACATCGCGAGCGGGAACCTGCTGGTGAAGGACGGCCGGCTGTCCGCTGTCATCGACTTCGGCACCTCAGGCGTCGGCGACCCGGCGTGCGATCTGGTGATCGCGTACACGTTCTTCTCCGGTGACTCCCGCGTCGCCTTCCGGGAGGCCGTCGGGCAGGACGCCGGGACCTGGGCGCGCGCCCGTGGCTGGGCGCTGTGGAAGGCCCTCATCACGACAGACCTTCCAGTCGTCGAACGCGTTCTGGCGGACCACCAGGCCGGCTAGACGAAGGCCGCCACGCCTTCGTACTCCCCGAGTGGAGCGGCGCCGGTCGCGTCGTACTGCAGGATCACCAGGCCGTTCGGCGTCACTTCGTGCTCGGTGATGTGGAGTCCGGTCGGCGCACTCGGGTGATCGAGCAGTCGTCGCCCGGAGCCGATCACGGTCGGGGCGACGACGAGTCGGAGCGTGTCGACGAGACCCGCCGCCAGCAGCGCGTTGCCGAGTCGAGCACTCCCGTGGATCTGGAGCTCCCGTCCTGGCTGGGCCTTGAGTTCGCCGACGGTCTGGACGGGATCGCCACGGAGCACGGTGGTCGGGTTCCAGGTGCCTTCGGCGAGGGTGTTGGTGACGACGTACTTCGGCAACCCGTTCATCCGCACGGTGAACGGGTCGTCCGGGTCGGTGATCTGCGGCCAGTCCCGGGCGAACGCCTCGTACGTCCGGCGACCGAGCAGCAGTCCGTCGGCGAGGTCGAGCCAGTCCGAGGTACGCCGTACGAAGGCTTCGTCCAGGTAGGGCACGAGCCAGCCGCCACGGGTGAAGCCGTCGCTGGTGTCCTCGGTCGACGAGCCAGGACCTTGGCTGACCCCGTCGAGGGTGACGAACTCCGTGAGTACGAGCTTCACCGCGCGGCCTCGCGCTCGGCGATGGCGGCGAGTTGCTTGGTGACCGCGCCCCACCCGTCGGCGAAGCCGAGCTCCTCATGGCGGGCGCGGGCCGCCGGATCGCCGTGGCGGACGATGACCCGGTAGTCGGTGCCGTCCTGGTGGTCCGCCAGTGTGATCTCGGCCGTCATCAGGACCGGCGCAGGTTGTGCGGGACGCCAGGAGCTGTCGAGCGCGGTCGTGAACACGATGCGCTCCAGCTCGTCGACGACGACGAAGCAGGCGTCGAGATGTGGGCCGAACTCCGTGCCGTCACCGCTCAGCCGAGTCACGAGCGCACCGCCGGGACGAGGCTCCAGGCGCTCCACCCGGCACACGGCCGGCGCCGGAACCCACCATTTCTCGAAGCGGGACGGATCGGTCCACGCGCGCCAGACCACCGCACGCGGCGCGCGGATGACGCGGTCCACCGTCAGGTCGAGATCGGGGTTCATGAATGCTCCTCCATCGGATCGGTGACGAATCGTTCGAGCCGGTCGGTACGGTCGGCCCAGATCCGGCGCTGTTCCGCGAGCCAGTCGTCGACCAGCGCGAGCCGGTCCCGGTCGAGCACGCAGGTGCGCACCCGGCCGACCTTCACCGTGCGGATCAGGCCGTTGCTCTCCAGCGTCCGGACGTGCTTCATGAACGACGGCAGGGTCATCGGGAACTCGGCGGCGAGCTCGCCTACACTCGTCGGCCCGCGGCCGAGGCGCCGAATCACGCTGCGTCGGGTCGGGTCGGCGAGCGCGACGAACACACCGTCGACCTCCGCCGAATACTGTGCCATGAGGCTAAGTATTGCCACAACCAAACACTTAGATCAAGGGCTAAGTGTTTGGGAGCGTCAGAACCCACCCGCTGCCCCGGGCCGTGGCCTTGCCGCGGTGCCGCGAGTGGATTAGCGTCTCGGCGACGCACCTGAGCAGAATTCCGCACCGCCCCCGGAGGTCTCTCATGACGACACGTCCCAGCTCGACTCGGCATCCGAGGTCTCTGCGCCGGCGAGTACTGCTCGTCCTGGCGGTGATCCTCGCTCTCTGGCCGCTCGCACCCGCGGACGCCGCGATGGCGGCGATGGCAACGACGGCGGCTCCTTCCCTCGAGACCAGACACTCCCGCGGCGCGGAGGTCGTCGCCGTCACGCAGGTCGCCGATCGACTGGTCGACCTGTCGGTACGGTCCGAGGCTCTCGGCGGCCGGACCGTGAAGGTCCGGCTGATGACACCGGACGGATGGAATCCCGCCGACCGCGGCCGCCACTGGCCGACGTTCTGGCTGCTGCACGGCTGCTGTGGTGACTACACCTCGTGGACGGGGACCGACATCGCCACGATCGACAGCCTGCGGAAGGTTCTCGTGGTGATGCCGGAGGCCGGATGGAACGGCTGGTACAGCAACTGGTGGAACTACGGCGCGGGCGGCGACCCGGCGTGGGAGACCTTCCACACCGTCGAGCTGCGCCACCTGCTGGAGCGCGACTGGGGCGCCGGGGCCAACCGCGTCGTGGCCGGGCTGTCCATGGGCGGTCAGGGCGCACTGCTGTACGCCGCTCGGCACCCGGGGATGTTCCGCGCGGTGGCGGCGTACTCCGGCTCCGCGCACCCGCTGCTGAACGACGAGTCCGTCAACCGGATCATGGGGTTCTTCGCTGGCCAGGGCAACGACCCGCTGCGCGTCTGGGGTGATCCGGTCGCACAGCGAGACATCTGGGCGGCCCACGACCCCTACTACCTCGCGCACCGCCTCAAGTCGTTGCCGGTCTACCTGTCCTGCGGCGACGGCACCGCAGGACCGTTCGACCCACCCGGCAAGACGGATGCACTAGAGGCCGACTTCAACCGCCAGAACCACGCTCTCGCCGCAGAACTCGACCGCGTGGGTGCGAAACACCTGACGACCAACTTCTACGGACCCGGCACTCATGGCTGGGCCTACTGGCAACGCGAACTCCACGCCTCTCTCCCGATGCTGCTGTCCGCCCTCCACGTCCACTGATCCGAAGGGCACCGGGTCAGTGCTTCAGTCGCGGGTCAGCTTGCGGTAGGTGACCCGGTGCGGGCGCGCGGCCTCCGGGCCGAGCCGCTCCACCTTGTTCGCCTCGTACGACGCGAAGTTGCCCTCGAACCAGAACCACTGCGCCGGGTCCTGGTCGGTGCCCTCCCAGGCCAAGATGTGTGTCGCCACCCGGTCCAGGAACCACCGGTCGTGGGACACGACCACGGCGCAGCCGGGGAACTCCAGCAGCGCGTCCTCCAGCGATTGCAGGGTCTCCACGTCCAGGTCGTTGGTCGGCTCGTCGAGCAGCAGCAGGTTGCCGCCCATCTTCAGCGTCAGCGCCAGGTTCAGCCGGTTCCGCTCACCGCCGGACAGTACGCCGGTCGGCTTCTGCTGGTCCGGGCCTTTGAAGCCGAACGAGGCGACGTACGCCCGGCTCGGCATCTCGAAGTTCGCCACCTTGATGTAGTCGAGCTCGTCGGACACCTGCTGCCAGACCGTCTTCTTCGGGTCCAGGCCGCCGCGGGACTGGTCGACGTACGAGACCTTGACGGTGTCGCCGAGCCTCAGCGTGCCCGCGTCCGGCGTCTCCTCGCCGACGATCATCCGGAACAGCGTCGACTTGCCGACACCGTTCGGGCCGACGATGCCGACGATGCCGGCCCGCGGAAGGGAGAAACTCAGGCCGTCGATCAGCTTGCGGTCGCCGAAGCCCTTCTCCAGCTTCGAAACCTCGAGCACCGTGCTGCCCAGCCGCGGACCCGGCGGGATGTTGATCTCGTCGATGTCCAGCTTTCTGGCGCGCTCGGCCTCGGCCGCGAGCTCCTCGTACCGGGCCAGGCGGGACTTGCTCTTGGTCTGGCGGGCCCTCGCGTTCGACCGGACCCACTCGAGCTCGCGCTCCAGGATCTTCTGCCGCTTGGCGTCCTTGCGGCCTTCGACGACGAGCCGCTCCTGCTTGGTCTCCAGGTACTTGGAGTAGTTGCCCTCGTAGCCGTAGGTGCGGCCGCGGTCCAGCTCCAGGATCCACTCGGCGACGTTGTCCAGGAAGTACCGGTCGTGGGTGATCGCCAGGACGGCGCCCGGGTACTTCTGCAGGTGCTGCTCCAGCCACAGCACAGACTCCGCGTCCAGGTGGTTGGTGGGCTCGTCGAGCAGTAGCAGGTCGGGCTGCTGCAGCAGCAGCTTGCAGAGCGCGACCCGGCGGCGCTCACCACCGGACAGCTTGTCCACGAGCGCGTCGGCCGGCGGGCATCGCAGCGCGTCCATCGCCTGCTCGAGCTGAGCGTCGACGTCCCAGGCGTTGCGGTGGTCGAGCTCGGTCTGCAAGTCGCCCATCTCGGCCAGCAGCGTGTCGTAGTCCGCGTCCGGATCGGCCAGCTCGGCGGAGATCTCGTTGAAGCGGTCCAGCTTCTGCTTGGTGTCGCCGACGCCCTCCTCGACGTTCTCGAGCACCGTCTTGCCTTCGGTCAGCGGCGGCTCCTGCAGCAGGATCCCGACCGTCGCGTCCTCGGCCAGCCGGGCCTCACCGTTGGAGGGCTGGTCGAGCCCCGCCATGATCTTGAACAGCGAGGACTTACCGGTGCCGTTCGGGCCGACCACGCCGATCTTCGCTCCGGTGAGGAAGTTCAGCGTGACGTTGTCGAGAACGACCTTGTCGCCGTGCGCCTTCCGGACGTTGCGAAGCGTGTAGATGAATTCCGCCATACCCCAGAGCCTATGTGCTCGGGCCAGCCGGAACCCAATCAGCCCTGAGTTGTCCACAGATCGTCGGATCGGGTGCCGATCAGGGTCGCAGCGCGTGCATCTTCTCGGGTGACAGCGCATCCCGCGATCAAGAAGGTGGCCATCATGAGCCTCGGCGAAACCTATGTGACCGTTCTGGGCTGGGTCGGCAGCGACCCCGACTTCAAAGAGGTCGCACAGACCCCGCACGCGACGTTCCGGATGGGCTCGACACCACGGCAGTTCGACCGCGCCCTCGGGCGGTACGTCGACAAGCCGACCACCTGGTTCAGCGTGGAGTGCTGGCGCGGCCTGGCTCAGAACGCCTTCGAATCCGTGCGGATCGGCCAACCGGTCATCGTCACCGGCCGCCTGCGAACGCACGAGTGGACCGACGACGCCGGCGAGCAACGCAGCCGGGTCGTCCTCGAGGCGTTCTCGCTCGGCCACGACCTGACCCGAGGTACGACGACCTTCAGCAAGAACCCACCGAGGGTGGACTCGCTCACTCCCACGCCGGTTCCGGATCCGATCGAGACGACCGCTTCGCCGTACCCGGCGGACGAGTACTCCGTCACATCGCTGCCCCTGACCGCGCAGACCGCCGAGCGGGACGCCGCGTGACTATCTCAGCCTTGACTTATATAAGTACCGAACGGCATTCTGGGCTCCACATCAGCCCCCATCAGGAGAGGGAACACCAGTGATCGACATCCTCGAGCACATCAACGCGGTTCATCGAGAGGTCAGCCGGACCGGGGAGACGGCCACCGTGCTGATGCGTCGCTCGTACCAGGCCGAGCCGGAGGAGCTGTGGGACGCCCTCACGGACCCGGAGCGGATGAAGCGCTGGTTCTGGCCGGTCACCGGCGACTTCAAGGTCGGCGGCAGCTTCCAGCTCCAGGACAACGCGGGCGGCGAGATCCTCGAGTGCGAGCCCCCGAAGCGCTTCAAGGTGACCTTCGGCGGCCCGACCAGCCTCCTCGAGCTCCGTCTCATCCCGGGAGCCAACGCCTCCACCGAGCTGGAACTGGAGCACACGGTCAGCGAACTCCCGGCACCCGGCGGCGCCGGCGCCCTGTACGTCGGCCCCGGCTGGGAAGGCGGCTTCCTCGCCCTGGCCATGTACGTCGACGGCACGTTCCCCACGGACCGCACTCCGGTGGAGGTCGCCGATGATCCGGTGATGGTGGACTTCAATGAGCAGTCCGTCCGCGCCTGGATGACCGCGGTGCGCGACTCGGGCACGACCACCGAGAAGGACCTCTACGAAGCAGCCGAGCTGTCGATGAACCAGTTCGCCCCCGGCCGGGAGCTCTAGTCCCGCGGTCCCGCCCAACCCGCGACGGCTCGTGGGTTGGGCGGCTCACCTTCGAGCGGTACCGAGGGCTCCGGTGCGTCACCCCCGGCCGGTGGCGATGGTTCGGTGCGACGGTGGCGATGGTTCGGTGCGTCAGCCTCGGGCGGTGGCGATGGTTCTGGGCGTCAGCCTCGGGCGGCGGCGAGGCTGTCGCGGCAGGTGGTGTAGGCCTCGAGCTCTTCGCGGGCCGGAGCGACCACATGGCTGTCGGCGACCTTCTCGAGCTCGGCCCGAAGGGCGTTCTCGGCCGCGCGGGCCCGGCGGGCGGCGCCACCGGTGGCGAACAACCGGCAGACGAACGCGAGCGCTATCCCGAGGACCGCACCACCGACCAGCATGATCCACGCGTACGGGATTCCACCCGCCTTGGGCAGCGGCGGGTCATCCAGCCCGGCGATCCGCGCCACAAGCAGCGCGGCCAGCCACACACCACCAGCGAGCGTCACCGCGAACAGCAACCACTGCACGAACCGGGCCGCGCCCCACCAACCGGGATTGTTGGCGATGCCAAGATCCGTCCGCGCCACCGCCTGGTCGAGCTCGTCGCCTAGCGACTCCTCACGGCGCCGGATCGCGGAACGCACCGAGTCCGCCCATGGCCGCGACAGTCCTTCCGCGGCCTTGTTCGTGATCGTCCGCACCGCGGTGTCCATCCGGGCACGCTGCACAGGCGTTGCCGCAGGCAACGAAGCCCGCGCGGTCGCGACCTCGTTGGACGCGGACCGGCGCAGTTCCTTGCCCTGTTGCCTCGACACCTGGTCCAACTGCAGCCGCCGCAGCGGATCCGGCTGGAACCGTCCCAGCCACTTGGTGAGCGGCCATCCCGCCGCGGCACTGGCTCGCTGCAGGTAGGAACGCCGTACCGCGTCGACGACGACCGGCAGGCCGCTTGCGTCGGACAGTGCCTCGACGAGCTCGGTGATGTCGGCCTCGGCGATCTCCGGAGTCTTGACGTTGCCACACTGGCTTGCCATCCGGTCGGAGACGCGATCGACGTCGGCGGCCAGGCGCTCGCGCGCGGACCGTTTGTTGCTGACCCGCTTGACCAGCAAGCCACGCACCTCGTCCAGCCCGTCACCGCTGACCGCGGATGTGGCAACGACCGTCGGCGACTTCAGACCGTCCGCCTTCAGCAACCGGTCCAGGTCGTTCAGGCAGCTCTTCTGCTGGTCCGGGCTGAGCTTGTCGATGTGGTTCAGCGCGAACACCATCACACCGGAGTGCGACGCGAACGGCTTGATGTAGCGGTTGTGCAGCGCCGCGTCGGCGTACTTCTGCGGGTCCACCACCCACACCAGCATGTCCACCAGCTCGACCAGCCGGTCGACGATCAGCCGGTGCTCGACCTCGGTCGAGTCGTGGTCGGGCAGGTCCAGCAGAACCAGACCGTCCAGATCCTCCGACTGCTGCTCCTCCAGCGAGCTGCGGTGCTGCACTTGGTGGCGCCGCGGGATCCCGAGCCAGCTCAGCACCTCACCGGCCGGCTCCTCACCCCACACACAGGCAAGCGGCATCGAGCTGGTCGGCCGGCGCGTACCGATCGCGGCCAGGTCGAGGCCGGTCATCGCGTTGAACAGCGACGACTTCCCGGACCCGGTCGCACCGGCCAGAGCGACCACGGTCAGCTCGCCGGACATCCTGAGACGCTGGCCGGCCCGGTCCACGATCTGGGTGGCCTCGGTGAGCACCACCTGGTCCAACCGACCCTGACCTGCCTTCGCGGCTGCTTCCAGCGCGTCGATCTTCATCAGGACATCGGTCGCGGCCCGCACCGGGGCCTCGACCGTATCCACTGTTCCCGTCACGTGCAGTCCTCCACCGCGCGCGCGGCCTGGGTCAGTTGCCTGGCTGCCTCAGCGTCGACCGGATGCTGGTCGAGGACAGTCAGATAGCGGGCGAATTCAGCATCCATCAGGGCATGAACCTTACCGTCAAGTTCTTCCCGTGCCGTCGCCACCATGCTCCGAACTGACGCGTCGCCGAAGACGGCCTCCAGCAACCTCTGCCCGACGACCGCGCTCCCGACGCCTGAACTCGCATCCGCGCCGGTCGGGATGTCTGCGTCACTGGCGAAAAGCGCTACGACCAGTGAGAGTGCCAGCCCGTTCACGCCGTACTCCAGGAGACGCGCGGTCCCGCGCTTCTCGGCGCCCTCCTTGCGGATCAGGTCGAGCACGAAGGCTTGCCACTCGCGGACTGTACGTCCCGCTGCGGCCGCGAAGTCCTCGGACATCGCACCGAGTTCCGGGCCACCGGCTGCGAGCAACTGCCGCCCGGCTGCGGTCGACTGCCATGCCTTCTCCGCACGTTCGGCAGCAGCAGCGGCATGCTCGACCAGCAGTGACTCCAGGCCGGACTCGACCGCGTCGTTGAGATCCCGGGTCGGCGGTGCGGCCTTGGTACCGAGCGTGGCCTTCACCTTGTCGCGGAACCGGCCGACGTTGGACTGCAGACCCTTCAGCAGTTCGCCGGTGCCGACGAACTCCTGCCAGCGGGCCAGCACTTCGCCGCGCAGCAGGGTGCCGTCCTCAGCCGCCTTGGCGATGTCCTTCACCGCCTGGTCGTACGCCGACTCGACGGTCGAACGCAGCTCGATCACAGTGTCGGCCTGCGCGCGAACCGCGGCCGCGAACGGCGGGGTGGTCTTCACCATCGCGGTGACGGCGCCGTGCAGGGTCCGGCGGACGACCGCCGACCGGGCCTCCGCGTCGGCGGCCAGGTCGACCAGCCAGTCCTTGATCGAGGCAACGGTCTCGGCCGGCAACATGCCGTTGCCGTCGACAACGATCTCCTTGATCGAGAACAGCGGCGAGTCGCCGAGTCCGCGCTCGAGCAGCATCTGGGCCAGGTGGCCGGTGATGTCGTCGATCGTCTCGGCCGGGGCCCGGTCCAGTACGACGGCGATCGCCGTACTGCGGTCCGACGCGCTCTGGAGGAAATCCCACGGGACGGCGTCGGAGTACCGGGCTGCCGTGGTCACGAACAGCCAGAGGTCCGCGGCGCCGAGCAGCTGCGTCGCGAGATCGCGGTTCGCCTCGACGACCGAGTCGATGTCGGGAGCGTCCAGGATCGCCAGGCCGCGCGGAACGGTGTCGGCGGCAACCAACCGGAGCTGCCCCGCGTCCTCCATCCCGCCCGGGCTGTCGGCCGTCGTACGCGCCATCCCCGGCAGCACCCGGTCGCCGACGAACCAGTCCGCGTCGGCCGGGTTGTGGATCAGCACCGGCGAGCGGGTCGTCGGACGCAGTACGCCGGGCTCGCTGACAACCTTGCCGATGATCGTGTTCACCAGGGTTGACTTGCCCGCGCCGGTCGAGCCACCCACGACCGCGAGAACGGGCGCCTCCAGCTGCACCAGCCGAGGCAGGATGTAGTCGTCCAGCTGATCCAGCATCGCCTTCTGCTGCTGCCGCGCCTCGTCGGCCCCGACCACATCAATCGGCAACCGACTGGTCGCCAACGCCCCCCGCAACTTCATCAAAGCCGTAATCAGCGCCATAGCAGCCTGCTCAGCCGCCAACCGCTCAGCCAACTGATCCGCAGTCAGCTCCTCAACAACACCCTCACCCTGCTCCCCAGCAGCATCGGTCTCCTGCCTCCCGGCTTCGCCGTCCTGCTCCCCCGCAGCTTCGCCGTCGTGCTCCCCCGCAGACTCGCCGTCCTGCTTCGCGGCTTCGCCGTGCTCCGCTCCCGCAGTTGCGCTGGCGTCCCGCGCCGCAGCCTCGCCGTCGTGCTCCCCCGCAGCTTCGCCGTCGTGTTCCCCCGCAGCTTCGCTGTCCTGCTCCGCAGCCTCGTCATCCTGCCCGACGGCTCCGTCGTTCTGCTCCCCCGCAGACTCGCCGTCGTGCTCCCCGGCAGACTCGCCGTCCTGCTTCGCGGCTTCGCCGTGCTCCGCTCCCGCAGCCGCGCCAACACCCTGCTCCGCGGCTTCGCCGTCCTGCTCCCCGACGGCTCCGTCGTTCTGCTCCCCCGCAGACTCGCCGTCGTGCTCCCCCGCAGACTCGCCGTCCTGCTCCGCAGCTTCGCCGTGCTCCGCACCTGCAGTCGCGCTGGCATCCTGCTCCGCAGCCTCGCCGTCCTGCTCCGCGGCTTCGCCGTGCTCCGCTCCCCGAGCCGCGCCAGCACCCTGCTCGGCAACCTCGCCGGCCACGGCGCCTTCCTCGGGTCCGCTCTCGTCCGACGCACCAGCAGCGGCGCCACCCTCGGACTCGTCCTCGCCAGCGTTCTCAACCTCAGCAACCGGAGCAGCCTCCCCGCCGGTCGCCTGCTCCTCGCCGTCTTCCTGCTCCCCGGCGGTTTCCTGCTCCTGGCTGGACTCGTGCTCCGCGCCCGCCCGGACCTCATCCGACGCCTGGCTCACGCCGTCGGCCGCAGCAGCCTCCTCCGCGGATCCGGCAGCCGCGTCGCTCGCCCCGGATCCGTCAGTCCCGGCCTCGGACTCCTCTGCCTCTGCGCTCACGTCCGCAGACATACCGCCGTCGTGCGCGCCCTCAGCAGGTACGTCGTCCGCGGCGTCCTCCACATCAGCCCCGGCGGCCCGACCACTCTCGGAGGAGTCCTCCGCACCAGCCTCGTCAGCCTGAGCACTCTCGGACGACCCCTCGGCGGAGTCGTCCGCAGACTGCTCCGCGCCGGCCTCCTGCTCCTCGGCCGACTGAGCCCTGTCCTCGGGCTTCTCAGTCTCGGCGCTCGACTCAGCACCATCTTGTGAGGCCTCAGCCGCAGCGTCGCCGCCGGACGCCGCAGCAGACGCGTCAGCTGCCTCCGCGTCTCCGGCCTCCACAGAGGCAGCTTCAGCAGCCGGAGCGCTCCCGGAGCTCTCCTCGGCAGCGTCACCCGTGCCGCGCTCGTGCTCCTCGGCCACCTCTGCGGCCTCGGCCTCGACCTCAGCGCCGGCCGCGGCCTCATCCGAGACGCCGGCCTCACCGGCCTCGTCGGACTCACCGCCTGCCTGTTTGGGCAGGCCCACGATGATGTTCCCGTACTCGAGCGGGAACCCATCCGGAGACTCATCAGGCTCGTAGACAACCCCAACCGTCGCCCGCGCCTCAGCCGGTACGTCGCCACCCTCAGCAGACCCGTCCGCCGCGTCAGCGACCTCAGCCTCAGGCTCCTCAGCTACGTCAGCCGTCGCCTGATCAGTCTCCCCGCCCTCGGCGGGGGCCTCCGCGGTCTCGGCCTCAGGCACCTTCTCTTCATCGTCTGAGGAAGCACCAGCGGCGCCATCCGACTCGGACCCGCCCGCCGCACCAGCCGCGTCAGGCTGTGCCTCAGCGCCTGCGGACGTCTCAGCCGAGGACTCCTCAACCGCAGCAGCACCCGTCGCCTCAGCGTCCGGCTGGGCCTTCCCAGGCTCCGCGGCAGGCGCCGCCGCAGGCTCCGGCGCAGGCGGCGCGGCAGGCTCCGGCGCAGGCGGCGCGGCAGGCTCCGGCGCAGGCGGCGCGGCAGGCTCCGGCGCAGGCGGCGCGGCGGGCTCCGGCTGGGACTTCCGGCGCCGGCGGCGCCAGAAGCCCTTGCCCTTGGCATCCGAGTTGGTGATCAAGTTCGCCAGCTCCTGGGCAGGCTGATCCCGGCCCGGAGCCTGCGGCTCCGAACCCTCACCAGCTGCTGACCTGGTGTCAGCCACGACGTCCGCCCACGGACACAGGGTGCCCGGTCGGACAGCGCAGAAGCAAAGTCATCGTCATCCCCGTTTGGCGGCGTGGACGGGTGGCATCACTGCGATGGTGGATACGGACCGTATCCTCCCGGCGGTCCTTGCTGACCAGGGGGTCCCGGCGGGTAACCAGGCTGGCCCCCTGGGTAACCGGGTTGCCCCGACGGATACCCCGGCTGAGGCGGCGGATAACCATCCTGCGGACGCTGATATCCACCTGTTCCCTGACCCTGGTACGGCGACCCTCCAGGCCCACCGGGCGCACCCGCTCCCGGCTGACCGGACCCTTGCTGACCAGACCCCGCACCCCCAGGCACCGGCGCCCCTTGCATCGGCCCACCAGGCCCGGGCACAGGTCCACCTGGCCCAGGACCAGGCATCGGTCCACCCGGCATCGGACCACCAGGCCCCCCAGGCCCCGGCACCGCCTGGAACTGCGGCGCTGCCTGAGCGAACGCCGGCATCGGCGGGAACGGCACACTCGGCCGCCGCTCCCGCAGCTCGTCCAGCAGCTGCTTCTCGGTCTCCAGCGCATCCGGCCCGATCACCTGGCGGACGATCTTGTCCCGCAGGTACGCCAGCTCGGTCGCGTTGTGCTGGAACGCCTTGGCTGCCGTTTCCGCCTGAGCGCCGTACCGCTTCGCGTTCTGCCGTAGCGCCTTGCGCCCGCGCAGCGTCGCGATCAGCGGTACGTCCTGTGGGACCAGCCAGCCGAAGCGCACGTAGTCGTACAGCCGGGACGCGATCATCTGTCCCTCGCGGGACCGCATCACCAGTGCGAACACGACCATGCCGATGAAGATCGGCACCATCAGGAAGAGGTAGACGGTGATGAAACCGCCGCCGCCGGCCCAGCTGGCGCCGCCGTTCCAGAGTCCGTGGGCGAGCACCGCAGCCAGGTACCCGACGATCGGGGCGAGATACCGGACCGCGGTACTTCGATGCCTGATCGCAACCCCGATGCCGATCGCGGTGAACGACGTGAAGAGTGGATGGGCGAACGGCGAGATCAGGCCGCGGATCACGAACAGCACGAACGCGCCGCGCAGGCCCGCGTCGCTGCCGGCCTCCTCGGACAGCTGGTTGAAGATGCGGCCGTAGTACAGGATGTTCTCGGTGAAGGCGAAGCCGACGCCGACCATTCCGGCGTACACGAGGCCGTCGATGATGCCGTCGAACTCCTTGCGGCGGACCAGCGCCAGCAGCAGGATGACCGAGCCCTTGGCGAACTCTTCCACCGGCGGCGCGACGAAGACGGCCGAGCGGTTGCCGCCGCTGCCGGTCTCCTCGAGCAGGTTCGAGACCTCGGTGTTGATGAAGATCGCGGCCAGGGTCGCGATGAACGCACCCCAGCACAGCGCGAACAGGATGTACTTGGTCGGCTCCGGCTCGTAACGATCCAGCCACAGATACAGCGCGATCACCGGGATGACGGGCACGAACGCGAAAACCAGGCCCCAGGTGAAGCCGCCCGCGCCGGTCGACTTGACCACGATGCCGAAGATCACCAGGCCCGCGATCGCGAAGACGACCGCGATCACGATGCCGATCAGGATGCCCTGGTTGCGCCGCTGGCCGGGGACCGGATGGTTCCCCAGCACGTTCGGCTGCGGGTAGGGTCCGCCGGGCGAGTACGCCGACCCCGCCGCGGGTTGCGGCGAGCCGGCTGGGCCTGGTGAGGGGTAACTCATGCCCGCAGCCTAGTTGGAGAGCCCTTCACACGGCAGGACCGCCCACGCAGCGTTACCCGGATGGAACGACAAGCATGTACTTCGTCCACCCCCCAACCCCCGAAACCGGGTAACCCAGAGGCGCGGTCGCCCACCGATCTGAGAGACTCGTCCGTGCCACGCGCCCGTAGCTCAGCTGGATAGAGCGACAGACTTCTAATCTGTGGGTCGCAGGTTCGAATCCTGCCGGGCGCGCCAACCAAAATCGCAGGTCAGAGGCCTGCCGATCCCATGGACGTTCCTGCCGGCCCATGTCGCGTGTGGCTATTCGTGGTGCGAAGTCGCAGACAGCACAGTAAACAGGAGTGGTCTGTGACCGCGTTCGAGTCATCTCGGGTGCAGGCCATCGGACAGGTTCGGCAGCTCGCCGGAGCTGCGAGTCGGCTTACTGGACATTCGAGCTGCGGCAGGTCCTCGGGCGACAGATCGCGTCTGACGCGCACGTACCGCATACCGTGACGGACCTGCCCGCCTTGGGTGGCGGAGTCGGCGGTCACCTCGGCTACGACGGTCGGGTTGACCTTGGCTAGGGGCTTCTTCGAATCGGGACCTCCCCAGCGGTACGAGGTGATCTCGTCAGGCCACGGATGCGTTGTGCTGGCGGGTTCGAGCGCGGCGGCGAGCTGGGCAGACTGCGCGGGCTTGAGCGGGACGGTGCGGCCGATGACGGTCAGCTCACCCGCGGTGGTGTAGAGGCCAGCAATCACGACCTCTGGCCCGGCAAGGGAGCCGAGGACTCCGCCCACGATCACCTCGCGCGTCTCGCGGTGCTTCACCCACGCACCTCTGTCACCCGGGGCATAGCGCCTGCCAGCACCTTTGACGACAAGGCCTTCGACACCCATCGCACCTGGCAGAAGGGTCGAACCACGCGCGCGCTTCGTCGAGGTCATCAGTGGCAGGGGTCAGCTGAAGAGGCGGCGTCCAGGTGCGCGCGAGAGCTGCTCGAGGCGCTCTCGGCGTACGGTCCAGCGTTGCGTGCGCAGATCGAATCCTCCGCTCGCCAGCAGGTCGAACGCGGCGTAGGTGGCCGGTAGCCGCGCGGCCTTGGCGCGGACTTTGCCGGGCTGGTCACGAGCCGCTGCTGGATTGCATCGAAACTGAGTCGGCCATCGACGCCGAGGATGAGCAGCTCGCCGTCCAGGAGCACACCGGCAGGGAGTTGCTGTGTCGCGGCGGAGACGATGTCGGGGAACCGGTCGCTGATGTCGTGACGGTTGCGGGTCCACAGCCGAGCCTGGTCACCGCGGCGCACGATCGCGACCCGACTAGTTGACTGAACTCTTCTGGGCACCAGTTGGTGCTACAGCAGGTGTCGGGAGAGGGTTTGGCGTGCGACGGTCCCTTGCGCCGATTCAGCGCGGCAGCTTCGCCGCTGCCGTACGGGCCAGCCTGTCGAAACTTGGCGCCGACATGCCCGGACCCTAGCCGCTGAAGGCCAGGACCGAGACGGTGGTACCCCGGGGCGTGATCGCGTACGGGAAACCACCGGCTTCACTTCCCGGGTCGTTCGGCAGCGGGTAGTCGTACCAGCGGATCACCCGGGTCGGGCCGGCCGCGCCCTTGACCACCCGGTTCTCGGTGATCTTCCGGGCGTGCGTCGGCGCCGGCTTGCTCGCGGTGCAGCTCAGCACGGTCTTCACGATCGAGTAGTACGCTGCCTTGGCCGCGGCAGGGGTCCGGTACGCCGTCACGTGCTGGCGGCCGTAGCTCGCTATGTTGTCGCCGGTGTACGCGCGGGCCAGCCGGGACGCTACATTCTTGCCCTCGGTCGAGTAGACGCCGCAGTACGTGCGCTGCAGCAGGCCCCTGTCGATCTGCACTGACCACGGCACCTTTGGGTCGGCCTTCCTGACCTCGGCAACGGTGACCATGTGCTTCGCCCGGCTGAGAACTGTTCCGCTCGCCGCCGTGGCCACCTGCCCTGAAGTCTGCTCGGCGTTCGCGGCCGGAAGATTGCCGTAAGCAACTGCCGCCAGTCCGATGGTGGTGAGTCCCGCCGCTGCCGCCTTCCAGCCCTTGCGCAGATTCTTCATCGTCTCGATTCCCCCATTCTGTTTGCTTCGCTGTCTGCACCGTGAGACAGCGTTCTGCCCCACTTGGTTGCGGGAATTTGCGAAGCCATCGCTCCGTGCCATTCGGTCAGGACAACCGGGCGGCCGCCGCCCAGGCGATCCGCTCGAAGTTGGCCCCCCGCATATCGTGATTCTGGAGGCCTCTGGCCGGGCGCCTTCGGCCGAAGTCTTCAAGCGCGATGGACCTCGTGGTCATGGGGGGGTCGCGTGAGGTGGACGGCGGGGGGAAACTGGGTACGTGGGGGTCGCTAGGGTATGGCCGAGTCTTCGGCTCGCCGGCCGGGGAGTCGAGCAGCAACTGCTCGCGGCGGCGCTGGAGAGCGCCGCGAGCGGTCACCCCTGCGCGGTGGTGGTGCATGGTGAGGCCGGTGTCGGTAAGACCCGGCTGGTCCGCGATGTATGCACCGGTCTGGGCGACGAGGCCCAGGTCCTGTGGGGCACCTGCGTGCACTTTGGCGAGGCGTCTGTCCCGTTCGCGCCGGTGATTGGTGCCCTGCAGGGCTGGTTGGCGCAGACCGATGCCGCGATCCGCGCTGAGGTGTTGTCCGGGGCCGGCGAGCTGGGCACGCTGCTCCCGGCACTGGGTAACGAGCGCAGCAGTGAACCGGGGCGGCTGCTGCCGTTGATCGACCTGGTGTTCAACCGGCTCGCCGGCCGGGCGACAACCGTGCTGGTGGTCGATGACCTGCAGTGGGCAGACCGCACCTCGTTGGACGTGCTCGCGTACCTGATCTCCGGCTTCCGGGAGCAGCGGCTGGGATTCGTTGCCACGTGCCGCGACGAGCACCGCGGTGAGGGTCACCCGCTGCACGGCTGGCTCGCCGACATGCGGCGGTTGCCGGGGTTCACTGAAGTTCATCTTGACCGGCTCGACCTCGCGGCGACGGAGGCCCAGATCGAGGGCTTGCGTGGTGACGCGATGGATATCGGGCTCGCGGTGCAGGTACAAGCGCGCTCCGGTGGAAATCCATACCTCACTGAACTCTTGGTCCGCGGCCTTACCGGGGACGAGCAGGCGTTACCGGCGACCGCGCCGGCCGCTCTGGAGGAAGCGCTGCTGGCCAGCTGGCATGGCCTGACCGCCGAGGCGCGGCAGGCCACCCGGGTGCTCGCGGTCGGCGGTCGCCCGACCGAGCTTGCGCTGTTGGAAGCCGTGGCAAGCGAGCACGGCGTTGCCGCCGCGCGGCTGCCTGGCTGTCTGAGCCAGGCCCACGACCAGGGCGTCATACAACCCGACGTCGAGGGACGGCAGTGGTTCCGGCACCCGCTCCTCGCCGAGGTGCTGTACGACGCCATGCCGCCTGGAGACACGGCCCGCATCCACGCGACGTTCGTGCGTGTTCTTGAGTCCAGCCCCGGCGGCATACCGGCGGGCGCGGTGGCGGAATTGGCCGTGCATAACTACCGCGCGGGACGAATCGACGAGACCTATCGGTGGTCGATGACCGCGGCAGACCATGCGGCGGAACTGCGAGCCGCCGCCGAGGAGGCCATCCATCTGGAGCGCGCCTGCTCCCTGTGGGATCGGGTCTCGCCGGAGGTTCGAGGCTCACCCGGTGGGAGGGTGGATCTGCTCCGTCGGGCGAGCAGTGTGTGTGGACGAGTCGGCCGACACGACTCGGCCGTCGCCCTGGCGGAACAGGCGCTGGCCCTGGTGGACCGGGACTCCGAGCCGCTACTAGCCAGCACCTTGCTGGTCGCGTGGAGCAAAGTGACACACGAGCAGACGGTCCTGGGGAAGACCGTTGCCGGCGAGTTCGTCGAGGCGGTTTGGCTCACCGAGGCCTTCCCAGACAGCGCTGAGCATGCGCTGGCCTTGGCAGCGTTGGCCTTCGCCGAACACTGGGACGGCTTGAACGACGAATCGACGTCCCATGCAGAACAGGCCGTGCAGGCTGCGCGACGATCCGGATCCGAGTTAGCGCTCGCCGGCGCTCTCAGTATCCGTGCCTGCGCCCACCTTGAGGACTACGCGGCCAACCCCCTCGCGGACGCGCAGGAGGCCGAGCGGTTTGCCAGGTTGTGCGGGTCCACGGAGTGGCTGGAGAACGCGGCGATCTGGCAGGTGCACTGCCTGGCGACCCTCGGCCGGACGGTGGAAGCTACCGCGGTGGCCCGCGGGGTGTTCGAGGAGGTGGTCGCCGACGGATGGGAGTTCGGCTACTTGCTCGCCTCACATGCAGCCGGCGGGCTTCTATGGCTCGGGCAGTGGGACGACTGTCGTGACCTCCTTCGCACCGCGTTGGCGGCGCGCTGTGGAGGCATCGCCGGCGCCGGGGTCCGCCTGGCCGCGGCCCGGCTGGCGGCGGGTTGCGGCCGGGTTGCCGAAGCCGAACTGCACCTCGAGAGGGCGATGGAACTGGTCTCCGCGGATTACGCCGGACTGTACGCAGACACGACGATCGCGACTGCCGAGGTCTTGTTGGCCGCCGGCAAACCGCACGAGGCCATGGAGTGGCTCCACAGCAGGATCGTCAGGTCACCCGCCGCAAACCCCGTCTACGGTGAGGACAGCCTCACGGTTTTCGCCCGCGCCGCAGCGGAGAGCGCGCAAGCCGCCCGAGATGCCGGTGACGACCGAGGCGCGACGCAGGCCATCGCCATGTTCGACGACCTCATCGATCGATGGCCCGCAGAGCCATTCACGACGCCGCGCCCCGATGTAGGAGGCCAGGCGATGGCCAAGGCCGTGTACGACGCCGAGGTTGCCCGATGCCGAACTGAGCCGAACCAGGCCGAGCTGTGGCGGCAGGCGATCGACACGTGCCATGCAGCTGGGGCGCCTTGGCACGAAGCGGTCTCGCGGCTGCGGTGCGCGGAGGCGCTGCTGGCCGCCGGGACACCCACGACGGCTGTGAGCGATTTGTTGAGGCAGGCCCACCGGACTGCCGTCGAACTCGGCGCGCGACCACTGCAAGAAGAAGTCGAGTCGCTAGCGCGGATCGCGCGCGTCGCCCTGCGCGAACCCGTTCCGATCGCTGACACGCCCCGAGTTCCGGCCGCGCTGGCCGGCCTCACCAGACGGGAACGGGAGATCCTCACCTTCCTAGTCGCCGGCCGATCGAACGCCGAGATCGCCAAGGAACTCGTGATCAGCGGCAAGACCGTCAGCGTGCACGTGTCCAACATCCTGCGAAAGACCGGCACCTCGAGTCGCGTGGAAGTGGCAACACTTGCTGAGCGGCTGGGGACCGGTCGCGCTGATTGACCGTGACAGGCGAAGCCGTACCTGCGCCCGCAGGTACGGCGTTCGGCTCTAGGCATCTAGCCGGTCGGCGCGGGGATGGCCGGTCAGCACGCGGCGGCGCCGTTACAGCCACATGCCGCAAAAGGCGACGCCTGCACCACCGAGTGCGGAAGCACCCGTCCGCAGGGCCTCGACCCCGTTGCCATCCGACCGGCTCTGGACCGTCGCCGCCTTCACCGGAGCCACTTCGTACTTCTTCTCGTAGTTCGGGTAGTTGTACTCAGGGCTCTTGGTCGAGAATCCCGGGTAGCCGGTCCCTTCGTCGGGCCAGTCGGGAGAAGGGGCCGCTTGGGACATGGACCCGGTCTCCGGGTCAGTCGTCATGGCCGCCGCTTCGCTCGCGGTGAGGACGACGGCGCCCACCGCAAATGCGGACAGTGCGAGGGCCGAGTACCTGCGGTTCATGATTCCTCCATGAGGCCGATGCGGCCGGATCGCCACTCTCCTTCACGATCGGCTCACAGGCCCCCAGCCACATCGGGCGAACCACCTCAGAACGAACACACAGCTCCTTAGACCTCCGAACACGGCTGTGCATGCGGTTCAGTGAAGGTAGCCGTCCCACTTCACCTCGTAGCGAGACCCTCCCGGCAGCGCGTGCGGTCCAGGGATCTCGCCTACCGAACGCGCCAGGGCGACCTCAACGGGCCCGGCCAGATCGGGCGGGATCCGGACCGCGGTGGGGTCAGTGCGTCGCTTGGCCGGTGTCATAGCCGTTCCTGTCGCCCGGTCGGTGGAATGGCGGCCACACGATGATCTTCACGCCTCGGACCGTGACTCGGCGGTCTCGGTACGGGCAGAACCGGTGATGCTCCGGTACGTTCGCCCCGTCGCACTTCCCACACCGCCGGACGCCGGCCACGTCACCAGCATGCGCCTGACTCCCCGCTCATGTCGCCGTACGGCGATGGATCCGGCTGCGGGCTCATTCCTACCCCGCTGTTTCGGCCGTCGTGGGCAACCGGGGCTGGAAGCAACAACCGTCGACCGGGGAATCAGCCGCTGCCGGCCATTACTGGCGCGTGGCGTTTTCGTCGGTGTCGAGCTGCCAATCGTGATCATCAAGGACGCCGCGAACGTTCCGATGGCCACCACCATCTCTCCGCGCCGCAGTAGCGCCATCGCCGCTGACAACGCTCGCGATCCGGGCCGCCAAGTGCCGGGCTTCTGTTCACCAACACGGCTAGCCCGGAGGATAGATCGACCTACTTGCTCACGGTCGACGGTCGCGACACTGACACTATTTACCCGGGCCGATCTGGCGTCCCCTGTCTCCCTGAGCGTCTCCGACGAGTCGGACCGACGACCTTCTCATTACGAGGAGGAACGACACCGCCGCATCTGGCCTCTACCAGCAACGTTGCCATCGTTTGCTTCGCACCACGGCAACATATCCCGCACGAGTCGACACCACTTCGCACCACAAGCCGCACCACGAACGTGACCAGGCCGGCGGGCGCCTCGAGCTTCCGACTCGGTCAGGGGTCGCGCTGTACCACGACATCACCGAGCATCGGCCGGCCGAGGACGTCACTGGTCCGGAGCTCTGACCTCGGCGTCGATGGAGGAGCGGGCGGCTAACTCGATGACTCCAGAACGCGACGCTTGACATCCGTCGATGTCGCCGATCGGCCAGCATGTCGGCTGCGGCCATGAGCTACATCAACCCGCGTTCGGCGGCGGATCGCCGAGCGCGGGTTGCGGTGAGGTCAGGTTCGGTAGCGGAAGATGATTCGGCCTCGGGTCAGGGTCTTCGGAGAGAATCTTGATGTAGTTCTTCCGGATCTTTCCGATGATGTGGGCGAGGACCTGGTGGCCGTTGGTGAGTTTGACGCGGAAGTTGGCGTTGCGGAGCTTTGATGCCCTCCAGCAGCGTCTGGTGACAAGCCCGGCGAAGGCACATGCCAAGGCCGCCAAAGTCCCTGCCTATGCGGCGTTCGATCTGCTGGCTACCTACGGCATGCGGTATGTCCGGCTCCGAGCGGAGTTGCGTCCAAAAGACTTTCCGACGCTTCCGGATCCACGGCCGCTCGGGATCTCGTAGGCCTCAAGGCGAGCATCCCTACCGCTGTAGTGGGTTGGCCGGGCCGGACATGACTAGAACGCCTTCGTCGCCGCGCCGTACCGATTGCCCCTTGGCGACCTTCTCCCTTCTCGGGTCCGGTGGACGGGCCAGTGACGTTCGGAAGGCGTTCTCGCGCGCTGGCATGGGAAATTCGACAGGCCAGCGGTACCAGTGGATATTGATTGTCGGTGGGCTCTGGTGTGCCCCCATCCGGCGGGGGATCCTGTAGTCGAAGTGGGGAGGGGGAGGGAGCCTTGACCGCGTTGGTCATAGCGATCGTCGCAGCCGTGGCGGCATTCATGTCGACGGTGTTTACCGGTATGTCCGTGCGCTTTCTTGCCAAGCAGACGCAGGCCTTGGCCGACCAGAATCGGCTCATGTACGCGGCCTCAGAACTTACGTTCAACCTCGACGTGATGGTGCGACTGCAGGAGGTGCTACTCCACGTCGCCGATGACGAGAGCACCTATCAAGAGGTCTGGGGAAGCTCGGAGGAGAACCGGCGACCTCAGGTCGCTGGCGAGGCTGTCCTGGACGTGCTTTCAATGGCGCTCAAGGCCTGCAATCGGTTGCCTGGCTTTGCCTCCAACGAAAGCGACTGGAGCTCGTACGCGGAGTACGTGATGGCCACAAGTCCAGCCCTCCGTAAGAGAGCAATGGACCACCCTGACTGGTGGCCCGAAGTTACCCCATTCGCTGACAAAGCCATGAACGCGACGACCTATGCTGACAACTCGTCGTCCTCGAGTCCGGGAACCGCACCCCCGCCTGGGTCAAGCACCGGTCCTGCGGTTGCAAGAACGGCCTGATACCAGAGAACGAATACCGCAAGCCCAATCGTCGTGCTCGACATGCCACCGCAAACGGCATTCTGGCTCACCTGCCGACATCGCATTTGATCCCGAGGTCAACCATCCCGAGTCGGGATGGCTCAGTCCGGGTTGGCTCTGGACCAGCCGAGTCTCAGCGCGAGCGCGGATACATCTTGACGCGACGATGTTCCCGTCTTGCGCAGCACATTCGACACATGAGCGCTGACCGTCTTGTTGCTGATGAACAGTGCGTCGGCGATCTCTGCATAGGTTCTCCCCACGATGAGGTGGGAGAGCACCTCCAGTTCTCGCTGGGTCAGCGCAGTGAAGGGCGCCGGCAGTGCGTCGCGTCGCAGCGTCGCCGCCGGCGGTTCTTCGAGCGAGATCTTGCCGAGGGCCGCCAGTCCGGCTGCCTGCCGCTGCAGGGGGTGAGCCTCAGATGCAGAGGCGAATTGGTGCACCGCTCTGAGTGGCGCGGCGACGGTGGAAGGATATGCTCCCTCGTCCAGCAAGGCTTCGGACCATCGCCAGGACGCGATCATTTGCTCCCATCGCAGGCCTGCGGCTTCGCACGAAGCGACGGCTTCCTGCCATGTCGAAGATGTGCCCGCCTCACCGTTGCACCGCCCCGTCTCCGCGTTGAAGAGTGCTTCCATCGCCGGTTGGACACGGTCTTCGGCGACCAGCACATCGAACGGCCGATGAGGGAGGTCCTTGCGTAATGCAACGAGGCCGAGGAGGGCCGCTCTCGCAGAGCTGACTCGATCGCCGTCGTGTCGGTCTCGGGCATCCTGGGCCATGTCGGCTGCAGCGCGCGCACCCCACATAAGCATCTCGTCGGTGACATGGGGATCTACGGACTGGGCTGCAAGCGTCCGCGTGAGCATGTCGAGAGCTTGGTCGGGATGACCATCTGCCAGGAGGTACTCGGCCAGGATCGGTGGCGCCATGAGATCTGGGCGGTCCTCGAGGTTCGGTATCGCTTCTCTCGCTCGTTGCAGGTGCAGACGGGCGACCTCGAGGTCTCCTCGCCGTGTGGACAGCAGCGCGGCCGCGAGCCGTACGTCACCTGTCTGGTTCGCCCCCTCGGCCAAGGCGAGGCCTTGGCGGATGACGCGGCCGCACTCCGCGAAGCGCCCGAACATGAGGAGCTGGCACGCCAGGGCACGTGTGAGGCCGGAGACCACGTTCAACGCGCCTGCGTCGAGGGTGTCGCTGAGCCCTTCGGCCAAGATCTCGGCCGACTCGGCCACGCGGCCGCGCGCTTCGAGGTAGTCCGACCTGATCATTCGAGCGTCCTCGAGCAAGACAGGATTTTGCGTCAACTGGGAGAAACGCAGGCACTCGGCTGAGTCGCGGTCGGACCGGTCCTCCCGGATGAACGCCAGTGCGCGCGACCTGTAGGCGTGCGTCAGTGCTTCGTTGGACCCGGACCGATGCGCTGCCTGGACTGCCTGCTCGGCGTATCGTCGCGCCAGCTCGGGGGCGTTCGTGAACGTGTGAGACTCGCTCAGCTCGGCGAGCGCCTCGGCATACTCCCTGCTGTCAGCGAACGTCCGGGCCAGTTCGACGGCGTGCTCGAGCTCGTGGATCGGTTCGCCGGTGGCTCGGCCCGTTGACACGGCGCTATAGGACCAGCGCCTGACGACCCGGCTTGCCCGCAGTGGGTCGGTGCGTTCATCGACCAAATCATGCGCCCGGTTCCATGCCGTGAAGATTGACTCGTCATCACCCGCCAGCCGGTGCGCCCCAGCGACGCGCTCCAGCAGGTCCAGTTCCTGGCCCACGCTCTGGGCGTCGCCGCGATGGACGGTAGGCCACAGCCGCGCCGCCCGGCTCAGGTGGAGCGCCTCCTCGCGAAGTGCCTTGGCATCTCGTGCGAGATCGGCTGCGCGTAGCGACGCCTCGAGGCAGGACTCCAGGTCCCCTGCACCCTGGTAGTGCAGCGCCAGGTCGCCGTGCCGTCGTACCTCGTCGAGGCCTGTGCGGGACCGAGACTCGAGCGCCTTCGCCCATGCCGCATGGATGGGGCCTGCCTCGCCGGGGACGAGGGTTCCGCACAGTACGTCGGCCAGCAGCGGGTGCCGGAACCAGCACGTCTCGGCGCCCAGTGCTACGCAGATCCCGGCGTTCGTCGCTTCGACCAGCGCGGCGACGACGGCCTCGGCGCCGATGCCGCGTGCCGCCGCGACCCCGATCAGATCGTCGACCAGGACAGGCCGTCCGCCGACCGCCAGGATCCGCATGACCTCCCGCGCCGGCGCCGACAGCCCGTGCCACGCCCCGAGCAACGCTCCCGTCAACTGTGTCGGCAGATCAGCAGGAAGGCCGTCATCTGCGAGCGTGACCCCACCGACGAGCAGCTCGCTGAGGTAGGGATTACCGTCGGACCGACGGACCACGTCGGCTACCAGGCGCGGATGTGGTCGGCCCCCCAGCAACACGGCGAGCTGGTCCTCGGTCTCGTCCCGGCTCAGCCTGTTCAGCCGGAGAGACGAAACCGACGGCAGCCGGGTCAGGTCGGCCAGCCAGCTGTGCAGCGGATGCCCCACGGCGAGTTCCTCGTCCCGATACGTCGCCAGCACTGCCAGCCGCTGGCTCCTGAACCCCGCAACCAGATAGGTGATCGCATCACGCGACGCCGGATCCGCCCACTGCACATCATCCACGACCAGCACCGTCGGCCGCCGGGACGCGATCGCCATCACCAACCCATCGACCACCGACAGCAGCCGAACCGCCCCCCGTGAGGCCTGCCCACCCAACGAAGGCAACAACTCAGAAGCGGCCGGAACAGCGGCCAACACCTCGGACACCTCCGAAGGCACGGCCGACTCGATCCAACCCTCCAAGGCGTTGACCAGCGGCAGGTATGGCGAGTCGACCGATCCAAAATGAACACACTGCCCCCACAGCACGACAAAGCCCCGCCCGACAGCAACGTCGCAGATCCGCCTCACCAGGCGGGTCTTGCCCACGCCCGCCTCGCCGTGCACGAACACCGCACACGGCCGGTCTTCAGCCGCCCCCTGAATCGCCGCACCGAGGATCCCCTGTTCATCGACCCGCCCCGCAACGAGGAGTGGCCGTGCGACTGCAGGCTCACCCACGCCACCCAGTCTGCGCCGCCCGCGCCGAAATGTCCCCGTCGACCTGCCCTGGCCGACCAGACACACGCCCCGAACGACTGATCCGACCGGCGAACCGAGCTCGCTCTGGACCACACCCAGACGGTGCACGTGCCGCTTGCCCTTCGGCGCGCGTGCCGCCCAAGCCTGCCCCGATCAAGTCCAACCGGATGCTCCGGCAAAGCGGGCGTTCGACGCCACACCCGCACGCCATTTGAGGTTGAGAGGCGCGCCAAAGCCAGAGCCAGCTAGACGGCTCGAAATGGACGGCGTAGCTCCGGGCACACGTGCTGGGCGCGTCGTGGCGCAGTCCGGTCAACAAGCTGGTGCCGTTCTGGGCCAAGGACGCCAAGATCGGAATCCGAGTTAACTGCACCAAGTCTCTATCCTCTGGCGGGTCGCCCGGTTACGAGGAGGTCTTGGTCCGTTGGACGAGCTTCGGGAGGAGTTGCTG
>NZ_JBFAKS010000054.1:0-57069 GCF_040655855.1 Kribbella sp. NPDC050281 | reverse complement strand
TGGGTTTCTGGGGGGGGGTCCCCTTCCACCCCCACCCCCTCGTGGGTTTTTCTTCCCGCCCTCGCGGGCGGCTCCCCGCCGGCGGCTACCCCCCGGGGGGCCCCCCCCCCCCCCGGGGGGCCCAACGCCGAAGGGGCGGGTCAGTTGCTGGTCAGGCCGGCCGCTGTGCAGGCGGCGGCGAACGACGCGGTGCAGATGTCGCTCACCTTGTAGATGTTGTCCTTGACCACGGTGTCCTTGATGTTGGCCTTGGTCACCGCGACCGGGTCGAGGATCGTCGACGGGATGCCGCTCTTCTCGGTGGTCGACTCGGGCTTGCTGCCGTTCGCCAGCGCCAGCGCGCCCTTCGCGGCGGCCTCGGCCTGCGGCTTGACCGCCTTGTAGATCGTCATCGCCTGGTCCCCGGCGACGATCCGCTGGATCGCGGCCAGTTCGGAGTCCTGCCCGGTGACCGGCGGCAGCGGGGTGACGCCGCCACCCTTCAGCGCTGCGATCGCGCCGCCCGCTGTACCGTCGTTGGCGGCGTACACACCGACCAGGCCGTTCTTGATCGCGCTCAACTGGCCTTCCATCCAGGCCTGCGCCTTGTCCGGGCTCCAGTCCGGGGTGTCGAACTCGGCGGCGACCTTGAAGCCGCTGCCGTCCAGCACGCTGTGCGCGCCCTTCTTGAAGTCGGCCGCGTTCGGGTCCGTCGGCGCGCCGTTGATCATGGCCAGGTTGCCGGAGGTCTTGCCGGCCGCCTTGAGGGTGTCGACCAGGGTCTGGGCCTGCAGCTTCCCGACCGCCTCGTTCTCGAACGACACGTAGTAGTCGGCGTTCTCGATGAACCGGTCGTACGCAACCACGGGGACGCTCTGGCTCTTCGCGGAGGCGACGACCGCGGCGGCGGCCTTGCCGTCGACCGGGTCGAGCACGAGCACGTTCGCGCCCTGGGTCAGCGCCGCCTCGGCCTGCTGTTGCTGCTTGGCCGCGTCCTGGTCGGCGTTGCTGTAGATCAGTTCGCAGTCGGCGCAGGCGGCCTTCAGTGCCTCGGTGAACAGCGGCCGGTCGAGCGCCTCGTAGCGGGTCGTCTTCGACTCCGGCAGCAGCAGCGCGATCTTCTTGGCGCCGCCCGAACCGGAGTCACCGTCGTCGGAGCCACAGGCGACGAGGGAGACGGCGAGGGCCGAGACGGCGAGGCCGAGGCCGACGAGACGGGATGCTGACACGGACATATGGCGGCTCCTTGACGTGAAGGCCCGGGTAGGCCTGACGGAAGTCAAGCTCCCGATAGCCTTGACGTCAAGACTTGAATTCAAGAAATAGACATATTCCTGCAACGCGACCGTCGCAAGGCAGGCGGAAGCCCCCGTCGTAGTCCGAGTGGGGAGGTGATGTCAGGAGATGCTGAGCGACTTGGTGGCGTGAGCGTGGCTGAGCACGGAGGCCAGGTGGATGGCGCCGATGATGTCGGCCTCGTCGCCGAGTTCGGCGCGTCGCAGATCCACGGTCGCGGCGGCGCTGGGGATCGCGCAGCGGTCGAGAGCTTCGCGGAGCGGGTGCAGGATCAGGTCGCCGGCCTCCGCCATCAGGCCGCCGACGACGATCACCTCGGGGTTGAACAGGTTCACCAGTCCGGCCACCGCGACACCGACCCGGCGGCCGGCATCCTCGATCACCCGTCGGCAGCCGAGGTCGTCCTGCAGGGCCCGGCTGATGATGTCCTTCAGCCGGAGCGGGCCGTGCGACGCGGCAAGGCTGCTGATCAGGGCGCGGGATCCGACGAACGTGTCCAGGCAGCCCCGATTGCCGCAGCGGCAGATCGGGCCGTTCTCGTCGATGGTGACGTGACCGATCTCGCCCGCAGTACCGGCTGCGCCGCGGAACACCTCGCCGCCCAGCACGATGCCGGCGCCGACACCGTAGGAAAACTTGAGGTAGCAGCCGTGCCGGACGCCGCGAAGCGCGCCGTTGCGCAGCTCGCCGAGGGCGGCCAGGTTGGCGGTGTTGTCGAGCGCGACCGGCGCTCGCAGGTGGCCGGCCATCGCCTCGGCGACGTTCACGCCGCGCCAGCCGGGCAGGACCGCGTCGGACCCCGCCTCGCCGCTGACCGAGTCGACCGGCGCGGGCAGGCCGAAGCCGATCGCGCTGATGTCCTCGACGCCGGAGCTGACCGTCTCGGCCAGGTCGGCGAGCAGCCGGGCGGCGCGCTCCATCCCGTCGTCGGCGACGTGGTCGGCCTGCAGCGGCATCAACTGCTGGGCGAGGACCTCACGGGACTCGTTCGCGATCGCGACCCGGACGTCACGCTCGCCGAAGGCGACCCCCGCGAGGAGACCGCCGCCCGACGCGAGCGAGACCAGGACCGCGCGGCGGCCGTTGCGGATGCTGCGGGACAGGCCGACCATGCCGGACTGGTCCAGTTCGCGGACCATGTTCGACACGGTGGCGGCCGACAGCCCGGAGGCGGTGGCGATCTCGACCTGGGTCAGGGGGCCGTGTTGCCGGACGACTCCCAGAACGCGTTCGCGGTTGGCTTCGCGCAGCGAAGCCTGCGAGCCAGGTGCGGGGCGGGTTGCGTTCATTACATAAACATAACGGATCGCGAGGTGTACCCGGCCCTGTACCGGCCGTAAACCGCCAACATCACATCTGTCCTCGCCGTCACTACCCCACGTTCGCCGTCCACCGGCGACATTAATGCACGCCTGCCCGCCGCCTACAGAAGACACACTCGGTACGTCATGCGCTAGTGCCCTGCGGGCACTAGGTGGTCAGGGCGAGGGTCAGCAGAGCGACCGGGAGCGCCAGTTCGACAGTGGCGCCGAGTACGTCGCCGGTGGTGCCGCCGAGGGCGGTGTGGGCGCGGCGGGTGGTGGCGAACGCGGTGGCTACGGCCAGCAGGACTGCGGCTGCGGTGCCTGCGAGTCGGAGGAAGTCGGGCGCGGTGGTCAGCCAGGTGAGGACCAGGGCAGCGGCCAGTACGACGACTGTGGCCGCGGCTGCTGTCAGAGGGCGGACGGTGGCGGCGACGACTGCGCCGAGGCCGTCCGGGCGGGCTGCGGGAGTTGTGGTGCGGCAGGACCACGGGAGAGTCAGGCGACTGGCTGTGGTGGCGATCAGGGCTGCTTGCCAGCCGAAGCCGGCCTGGATGCAGGTGGTGAGGGCCGCGACGTCGACCAGTAGTACGCCGATGATGCTGACGACACCGAATGGCCCGATGTCGCTCTGCTTCATGATCCGGAGCATGGTCTCGCGGTCGCGGCGGCTGCCGAGCGCATCCGCGAAATCCGCCAAGCCGTCCAGGTGCAGTGCGCCGGACAGGCCCGCCACCACAAGCACGGCAAGCACGGCGGTAAGCAGATCCGCATTCGGCCGCACCAGTTGGACCAGCGCCACCACGCCGGCAGCGACCGAGCCGATCACCAAGCCGACGGCGGGCGCCAGCACCATCGCCCGCCCACCGACCGGACGGTCCACCGTCGACGGCATCGGAGCAGGGAGCACCGACAACGTGCCCAAACTCAACCGGGCCCCGTCCAACCATCCACCTCCGGCCGGGCCGGCCGAGCCACCGCTGGAACGGTTGGCCGGGTCGTCGGATTGGCCCTCGTTCTCTGTCATGTCAGGGGGAGGGTTCGGCCGGCGATGGTCCAGAGGACCTGGTCGGAGGCCAGGGAGATAGTGGTGTTGAGGCGGCCCATCAGATCGCGGAAGAGACGGGTGCCGGCATCGGCGGGGACCACGCCGGAGCCGACGTCGTTGCTGACGGCAACCACGACCCGGGACGTGCCCGACCAGGCGCCGGCGAGCTCCGCGATGCGTTGGTCGACCAGGTCCGAGCGACTCAGATCCGACCAGACGTCGAGGGAGTCCATGGTGCGGGAGAGCCACAGCGTCAGGCAGTCGATCAACATCGGCGGCCCGGACGACTCGAGCAGCGGGACCAGATCGATCGTCTCCGCCAGACCCCAACTCGCTGGGCGCCGGGCCTGATGCTTTAGGACCCGCTCCGCCCATTCCGCGTCACCGGAGTCGTCGCCACCAGTAGCGACGTACAACACCTCGGGCTCTGCGGCCAGGCGGCGTTCGGCTGCGACCGACTTGCCGGATCGCGCCCCGCCGAGGATCAATGTGCGCTGCTCAGCCATCCGCCCTCCCGGAATCGAACACCACTGGTACGTCGAAGGCCGCCTTCCGCGCCGTGCGGCGGAAGGCCTTCAACACCGGCCCCCCGACGAGCAGCACCAGGACCGCGCTGAGGATCCCGCGCGGAATGTCCCAGCCCAACGACGTCGCCACCACGAACAGGAGGTAGCGATGCAGGTTCCCAGCCAGCGCGTCGCCCGGGATGAACGAGAAGTCGCTGCCGAAGGTCGCGTACGGCCAGAACCACAGGTTCATCACCAGGCCGTACAGCACGCCGGAGACCAGCGAGTACGCCGCCAGCAGCAACAACTCCAGCCGTCCACCCGCCCGTGGCAACAGCCCGGCCAGGCACCCAACCCAGGCGCACGCGAACATCTGGAACGGCATCCACGGCCCGACCCCGCCACTGATCAACGCCCCACCCAGCAGCGATACAGCTCCCAGCACGAACCCGAACCCTGCCCCGAACGCCCGCCCGGCCAGCACCAGCAGGAAGAATCCCGGCTCCAGCCCCGCCGTACCAGGACCCAGCGCCCGCAGCGCAGCGCCGACAGCCGCCAGCATGCCGAGCAGTGAGATCACCTTCGCGTCGATCCCCGACTCGGACAGCTCCGCGAGTACGACGGCGACCAGCAACGGCAGCAGCAGGACGAAGAGCCACGGTGCGTCGGTGGTGTGGCCGATCGCGGACGCACCCGCCTGATCCGTGTGCAAGAAGAACGGCCAACCGAAGGCCAGCAGCCCGGCCAACGAGGCGACCATGAGAGCCGCCGTACTGCGAGGCTTCAGCCGGACGAGGTTCACGACGCACGGTCCAGTGCGGTGGCGACCTCGCCGACGGTCAGGAACGGCAGCGGAGCAAGGATCTTCGCAACCTGCGGCGCGAACGCCGGCGACCCGGCGATCACCGCCGCAGTCTCGCCGTCACTCACCAACTCGCCCTCAGCGAGCACCAGAACCCGCGTGGCGACCTCGGCGACCATCTCCACGTCATGCGTCGACAGCACCACCGCATGTCCGGCAGTTGCGAGCTCACGCAGGATCTCCACGAGCCGCCGCTTGGCGCCGTAGTCCAGCCCACGCGTCGGCTCGTCGAGCAACAGGAGCGGCGGGGCACCACACAGTACGACGGCCAACGCCAGACAGAGCCGCTGTCCCTCGGACAGGTCCCGCGGATGCATCCGGTCGTCGATGTCGGGCGCCAGCCGGTTCAGTAGCGCTCGGCAACTACCGGACGGCACTCTGAAGTCGGAGTCGGCACTGGCGCACTCGTCGGCGACCGTGGCGGCGTACAGCAGGTCCGCAGGCTCCTGCGGCACCAGTCCGACCGCCTTCACGAGCTTGTCAGGCTTGGTACGACGTGGGTCCGCGCCGCCGGCGACCGCCGTACCGGATCGGGCCGGGACGATGCCGACCAGTGCGTTCAGGAGCGTCGACTTACCGGCGCCGTTGCGGCCCATCAGAGCGACGACCTCGCCTGCCTTGATGCTCAGGGACACTCCACGCAGCGCCATGACGGTGCCGTAGCCGGCCACTAGGTCGGTGCACCGCGCGAGCTCAGAGCCAAGTGACGCGTCGGGTCTGACCGGCGCAGCCGAGTCCAACCGGCTGCGCAACGCGACAGCAGCCCGCCGGGCGTCCCGCACCGACAGTGGCAGGGGAGACCAGCCGGCCAGTCGTCCGAGCTCCACAACAGGCGGTGCGACCGGTGCGGTCACCATCTGGTCCGCAGGCAGCCCTGTCGACACAGCAGCCGATCCGCCGGGTACTTCGATCACGCGGTCGGCGTACTGGATGACGCGCTCGAGCCGGTGTTCGGCCATCACCACAGTGACACTCAGGTCGTGGACGAGCCGCTGCAGCGCGGCCAGCACCTCCTCCGCCGCCTGGGGGTCCAGAGCGGACGTCGGCTCGTCCAGAACGAGCACAGCCGGGTGAGAGGTGAGGGCCGCGCCGATGGCGGTCCGCTGTCGCTGTCCGCCGGACAGCGACGTCAGCGCACGATCGCGTACGTCGGCCAGTCCCAGCAGGTCGAGCGTCTCCTCGACCCGGCGCCGCATGACGTCCGGAGCGACTCCGAGTGACTCCATGCTGTACGCGAGTTCGTCCTCCACTGTGTCGGTGACGAACCCGGCCATCGGGTCCTGCCCGACCATACCGACGACATCGGCCAGGTCGCGGGGCCGGAACTCGCGGGTGTCCCGCCCGGCGATCAGGACTCGCCCGGACAGCGTCCCACCGGTGAAGTGCGGCACCAGCCCGTTGATTGCCCTCAGCAACGTTGACTTGCCGGAACCGGTCCGGCCGATGACGAGCGCCAGTTCGCCCTCGGGCACGGTGAAACTCACGTCCCGCAGGGCTGGTTCCGTCGCGCCGTCGTAGGTGACCGTCACCCGGTCGAACTCGATCATGTGGCCACCCGCCTCACCAGTGGCGGCGCGGCCAGCGCGGGAGCCAGGCCCACGAGGATGCCGAGAATCGGCAGCAGCGGAGCAGGTGGAACCACCATCGGCCCCGGCAACACCAGACCGGCCACGCCACGCGACGCTGCGGTCACCATGGCCGCGGCGGCGATCGCACCGGAGCCGACGACCAGCCACTCGGGGAGAGCCCACGGATCCGGCCGGTACCGCGTCCGTGTCACCCGCTGCCGCCCGACCGCCATCGCACCGACGGCCATCAGCAGTCCGACGCCGAGAGCGGCCGCAGCGAACGGGAACGCCATGGAGTCGGTGAGGAGCGCGTAGACGCCGAGCAGGATGCCCAGCAAACCCAGCAGCACGCACAATCCGGTCAGGCGGCGCTGCTGCTTGGGGACCTGCGCCGTACGGCCGTAGCCGCGGGAGTCCATCGCGGCCGCGAGTTCCACGGACCTGTCCAACGCACCTTCCAGCACCGGCATGGCCGTCGTACGGAAGGAACCGCGGGTGCGGCCACGCAGGCGGCGGGCGGCGCGGATGCGGCGGGAGTCCGTCACCAGTTGCGGTGCGAAGGTCAACGCCACCACACAGGCCACGCCCATCTCGTAGAGGGCTCCAGGCAACGACTTCAGCAGTCGCCGCGGACTGGCCAGTGCGTTGGCGGCACCAATGCAGCAGAGCATGACCGCCAACTGGAGGCCGTCGTACAGAGCGGTGATCAAGGCCTCGGCGGTGACCTCGCCGCCGAGCTTGACCCCGCTGGCCCAGTCCGGCAACGGGATCTGGGGCAGCGTGAACAGCACTGTGTTGCCCTGCGAGCGAGTGGACAGCAGCGCTTGCAGGACCACTCGGAGACCGATGACCACCAGCCCGAGTTTGAGGAACGCGGCGTAGCTGTTGGCCCAGGGAGCGTCGCTCCGGCGGGCCGCCACGACGAAACCGGTCACTGCGAGGATCAGCAGGAGCAGCACCGGGTTACGCGTCCTGCTGGCGGCCACGGCCATCCCCAGGGACCACAGCCACCATGCCCCCGGGTGCAGGGCCCGGGGGAGCGTCAGGTGGTGGACAGTGCGCACTACTGACTCGAGGAGCGCCGGCGGCTGAGGACCAGACCGCCGCCTGCCAGTACGAGGACGACCACCGCGGCGATGATGATGCCGGTCCACGGTGCACCGTCGTCGGACGAGGACGAGTCGGAGGTCGTCGGCGCGGGGGCAGCGGTGGAGCCGACCGCGGCACCGATCTCCAGCGTCACCGGCGTATCCGTGGCCGGCACCTTGATGTTCTTCACCTGGTCGCCGCAGCCCTTGGACGGGTACCCGTCGATCCCGCAGGTCAGGCCCTTCTCGATCCGGACCGGGCCGACCGCGGCCAGGATCTTCGCCCCGGTCGACTTCGGATCCGTCACCACGCAGGTGCCGGTGGCCGGCTTCGGCGTCTCACCGCTGAGCGCGTCTTCCGGCGTACCCGGGTCGACCACCAGGGCCACCCGCTTCTTCCCGGTCTCGGCCGGGGTCTTGCCGCAGATCGCCTCGAAGTCACCGGCCGCGCGCGGCATCCGGGGCGCCGCGCCGCCGACGGCGAACCGCCAGCCCTCCACGGCGCCATCGGCCGGTACGACGACGTCCGCGCCCTTCTGGGCGAAGGCCCACTTGCCCGCGGTCCACTGGTAGTAGCCCCAGAAGCGGTAGCCGTCCTCGGCCTGTGCTGTGGTGGCGACGGTCCCCGCGAGCAGGAGACCCGCCAGCAGGCTGAGGACCAGTCGTAGCGTCCGTTGTGCAGTCATCTGATTGTCCTCGGTCAGGCCGCGGCCCGATGGAGGAGGTCCCGCCTGCGCAGGCAGGGTAGGGGCTCCACCCGCGGACCACGGCGGGTAGCTGAGCCTGTCTGCCTGCGTCACAGTGTTCCGGCTCGCCACCTGAGGTGGCCTACGGTTGCGGGTCAGCGCCGGACTCGGACCGGCTTCCCTGTGACGCAGGCGTTTGGTTCGGACCGAAGCCTACTCTGGCGCGGCGAGACTCATCGGGCCGTAGACCTCACGGCCGTCCTCCAGCAGGTAGACCTGCCCGACGCCACGCTCGGACAGGTCCCGCCAGGTCTCACCCAGCCAGCTCTCCGCGTCGCCCTGCGCGGAGAAGTCGGCCCCGCCGACCTCACCGGGGTCGACCAGGGCGCCGCTCGCGGTCTCGAACCGCCAGCTCCAGCTCACGAGCCCGGCCGGGTCTGCGGCGCGTTCTGCACGGTCTTGGCCGGATCGCGCTCGACGATGCCGCCCAGGACCTCGTCGATGCGCTTGAGCAGGCCGTCCTCGAGCTTCACGCCGGACGCCTTCACGTTCTCGACCACCTGCTCGGGCCGGGAGGCGCCGACGATGGCCGACGAGACGTTCGGGTTCTGCAGCACCCAGGCGACGGCCAGCTGGGACAGCGACAGGCCGGCCTCGTCGGCGAGTGGCTTCAGCTCCTGCACCCGGGTGAGCACGTCGTCGTTGAGGAAACGCCGGATCATGTTCGCGCCGCCCTTGTCGTCGGTGGCCCGGGAGCCCTCCGGCGGCTGCTGGCCCGGCAGGTACTTGCCGGTCAGCACACCCTGCGCGATCGGGGAGAACACGACCTGACCGATGCCCAGCTCCTCCGAAGCCGGCACCACCTCGGCCTCGATCACCCGCCAGAGCATGCTGTACTGCGGCTGGTTCGAGACGAACGGGATGCGCAGCTCACGGGCCAGCCGGTGGCCCTCCTGCAGCTGCTCGGCGGTCCACTCGGACACACCGATGTAGAGCGCCTTGCCGGAGCGGACGACGTCGGCGAAGGCCTCCATCGTCTCCTCCAGCGGTGTCTCGGTGTCGTACCGGTGCGCCTGGTAGAGGTCGACGTAGTCGGTCTTGAGCCGCTTCAGCGACCCGTTGATCGACTCGTGGATGTGCTTGCGGGACAGGCCGGTGTCGTTCGGTCCGCCCGGGCCGGTCGGCCAGTAGACCTTCGTGAAGATCTCCAGCGACTCGCGCCGCTGACCCTCCAGCGCCTCGCCGAGAACCGACTCGGCCTTGGTGTTGGCGTACACGTCGGCCGTGTCGAACGTGGTGATGCCGGCCTCCAGGGCCGCCCGCACACACGCCTTGGCCTGTTCGTTCTCCACCTGGGAGCCGTGCGTCAGCCAGTTCCCGTACGAGATCTCGCTGACCTTCAAACCACTGTTGCCGAGATAGCGGAAGTCCATACCCCCGACCCTACTGGGCCCGGATCAGCTCGGCTTCTCGCCGCGCTTCACCATCGGCTTGGGCAGCCGCCAGCGGCGCATCTGCATGGTCCGCCGGACCGCGTAGAACCCGATGCCCTTGGTCGGCTCCTTCGGGAACTTCGCCGTGACCGCCTTCCGCAGGCCGGCCGAGAGCAGGAACCAGTCCAGCGCGATCAGCACGATCATCACCAGGAAGAGCAGGTTGACGATGCCGGCCAGCCAGGGGAACTGCGCCGAGAACACGACGCCGACCAGGGACACCACCAGGAGCACCGGCAGCGCGAACTCCATCACCGAGTAGCGGGCGTCCACGTAATCCCGGGCGAACCGCCGCACCGGCCCCTTGTCGGCGGCCGGCAGGTACCGGTCGTCGCCCGTACGCATCGCGTCCTGCATCTTGGACCGCTCGGTGCGGACCTTCTCCCGCCGGTACGCCGACGCCTCCTTGCGGTTGCGCGGCTTGCGCAGCGCGGCCTTGCGGGCCGCCTCCGCCTCCTTGCGGGTCGGGGTGGGGCGTCCCTTCCCGCCCGGCTTGCCCTGGGGCTCGGCGGGTACGGTGGTATCTGTCTCAGACTTGGTACGACGGAACACGGGGTCTGAACCTCATTCGGCAGGGCAGGTCGCGACTCGGGGTGGTCCCCGGACCTGACACCCACTTTATCGGGGCCGGTCCTGATGGTGTGGTGACCCGTGGGGACATAGGGTGGACAAGGCACGCCGGGTCGTCACGCCGGCACAGAAGGGGTACGGATATCGATGAGCATCTTCAGGCGGATGTCGACGATCTTCAAGGCCAAGGCGAATTCCGCCCTGGACAAGGCCGAGGATCCTCGCGAAACCCTTGACTACTCGTATCAGAGGCAGCTGGAGCTGCTGCAGAAGGTGCGGCGAGGTGTGGCCGACGTGGCCACCAGCCGCAAGCGGGTGGAGCTGCAGGCCTCCCAGCTGCAGTCCCAGTCCAGCAAGCTCCAGGACCAGGCGCAGAAGGCGCTCTCGATGGGCCGCGAGGACCTGGCCCGGGAGGCCCTGACCCGCAAGTCCGGGCTGCAGGGCCAGATCGACGATCTGCAGACCCAGCACGCCCAGTTGCAGGGTGAGGAGGAGAAGCTGACGCTCGCCTCCCAGCGGCTGCAGGCCAAGGTCGAGTCGTTCCGGACCCGCAAGGAGACCATCAAGGCCACCTACACCGCGGCCGAGGCGCAGACCCGGATCAACGAGGCGTTCTCGGGCATCTCCGAGGAGATGAGCGACGTCGGTCTGGCAGTCCAGCGGGCCGAGGACAAGACCCAGCAGATGCAGGCCCGGGCCGGCGCGATCGACGAGCTGCTCGCCTCCGGCGCGCTCGACGACGCCAGCGGTACGGCGAAGGACAACATCACGCTGGAGCTGGAGCGGATGTCGTCCGGCTCCGACGTGGAGAGCGAGCTGGCCGCGATGAAGGCGCAGCTCGCCGGCGGCAGTGCACCCAAGGAGCTGTCCGGTGAGACCCCTGGGCCGGCCCAGGCGCAGGCCCCTGCCCAGCAGCCGGCCGCCGAGCCCGCCCGCCCGCAGGACGGTGATGTTCGATGATCGTTCGCATCATGGGCGAAGGTCAGTGGCGACTGGCCGACGACAAGCTGGACCAGCTGAATGCGGTCGACACCGATCTGGAGAAGGCTGTCTCCGCCGGTGACGAGGCGGGCTTCAAGACTTCCTTCGCCGCGCTGCTGGAGTTCGTCCGGGCCGGCGACAAGCTGCCGGACGACGAGCTGCACAACTCCGACGCGATCCTGCCGCCGGGCGACAGCACGCTGGGAGAGATGCGCGAGTTGATCAGCGGTGACGGCCTGATCGCCGGCTGAACACACTGCCGGCGATCGCCGTCCCGACCCGGCGGCCGATTACCTGCTGTAGTCGACACGAGACCCCCTGAGCCTGGAAAACAGGCTCCGGGGGTCTTCGTCTGGGTGCTGGATTTCGCACGGGTAAACACTCGCTCCGGGTACTGTCCGACCAGGCGTTCCCGTAGTACTCTCTGGGTCAATGCCGTTGTGGGGGCGGCATTTCATCGAGGTCCGTGACGGGGAGTGGGTTGGTCGCGGGCATCGCTTTTCACCTGTGGGGGGTGACTGTGCGTGACTGAATTTGTCATGTCCGAGGGGTTGGCCGATTCGGCTGATCTACGGCCGGCGCCGTCGGGGGAGCGTCGTCGGCCGGTCTGGGTGGTACCGGACGAGATTCCGGCGATCGTGCCGTTGTCGGCCCGGTTCACCGAGGCGCGTTGGGTGGGCAGGTACCGCCGAGCCGCGCTGACGGCCGACCTGGCCGCGGCTGTGACCGGCGGCTCGCTCGCGCTGGTGGCCCGGTTCGGAGCCCAGATCAACCTTGGCTACATCCTGGTGGGCGCGCTGCTGCCGATCGCCTGGCTGGCCTGTGTGGCGCTGCAGCGGGGCTACGAGACCCGGTACTTCGGCACCGGGCCGGAGGAGTTCCGCTCGATCATCCGGGCCGCGGTCGCGCTGACCGCCCTGGTCGCCATCACGTCGTACGCGACCAAGAGCGAGGTCGCTCGTGGTTTCGTCATCCTGGCGGTGCCGATGACGTGCCTGGCGGCGATGTTCGGCCGGTGGGTGCTGCACCGCAGCATCTCCTGGCGGCGGTTCGCCGGGCGGTGCATGCGCCGGGTGCTCGTTGTCGGACGCAACGACCAGGTGACCACGCTGCGGCGGCACCTGGAGGAGCGGCCGGCCGACGGCTACATCGTGGTCGCGAGCTGCCTGCCGCGTGGCGACGCCTTCGAGGAACCGGAGCCCGAACGTCTGGGCCGGACCGAGATGAACATCCTGGCCGCGGTCGACCAGTACGACGTCGAGGTCGTGGCAGTGGCCGCGGATCCTGAGCTGGCGGGGTACACGCTGCGGAAGTTGTCGTGGGCGCTCGAACAGCGCGGTGTCGAACTGATCGTCTCGCCGGGCATCGTCGAGGTCGCCGGGCCGCGGATCTCGATCCGACCGGTCGCCGGACTCTCGCTGCTGCACCTGGAGCGGCCGTCGGTCAGCGGCGGGCCACACCTGTTGAAGACCATCTTCGACCGGGTACTCGGGTGTCTGTTACTGCTGGCGGTCTCGCCGATCCTGATCGTGACCGCGGTCATGGTGAAGGCGACCAGCCGGGGGCCGGTGCTGTTCCGGCAGACCAGGGTCGGCCGCGGCGGTGAGCAGTTCTCGATGCTGAAGTTCCGCACGATGGTGGCCGACGCCGAGGAACGCAAGGCCGAACTGCAGAAGCTGAACGAGGGCAACGGGGTGCTGTTCAAGCTCCGCGACGATCCACGGGTGACCAGGGTCGGCAAGTACCTGCGCCGGTTCTCGATCGACGAGCTGCCGCAACTGGTGAACGTGCTCCGGGGGGACATGTCACTGGTCGGCCCACGGCCACCGCTGCCCGCCGAGGTCGCGAAGTACCAGATCGACGACGCGCGGCGGATGCTCGTGAAGCCCGGCCTGACCGGCCTGTGGCAGGTCAGCGGTCGCAGCGATCTGACCTGGGAGGAGTCCATGCGGCTCGACCTGCGCTACGCCGACAACTGGTCGATCGCGCTGGACCTGCTGATCTTGTGGAAGACCGCCCGCGCCGTCCTGGGAAGCGACGGCGCCTACTGAAACCCGCCCGGTCATCTGCCGGCCGGGCGAGTCAACCGCACCACTACGTCGGGGGACGTCAGAACACGCGGTGCATTCCCGAGGGGGGAATTCATGATGCAACACCTCAGTGCCGAGCCCGGTACTGATCAGGAAACGGCCGACGACGCTGTCGTCGTCCGGTCCGAGGCCGCGACCCTGGTGATCCAGGCCGCGTCCGGGGACCAGGGCGCCTGGAGCCGGTTGGTCGACCACTATGCGCGGCTCGTGTGGGCCGTTACCCGCAGCTTCCGGCTCAGCGACAGCGACGCCGCGGACGTATCCCAGATGGTCTGGCTGCGGTTGCTCGAGCACATCCACCGCGTCGACCCCGAGCGGGTCGGCGCGTGGCTGGTCGTCACCACCCGCCGGGAATGCCTGCGGGTGCTGGCGTTCCGCAAGCGGGTCCTGCTCACCTACGAGTCGGCCGCGTTCGAGGGGGTGCCCGGCGACCTGCCGGAGCTGGACGCGGATCTACTCGCCGACGAGCGGGCGGTCGACGTACGGCGGGCTCTGGAGAGCCTGCCGGACCGGTGGCAGCAGCTGCTCGGCATGCTGATGGCCGACCCGCCCGCGCCGTACGCGGAGATCTCGGCGACGATCGGAATCCCGATCGGCAGCATCGGCCCGATCCGCGGCCGGTGCCTGGAGAAGCTCAGACTGCTGCTTGCCTCCTGAAGCAGGAGCCTGTATCCGGCGGCTGGTCCGGATCCGTCTGATCAGAGCATGATCCAGGCGGTCCGGACCGGCCGTTGTGTGCTGCCCGGCCACCGGAGCAGGAAGCTGACCAGCCGGGCCGCGGTCGGTCCGTCGTCGGCACCGCGGGACTCGACCATGACCGGGCCGGACGGGGAGACCCGCAGCTCGACGGTCAGGTCGGTCTGTCCGTGCACGTCCACGTCCAGGGTGATGCCGTACCCGGCGAACCGCAGCCGCCGTACGTCGCCGCTGTCCGGGGCGTCGACGAGGCTGTCGAAGACCACGTCGAGGACATCGAGATCCCGCTCGTGCCGCCCGAACGCGGCGTACCCGACCGAGCGGAGCAGCGCGATCTGCTCGCCGGCGGCACGCTCAGGGGGCCCGATCATCGTGCTCAGCGCTCCCCTTGCACCTTGATCACGCTGTCCTGGTCCTGCCCGTACGGCGCGCCCTGCCAGGCGGCCCAGTTCACCCGGCTGCCCTGCTCGTGCACGACGAAGTTCCACGGACCGGCGTAGGTGTTGTCGAAGAACCGGTTGCCCTGGTGGAACGTGATCGCGTCCTGCACCCTCGCCTCCTTGTACGGCGACCAATCCGGGAACGTGCCCCAGTTGGAGAACAGGCCGTTGAAGCCGCAGCCGCTGCGGAACGCGCAGGTTATCCCGATCTTGTCCGGGTCGAGGCTGAAGACGTTGTCGTGCACCCGCACGTTCTGGGTCTTCCACCGGCAGTCGCCTTTGTACGGCTCGGTGTCGATGGTGTTCTTGTTGCAGGTCTTGGCGGTGACCACCGACGGGTTGACCAGCGTGCCCGAGCCGGTGCTGGTGTTGGCCGGCGACCCGGCGAACCGGTCGGCGTTCTCCCACAGCACGACGCCGGACCAGTTGTCGGTGAAGACGTTCCCACTGATCTCGAAGGTCTTGTTGTAGACGCCCGTCACCCGGGAGTCGCTGCCGGACTCGGAGATGTACACCGCCGGGGTCGGGAAGCCCTTGTTCTGCAGGCCTTTGCGGAGACCGTTGCGGGTGAAGGTGTTGCCCCGGATGCCGGCGTTGTAGCTGGTCTCGTAGACGATGCCCTCGGCCAGGTTGTCGGAGATGTAGTTGCCCTCGATCACGAACCCGGTGTTGTTGGTGTCGGCCCACAGCCCCGCGCTGAGGTTGTCGTGCACCCAGTTGCCTCGCACCACCGCGCCGGTGACCTCCCAGAACTTGCCGCCGCCGGTACAGCCGCAGCCCTTCTTCAGCTTCTCCCAGTCGTCGGTGTTGTTGCCGGCGATCTCGTTCTTCTCGATCGTGATGCCCTTGACCTTGCCCGGGTTGTAGGCGTTGAAGCCGTACTGGCCGTTCTTCTCCAAACAGTTGCCGCGGACAACGTTGTGGTCGCCGACCATCAGCCCGGCGCCGGCGTTCAGCCGGATCGTGTTGGCCTGGATCGTCCAGCGCGAGCCGGCGTCGTGGTTCACCACGCCCTCGTCGTTGTTGGTCCGGGGTGCGCCGAAGTTCTGGATGGTCAGGTTCTTCACCGTGACCCCGGCGGCGTACCCGGTGAAGGCGTACCGGTTGCTCTTCCCGCCGTCGAGGACCGCGCCGGGCGCGCCGACGTAGACGTTGCCGTCCTTCGGGATGACCTGGGCGTACGGCCCGGTCCCGACCCGGTGCATGCCCGGCGACAGCCAGAACGTCGTACCGGCCGGATGCGAGGTGGTGAGCTCGTTGAGGTTCTGGCCCGTGCCGACCACGACCGCGCCGGACGGAGCCGTGGCCGGACCGGCCAGGGCCTTCTCGTTCCCGCAGACCCGCGCCGGCGGCGCTGTCGGTGCGGTGACGTTCGTTTCCGTGGCCGCAGGTGAAGCGGACGGACTGGACTGAGCCTTCGATCTCGCGTCGCCGTCGAGCACGGTGATCCCGACCACGACGAGCGCGGCGACCACGACCGATACCGAGGCGATGAGGAACGGCGGGCGGCGGTACCACGCGTGTCCCGTAGACGGGTCGCGTTGTTCCATGGCGTTTCCTTCGGGGGGCATCTGGGCCTCGGACTCAGGCGGTGGCGGTTACCGGGTGCTCGATCGCGTACCGGTAGATGTCGAGCAACTGATCGATGCTCTGGTGTGGCTGGTGCTTCTTCTCGTACGTCGTCCGGGCCTGCCGGCCGAGATCGTCGTACCGATCGGGGGATGTGTCGACGTCGAGCAGCAACTTGGCGAGCGCGTCCGGACGTCCCGGTTCGAACAATGCGCCGTCGACGCCGTCGGTGATCAGGTCCGGGAACGACCCGTGGCCGGACGCCAGCAGTGGTACTCCGACTGCCATCGCCTCGACGACCACCAGGCCGAACGTCTCCTCCCACTCCGACGGCAGGACGACCGCCCGGGACGAGCGGATCAGCTCGAACACCTCCGGCTTGGTCATCATCCCGCGCAGCTCGACGGACGGCCGGGTGGCCGCCCAGGCGGTGACCTCGTCCAGCATCGGGCCGCCGCCGGCGATCACGAGCCGGAGCGCGTCGTCGCCGGCGATCGCGCGGTACGCGTCCCAGCCCTTCATCAGCAGGGGAGCGCCCTTGGCCGCGTCCAGACGTCCGACGTACGTGACCTGGCGCTCCTTCGGTCCGCCGACGGGGCCGTCGTACGGGACCACGTTGTGTTTGACGAACGTCCGGTCCGGCTCGAAGTCCATCGCGGCCATCAGCTGTCGTTGGGACTCGGAGATGAAGATGTACGCCGATACCAGGCGGCGCCAGCTGCGCCGGTGGCTCCGGGCGTTCAGCACCGTGGTCGAGGTCGCCAGCGCGGATCCCCGGTAGCAACGGTGGATCACCGCGGGCGCCGGGTTGCCACCGGCGCAGTCGTGGCAGACCTCGCCGTTGCGGAAGAAGTCGCCGCTGGCGCACAGCAGCTTGTAGTTGTGCAGGGTGATCACGACCGGGACGCCCGCCTTGCGGCACGCGTACAGCACGGACGGGCTCAGCAGCGGGAACGTGTTGTGGATGTGAACGACGTCAGGCCGGTCCTCGGCCAGGGCAGCGGCGAGGTCCCGCCGGCTCGCCGGGTTCCAGACCACGCGGGCGGGCAGCGTCGCCTTCTGCCATGCGGGCCAGTCCTCGATGGCGTCACTGTGCCGCTCGAAGTGCCGGACCTCGTGGCCGAGGGCGGTCAGCGCCTCGCTCTCCTGGTCGACCACCCGGTTCTCCCCGCTCGGCGCGGTCGACCGGTACCGGTTGTGTACCAGCAGGATCTTCATCGCACTCCTTCACGGGTGGATGTGGAGTACACGAGTGACGCCGCCAGCGTCAGCTCGAGCAGGTACGGCGACGCTTCGCTGAGGCCGCTCTCGGTGAAGGACGCGACCACGCAGTACGCGACCAGGAAGAGCGCGAGCGCGCGATGCGGGCCCTGCGGGCGGAACCAGGCGGCGGTCAGGACGAACAGCACCAGCATGATCGTGATCGCGACCCCGACCAGCCCGACGTCGTAGTACGTGCCGAGCCAGTTGCTGTCGATCGGCAGGCCGTTGAAGGACTTGTTGGACAGGCCGAAGCCGAACAGGGTCTCGAAGGCCGACCGCGGCTGGGCCAGGATCGAGTCCCAGACTTCCCGGCGGCCGGTCAGCGCGGTCACCTCTTCGGCGTCCTGGCCACGAGCCAGCCAGGTCGCTACCACCGAGCCGAGGGTGAGCGCCCCGACGGAGAAGGCGGCGAAGCCGATCGCGAACGACTTGCGGACCCGCGACCGTGCGGTGAACAGGCTCAGCCCGGCGATCAGTACGCCGGCCAGCATCGCGACCAATGCGGTACGGGTATGCGTCAGCAGCAGCACAGGAATAGCCACCAGCACGCTGGTGAGCGCGACTCCGCGCCGGAGCAGCCCGGACAGCCACAGCACGATCGTGAGGCCGGCCGCCACCGCGGCGTAGTGCCCGACCTGCGTCGGTGGAATCGGCCAGAGGGCGCCGCCGAGCCGGTCCTCGGTCAGCGCCAACCCCGGCGCGACGAGCAGCCCGAGGACGACCGAGCCGAGGATGCTCCACAAGACCAGGAGGTGCGTCCGGACGAGCAGGAGATCCCGGCGGGTCCACCACGGTGTCAGCAGCCACAGCACCATCGCGAAGGTGAACAGGCGGCCCGCGCGGAACAGCGCACCGAACAGGAACTCGGCCCGGACGCTGGCGAGCAGGCCCTCGGCCGCCAGCATCAGCAGCAGGAAGATGAACACACTCGGCCGGATCCGGACCGGCCGGTTCACCGACAGCGCCATCATCAGTGCGCCGACCAGTGCCCCCTGGGCGATGAGCTTGCCGACGGACCCCGGGATCGGCAGCAGGTGCGGTGCACCCGGGAAGAACGTCATCACGTTCAGGACGAGCAGTGCCCAGGTGAGCTGGACCCGCCGGCGCCGCCGGACCTCGGGCGCGACCACCCGCCTGGTCGGGCGGTGGCCGAGCCGCGTGGCCAGCTGCGTGCTCCACCGGGTGGTGATCGTGGTCATCGGCCGAACATCTCGACGTCCACCGTCCTCGGCGTACCGGCCTCGGCTTCGGCGACGCCGACACCCTCGTCGGTCTGATCCGGACGGAGGACGACAGCGGTGTCCAGCTCGAGTCCGGCCAGCCGCAGCATCTCGCCGGTGGCCTGGATCTTGGTGGTGGTCGATTGGCCCGCGGTCACCACGACGGCGGCGTGCGACGCCCACGTGCCCAGGTGATCGGCGCCGATCTCCGGCGTCAGGGTGGTCAGGGTGAGAACGATGTCCGAGACCTCCCAGGCCGAGTCGAGGGCGATGTCGCCGGAGCTCGACGGCCGGTTGGAGTCGCTCAGGTGCAGATAGCAGCCTTGCGCCGGTCCGCGGTCCGGATCGGGGCGATGGACGTCGATCCGACGGCCCGGTTCGCTGAACCGTGACTCGTGCGTGCCGGGAGTCTTGACGCCGAGCATGCCCGCGAGCCTGCCGGTCTCGGTGAGGTCGGCCACCAGTACGTGCTTGCCCTCCTCGGCCAGCGCGACCGCCAGCGACGCCACCACAAGGGCACAGGTCTTCACGTCGTCGACACTGACCACGGTCATGCCCGGCGTGGGACGCTCGCCCCAGAAGATGCGCTGAGCGAGGTGCTGCACCATCAGCCGGACCTCCGGCTGCCGTCGCTGCGAGTCGCTCAGGTACCGGGGATAGGGCAGCAGCCGCCAGCGCGGCGGCCGTTCGCTGCTCAGCCGGACCCGGGTACCCAGCGCACGGGCGATGTCCTGCCGCTTCCACAGCCGGTCCGAGATCAACGCACGAACGATGACGAAGCCGAGACCGATGAACAGCCCGGCGAGCAGCCCGGTGGCCGCGTTGATCGCGATCGTCCGCTTGGCCGAGACCGGCACCGGCGCGGCCGCGTCGAGCATCCGGCTGCTGTTCATCCGCGAAGCCTGGACCTTCTGGTCGTCCAGTTGCTGCCGGATGTACTGCGCCCGGTCGCGGGCGGCACCGAGCCGGGTCGCCACCGCGCTGGTCGGGCTCTTCAGCTCGTCAGGATCGTCGCCGGCGGCGCGGACCGCCTGCTCGGCCACGGTCACGTCGCTGTCGGCCGCGGTCTTGTCGCGAATCAGCGGCGCGTCCTGCAGCGCGATCTGCTCCTTGCGGTAAACCAGAAACACCTGTGCGACGACGGTCGCCAGCTTGGTCGCCTGCTCAGGAGTCTTCGCCGAGGCCGTGATCTCGAGCACCCGGTCGGTCTTGGCGCCCACGGTGTACTCCTTGAGCAGATCGTCCTGGGTCTCGGGCAGCTTGAGCAGGTCGATGACCCGCTGCGCCACCGTGTGCGTGGTCGCCAGGCTGACATCCGTGGCCATCGCCTTGGCCGGGTCCTCACCATCGCGATGGGTGAGCAGCAGGCGGGTCGATGAAGCGTTCGTCGTCGGCACTACGACGGTCGACGCCAGGCCACAGCCCAGCCCGACGATGGCGACGATCAGCCAGATCCGCAGGTGCCGGCGGACTGCGTCGCGGAGAAACCGAAAGGTGACCAGCGCGTCCGGCGGGTACGCGGTCGACGGTCCGTCGTCGGCGAACAGGCCGTCGTCGTCGGTCCAGGCCGGCTGGCTCACCACGGGCTCGGTGGAGGGCTGGTTACTCATTTGCCCCTCCTCGCGGTACCGGTGAGGAGGGTCGGCAGCCGGGAACTCGACCGGCGCATCGACTGCGAGACGCGGCCGATGGTGCGGTCCGTCGGGTCGGGATCGGTGACGACCAGGCCGTCGATGTTCCGGTCGTCGGCCGCGGCCGCGACAGCCAGCCGGGCCAGTTCCTCGGCCGTCACGGTGCCGGCCGACAGGGCGACGATCGTGTTGGTGGTGCGCTCGGCGCCGACCAGGTGCGGCGCGTCCCGATCGACGACGACCAGGTGGATGCTCAATGCGGTGGTGCCGGCCGGCTCTTGGTGCGAGTCGACCACGATCGAGGTGGTGATGCCGATCGACGTGGCGAGCGCGGCCAGTTGCGGGCCGAGCGGCAGTGCCTTGTCGTCACCCGCGAACGAGATGACGGTCAGCGAGACAGGCCCGCCGCCCTTCACGTCCAGGCCGAGGTGATGCAGCGTCTTGCGCAGACTCCAGGCCTCGACAGCCGTTGGTGAGTAGTGCTCGAGCAGATAGGCCCAGTCGGACACATCGGTTGCCTGGTACGACGAAACCGACGCCAGCACCGGAAGTCCGACCGCGTCCGCGATCTCGTCCCGCAGCCGCAGCCGCCGGTCGCCGCGGACCTTCGCCAGTACGCCGATCGAGCCGGCCACGGCGCCGATCAGTGCGCCGAGCAACCCGAAGATTCCCAAGTGAATCGCGAGATTCCCGCCCCGTGCGGTAGTCGCCTGCTCCAAGACCCGTGCCCCCGTTTTCTTCCCCAGGTCGCCGGGCAGCTTCTGGTCCGTGGTGACGAAGACCAGGTAGACCTCGGCGACAGCATTCGCCAGTCGCATCGACTGACCGGCCGTCGTTCCCTTGGCGTCGATCTGGATGACGTCGTCGGTGACGGCGGTGACCTTGACCCTGCCCTTGACCACTTCGGAGGGCAGCGCGGGCGACAGGTTCTGCCCCGCGCTCCTCAGCACCGGCTCGCTCTCCGCGATGAAGACCTGCGTCTCGATGCTCTGCGTGCCCGTCGCCTTCTCCGGATCGGCTGCCAGTGGTGGCGGCAGCACCACGAGCGAAGTGGCGGTGTGCAGTGGCGGCACCAAGAACCCGGCGGCAAGACCGACGAGCAGGCCGACCGCTGCCACGGCAGCCACGATCAGGCGGTACCTGCGAATGGCCCGCCAGGACTTCTTGACGTCGAGCTGCTGTGCGCTCACAGTCCCCTCCAGTCGAACGCCACGGTGGTGTCCTGTAATAGAGGGCGGTGAAAGAGGGGTGATACAGCCGATCTCCGGTCAAGACCGGAATCGAAATGTGCTGATCGCCGGGTCCTCCGCCGTGAGGTTCCCGGTACCGACGAGCGTCGTGATCGGGACCTTGTGCCCGAATCGCGGTGAGTACCAGCCCAGCAACGGATCGTCGTCACCACGGTGCGCGGACCAGCTCAGGCCGGCCGGCAACTCGACGACCGCCGAGCCGTTCGGCCACTCCAGTCGTCCGGTCGCTCCATCCAGGTCGATCGTCACTTCCGGCCCGAGATGCCACGCGATCCGTACGCCGGCTGTCGTATCGAGCCGGTCCTCGACCCGCAGTACCCCGTGATCCAGTACGGCGGTCCGCCGGTGTATCACCGGGTTGTCGCCGGATTGGTAGCCGTCTTGTTCGGCGTCCCACGTCGCCACATCATCATCGGCGGCGAAGCGGCGTACCCGGCCTGTTGCCCCGCGCAACCAGAGGAACGGGCCGCCTTGGACGGACTGCTCGGTTCCGGATACCTCGACGGTGTTGTGGGCGATGGTCGAGCGGAAGTAGTTTCGCCAGGCCTCTTCACCGTGGTAGCAGTACGTGCCTGGATCCGCCAGGACGTCGACGCCGCCGACCCGGACCTCGAGCGAGAGCGCGTCGCAGTGCGCGTGGGCGGCGATGGACAGGAAGCCGTGCGGGCCCGCGTCGGCGCGGCACCAGATCTCCGGCCCTGCGTCGCGGCTGCGCAGGATCGTGAGGCCCGCATCCTCGAAATGCTCTGGTCGTTCGGCTGGACGATCGGATTGTCGACCATCTACCAGTGAACCGACCAGGGCCGCGGTCGCCGTGACCGGGACCTCCGGCCACCAGGGCGCGCGGCCGACGACGGCGGCGCCGAGGGACAGGAACGCCGACCAATTGCTGACATTCGGCGGATCCAGGACCAGCACCATGCCCTCGTCGTCGTCGCCCTGACGTGGCGGCCGCAGGGTGTTGTCGACAATCGCCGCGGCCACGTCGATCGTGCGGGTCAGCAGTGCCCAGGTCTTCTCGGTCAACGGATGGCCGGCCTTGTCCGCCTCGAGAGCGGCGTACAGGCCGAGCTCGGAGACGAAGCGGTGGTAGTCGGTCGCGAGTTCGCGGTTCACGCCGGACGGGAAGGTGTTGGCGTCCAGTTCACTCTCGAGGAGCGCGGCCGCATCGTCGCGCCAGCGCGAGCTCTGGGTGAACCACGGGAACGCGCAAGCACCCACGAGCTGCCCGGCGGCCTCGGCGATCACATGATTGTTCGCCGACGAACCACGGCTGCGGAACGCGGCCAGATAGCGCTGGTGCCAGTAGATCTGCCGGAGCGCGAGTTCGTTGTGCTCGAACAGGTCGGTGACCTCGGGCCAGTCGTTCAGCAGTCGCCGGATCCAGGTCCAGCTGATCAGCCGGATGCCGATCTCGATCCCGCTCGCCCAGTGCACACCGGACAGGAACGGGTTGGACCGCCACCAGTCGTTCAGGTGCTCGGCGACACGCTCGGCGTACGCGTCGTCGAGGGTCAGGTACCAGGCCGCGGCCAGCTGGGTGAGGTGGTGGTGCCGGGACAATTCCCAGACCTGCTTGACGTTCCCGACCAGTTCCTCGTTGCGGTGGTTCTGCCGGAAGGTGTACTGCGCCGGGTCGGACCGCCGGCCGGTGGTCGGGTCGCGGAACCAGTCCGGCGAGCGCAGATCCGTCCGGTCGGCGCCGAGCACCTCGAGCTTTCCGGCCATGATCGCGTCCGCGGTCGCGATGATCGCCTTGCGCGCTTCCTCCGGTACGGCGTCCGCCGCATGCGACGGCAGCGTCGTACCGAAGGTCAGCTCCTTGCGTACCGGCGGATGCACCTGCACGTCCTGCCCGGGCCTGACCTGCTGATAGGCCCAGGTGGTACGACGTACGTGGTCGCGCGTACGCCAGGCCAGCTCGGTGGGGGACATCCGGCGCAAGCGGCGGACGTACCAACCCAAGGGCTGGCGGCTCACACCATCTCCGGACGGCCGCTGGCCAGGCTCCGGTCGACGGCGATGGCCGCGCGCGTGGTGGCGATCAGTGAGTCGAACGAGATCGGCATCGGGCCGCCGGACTTGACCGCGGCGACGAAGCGTTCGAGTTCGACACGCTGGCCCTTGTCGGTGCCGCGGGCCTTCCGGGTCGACGGCTTCCGGCCGGCCCAGACCGAGGCGCTCTGGAAGTTGTCCAGCCGGCCGTTGCGGCCGCCGCCGGTGATGTCCAGCGTCTCCTTCGGGAACCGCGCGTTGCCGCCGCCGACGTACGTGATCTGGCCGGCCGAGCCGTTCGCGAACCGCAGGGTGACGATGACGTCGCCGGCGTCCGGTCCGGGTACGGCGTACACCTCGGTGGGCGGGCTGTTCAGCCACCAGGCCAGGGTGTCGATGAAGTGACCGCCCTCGCCGCCGAACCGGCTGCCCTCCTTGTCCTGGTCGAGGTACCAGCTGGACGGGTCCAGCCGGCCGGCGTTGACCAGGTAGCGCAGCGAGTAGTTGCCGCCCGGGTCGCCGAACCGGTCGCGCAGGTCGGTGAGCAGGGGAGCGAACCGGCGGTTGAACCCGACCATCAGCCGGTCGTTGCCGGTAGCATCGACCGTGGCGACGATCCGGTCCACGTCCTCGGTGGTCAGCGCCAGCGGCTTCTCCACGAAGACCGCCTTCCCGGTCTCCAGCGCCCGGCACGCCAACTCCGCGTGACTACTGTGCCGAGTCACCACGAACACCGCGTCCAGGCTCTCGTCGGACAGTACGGCGTTCGCCTCGGTCGAGATGTTCTCGAACCCGAACCTGCGCTGGGCGTTGGCGGCGGACAGTGACTTGTTGGTCGCGACGTGAGCCAGGACCGCATCCTCGTTCTTCTGCAGGTGCGGCAGGAGCATGCTCGATGCGTAGTTGCCTGCCCCGATGAACCCCAGCCGTGCTCCGCCGGCGGAAGCCGGCCGCCCGGCCGGCTCCCGCCGGCGGGTAGTAGTCGCAGCATCCGTGGACCCGGGCGCGGTTCGGGCAATTCCCGCCGCGCTCTGCGCCGCGCCGGCTCCGGTGTTGTGCGCCGCGCTGGCTCCGGTGTTGTGCGCCGCGCTGGCTCCGGTGTGGGCCGCTCCATTGCCTTCCGCCGTTTCCGCGGCGTCCTTCGGGTATTCGAAGAGGAAGCCGACTCCGGGGAGGGCTCCTGTGCTGAGTTGCTGGTAGACGTCTGTCGCGTCGGCGATCGGGAAGGTGCCGGCGATCAGGGAACCGATGTCCATCTGTTCGCGGGCGATCAGGTCTATGAAGCACGCCAGGTTGCGGCGTTCGGTCCAACGGACGTAGCCGGCGGGGTAGTCGATGCCCTGGAGTTCGTAGCGGTCGTCGTACCGCCCGGGACCGTAGGAGCGGGAGAACCGGACGTCGAGTTCCTTGTCGTAGTACGCGTTCCACGGCAGGTCGAGCCTGGTCTTGCCGATGTCGACCACCCGGGCGCGGTCGCGCGCCAGCCGGGCCGCGGTTTCCACCGGGCCGTTCGAGTGACCACCAGCGGCGAGCAGGATGTGGTCGGCACCCAGTCCGCTGGAGGCCTCGAGGATCGACCGCTCCAGCGACGCGATGCCCGCCTCGTCCGCGGACGAGCAGTGCAGCGCGCCGGCCTTCTCCGCCATCCGGCACCGGTCGTCGACGGTGTCGATCCCGAACACCCGTACTCCGGCCGCAACCAGCAGCCGCACAACGAGCTGACCGACCAGCCCGAGCCCGATCACCACCGCGGTGTCGCCGAGCTGCACCTCCGACTGCCGTACGCCGTGCATCGCGATCGCACCGACCGTCGAGAACGCGGCCTGCTCCGGCGGTACGCCGTCCGGCACCGGCACGCACAGGTTGACCGGGACCCAGTTGTACTCCGCGTGCAGCGCGAACTCGTTGCCCGCGGCAGCGACCAGTTGCCCGACGCTGAACTCCTCGGCGCCGGCGCCGACCTCGACCACCACACCACACAGCGAGTAGCCCAGCGGCGTGTACGAGTCGAGCTTGTTCATCACCTTCTTGTAGGTGTTGACCGCGCCCTGCTGGGCGACCGAGTCCAGCACCTTGCGGACCTGGTCCGGCCGCGCCCGCGCCTTGCCGAGCATGGACAGCTTGGCCTCGCCGACCTTCATCAGCTCGGTGCCGGTGGAGATCAGCGAGTACAGCGAGCGGACCAGCACGCCGCCCGGCGCACAGGTGGGCGGAGGCACGTCCAGGACCGCGAGCTCACCGGACTTGTAGTTCTGTGCAACCTGTTTCATGCCAGTCCTTCAGAGAGTGTGGAGCCTTCAGAGTGAGGTGATGGTCACGCCCAGGGAGCGCATGTGGCGGGTCCAGGTCTCCAGCGTCAGCAGCTGCCAGATCTGCTTCGAGTAGTCCTCGCGACCGGCCCGCTCGTCGTCGACCAACCGCTGTACGGCGGCCTGCTGGAGGAAGCCGCTGCCGACGAGTTCGCCGCGGAGCAAGGTGTCGTCGACCAGCTCCCGCAGGTCGTTGCGGACCCAGGCCCGCAGCGGCGCACTGAACGACGCCTTCGGCCGGTAGATGATCTCCTTCGGCAGCCAGGCCTCGGCCGCCTTCTTCAGCGCGAGCTTGCCCTGCCGGCGGTGGATCTTCTCGCTGCCCGGGATCGAGAACGCCGCGGAGGCGACGATCGGGTCCACGAACGGCGTCCGCACCTCGGTCGACGCGGCCATGCTGGACCGATCGGTGTAGGCCAGGTTGAGCCCGGGCAGGAACATCCGCGAGTCCGCCAGGCACATCCGGTTCACGTGATCGTCGAGCGTCGTGTCGTGATAGATGTCGCTGTGCTCCGACAGCAGCTTCCCGACGTACGGCTCCAGGTCCGGGCTCAGCAGTCCGGTCAGCTGGTCGCCGTCGTACATCGTGTAGCTGCGCCGGAACGCCGTCTCCTCCGGCAGATCCGCGAAGGTCAGGAACCGCTTCGCCCAGCGGGCGTATCGCAGTCCGCGACCGTTCACCGTGACCGGCATCCGCCGTACCGCCGGGCCGATCAGACCGTTCCGCAGTACGCCGGGGAGCCGCTGGTACTGCGCTCCCATCACGCACGCGAGGTGTTTGCGGTAGCCACCGAACAGTTCGTCGGCGCCCATCCCGGACAGCAGCACCTTGACCCCGGCGGCGCGCGCGGCGTCGCACATCAGCAGGGTGTTGATCGCGGCCGGATCACCGATCGGCTCGTCGAGCGTGTCGACAATCCGCGGAAGCAGGTCGACCACGTCCGGGGCAATCTCGATCTCGTGCAGGTCGATGCCGAACTGCTGCGCCACCTTGCGCGCGTAGATCGCGTCGTCGGGCATCGCCTCGAGCCGCTGGTCCTGCGCGCGGAACGTGATCGTGTACGAGTCGACACCCGGATCGAGCCGCTTCGCCAGCACGGTGACGAGGCTCGAGTCGAGACCGCCACTCAGGAACGTCGACACCGGCACGTCGGCGACCATGTGAGCGGCGACCGACTCCTCGATCACCGTCCGCAGATCTGCCCGCGGCCCTGCGGCTGCCTGGGTCGCGATGTCGGTCACGCGCCAGTACGTCTCGTGCCGGCTGCTGCCATCCGGCCGGAACTCGGCCCACGAACCCGGCGGCAACTTCTCCACGCCGTCGATCGCGCAGCGCTGCTCGGGCAGCCAGTAGTAGAGCATCGACGCGATCAACGCGCCTGGCTCGGTGCGGAGCTCCGACCCGACCGCGGCGACCAATGCCTTCAGTTCGGACGCGAAGACCACGCCGCCCTCGCGGCGCAGGAAGTACAGCGGCTTGATGCCGAGCGGGTCGCGGGCCAGGTACATGCTGCCGCTGTCCTCGTCCAGCATCGCGAACGCGAACATGCCGCGGAACCGCGACAGCGCGGCCGGACCCCAGCGCCGCCACGCCTCGAGCACCACCTCGGTGTCCGAGCTGGTCCGGAACGCGACGCCCGACCTGGACAGCTCGGCGCGCAGTTCCTTGTAGTTGTAGAGCTCGCCGTTGTAGCAGATCGTCAGGCCGCGCTTGGTGAACGGCTGGTCCGCGCCCGACGACAGGTCGATGATCGACAATCGACGATGTGCGAGGTGCGCCCGCACGTCACCGTCCTCGAACCGGTAGACATGGTCGGCGTCCGGACCGCGGTGCGCGATCCGGTCGCTCATCGTCTCGGCCAGCGCGAAGCCGTCGTGCTGCTGGTAGCAGCCGGCGATGCCGCACACCTCAGGACCCCGTGGCCCGGGCCACGTCGCCGACCTCGCTGACGTGACCGGTCAGGCCGTCGTACACCTCGAGGTAGGCCTTCTGCTGGTGTTTCCAGGCGAGCACCTGCTCGACCCGTTCGCGGCCGAGCCGGCCCATCCGGCGGCGCCGAACCTCGTCGTCGAGCAGGTCGACGATCGCCTGCCCGTACTTCGCGACGTCGTTGGGCTCGACGTACACCGCGGCGTCCTCGGCGGACACCTTGGTCTCGATCAGGTCGAAGGCGACGACCGGGAGCTCGAAGGCCATGTACTCCATCGTTTTGTTCATCGTCGACACGTCGTTCAGCGGATTCTTCGGGTCCGGCGACAGGCCCGCGTCCGCGGTCGACATGACCGCACGCACCGTCTCGTCCGGCACCCGGCCGGTGAACTCGACGTGCTCGGCGAGGCCGAGCTCGTCCCGCAGCGCGACCACGTCGTCGAAGGAGTCACCGCCACCCATCAGCGTGAACGCGATGTCGGTCCGGCCGAGATTGTTGACAATGTGATCCGCCGCGCGGACCACGATGTCGACCCCGTCCTGCGGTCCCATCACACCGATGTAGGTGACCAGGTACCGGTGACCGCGACGCAGGGACTCGTCCACCCCGCCGCGGCGCAACTTGTCCGGGTCGGGCCCGGTGCGGACCACGGTCACGTCGTGGTTCGCCTTGCCGCTGCGCGTGATCGCGATCCGGCGGTAGGAGTCGTTGGTCGAGGTCACGTGGTCGGCCTTGCGGTGCGTCATCCGCTCCAGGAACCGCAGTCCCTTGTACGGCAGGCTCGTCGTACCGCCGAAGCGGGACTGGAACAGCTCCGGGCACAGGTCGTGGTGGTCGAAGACGAACTTCGTCCGGTCCAGCCGGCGCAGCAGCATCGCGATCGGCCAGAAGATGTCCGGCGGGTTGCACGCCTGCAATACGTCGAACGTGCCGGCCTTGCGCGCCCGCAGCACCAGCCGCAGCGTCGCCAGGAACGAGTACGCGTACTCCGCGACGAACCCGATCTTGCTCCCGCCGGGGGAGTAGGCCTTGTACTGGTGCACGGTCACCCCGTCGATGACCTGGTACGACGGGTCGCCCGGGCCCTTCGGGCAGACGACGGTCACCTCGTACCCGGACGCCACCAGGGCCTGGCACTCCAGCCAGACCCGGCGGTCGAACGGCACCCACAGGTTCTGGATGATGATCAGTACGCGCGGACCGCTCACCAGCCGACTCCTTCGTATCCGGGCAGTGCCTCGACGGCGTCGCCGAGCCGGCCGCTGAGGTCGATGGTCCGGGACGGCGGAGTGCTCAGCAGGGCGTCGATCGCGGCGGTGTCGGTCGCCGACACGATCGCCAGGTCCGCGCCGGCGAGCGCCGCGGTCGGGTCGTCGGTCAGCACCCGTTGCAGGTGTGGCAGCTTCGACGTCACGTGCCGCAGGTTCGCGCCGACCAGGCGGCTCGGGTTCACGATCGCGTCGTAGATACGCAGGTTGTAGCCCTTACCGATCAGCCGTTCGGCCAGCTCGACGCTCGGGCTCTCGCGCAGATCGTCGGTCGCGTGCTTGAAACTCAGGCCGAGCAGTGCGATCTCGCGTCCCGGGCCGGCCACGACCCGGTCGACGACGTCACGGACAGTCAGCTCGTTGGTCGCCAGCGTTCCGGCGAGCAGCGGCAGGTCCGTGTCGTTGACCCGGGCCAGGTGCAGGACCGAGCGCAGGTCCTTCGGCAGGCACGAGCCGCCGAACGCGAACCCAGGCCGCAGGTAGTACGGCGAGATGTTGAGGCTCGTGTCCTGGACGAAGATCCGCATGACCTCGCGCGAGTCCACGCCGTAGTACCGAAAGATCCGGCCCATTTCGTTGGCGAACGACACCTTGGTCGCGTGGAACGCGTTGCAGGCGTACTTGAGCGCCTCCGCGGTCCGGACGTCGACAACCTGAACGTCGACGCCGAGGAACCCGAACAGGTCGGTCAGGGCGGTGCCGACCTTCGCGTTGCGTGTCCCGACGACGACGAAGGGTGGATCGTAGAAGTCGGCCAGCCCGGATCCTTCCCGCAGGAACTCCGGGCACATCGCCGTACCGAAGGTGAAACCCTCGGCGACCGGTACGTCGGCCAGCACCTGCGCGACGACCTCGTCCACGGTTCCCGGCGGGACCGTGCTCCGGACCACGATGCTGTGGAACCCGGATTCCGGCGGCTCAGCGACATGCGCCGCCTCGGCGATGTCGCGGACCGCCCGCCGGATGTAGGTCAGGTCGGTACTGCCCGCCGCGGTCGACGGCGTCCCCACACAGATCAGCGAGACGTCGGCGCGTTCCAGCGCGAGTCGCGGATCGGTGGTCGCATGCAGTCTTCCCGCGGTGACTCCGTCCGCCACCAGTTCGTCCAGGCCCGGTTCGACCACCGGGCTGTGTCCCCCGGTGATCGGACCGACCTTCGCAGTATCGACATCGACGCCCCAGACGTCGTGGCCGTTGGCAGCCAGGCACGCAGCCGTCACTGACCCCACATAGCCCAAGCCGAATACGGCAACCTTCATAACGCCCCCCACAGGCTCATGACGCGGGCAACCCCCACGTACGGCAGCAGCGCAGAGAAGAGCAGCCGCGGCCGCCCCCTGATACACACCGCCGGAAGAAATTGCGTGTATCAGGCGGCCCGGTCGCCGATCTGTATTGGGCGACAGACCAGTGCTGGGGTGAGGGAGCGACGGATGAGGGTTCTGGTCACCGGGGACCGGGGATATATCGGCGCTGTGATGGTGCCGTTCCTGCGCGATGCCGGACATCAGGTGGACGGGCTGGACACCGGGTTGTACGAGGGGTGCGATCTGCTGGGAGGACCGGATCCGATCGGGAACCGGAAACCGCGCGACATGCGGGACGTCACCGCGGCCGAGCTCGAGGGGTACGACGCCGTGGTCTGTCTGGCCGCGTTGTCGAACGATCCACTCGGTCATCTGAACCGCGACGCGACGTATTCGGTGAACCTGGACGGGACGCTCAAGGTGGCCCAGGCGGCCAAGGACGCCGGCATCGAGCGGTTCCTGTTCGCCTCCTCCTGCAGCCTGTACGGCGCGGCCGGCTCCGAGGCGGTCGGTGAGGACGCGGACATGTACCCGGTCACGCCGTACGGCGAGACCAAGGCGCTGGCCGAGAAGGAACTGTCGAAGCTTGCCGATGACACGTTCAGCCCGACCTACCTACGCAACGCGACCGCGTACGGCGTGTCCACCCGGCTACGGCTCGACATCGTGGTGAACAACCTGACCGCGATCGCGATGACGACCGGGCAGGTGCGGCTGGAGAGCGACGGGACGCCGTGGCGGCCGCTGGTGCACATCGAGGACATCAGCCGGGCCTTCCTGACGGTGCTCGAGTCGCCACGCGAGGTGATCCACGACGAGGCGTTCAACGTCGGCCGGTCCGAGGACGTGGTCCAGGTCCGCGACATCGCCGAGATGGTCCGCGAGGCGGTGCCCGGCTCGACCCTGTCGATCGCCGACGGCGCCGGACCGGACCTGCGCAACTACAAGGTCGACTTCAGCAAGCTCAACGACACCTTCCCGAACCTCAAGCTGGCGTGGACTGTGCGCAGGGGCGCCGACGAACTGGCCGCCGCGTACGAGCGGCACGGCCTGACGCTGGAGGACTTCAACTCCGCGCAGTTCGTCCGGCTGCGCCGGATCCAGCAGCTGCTCGGTGCCGGCATGGTCGACGACCAGCTGCGCCGCCAGACCGACGAGCAGTTCCCCGGTCCCGGGGACGCACTATTCAAGGAGAAGCACTGATGGGGGAATCAGTCGCCTGCCGCCTGTGTGGCGAGACACTGACGCGGACGTTCGTCGACCTGGGCATGTCCCCGCCGTGCGAGAGCTTCCTGCGCGCCGACCAGATCGACAGCGGTGAGACCTTCTATCCGCTGAACGTCCGGATCTGCGACAACTGCCTGCTGGTCCAGCTCCCGGCGTACGTCGCGGCCGACGACGTGTTCAGCGACTACCTGTACTTCTCGTCGTACTCGACCAGCTGGGTGGAGCACGCCCGCCGGTTCGTCGTGGACATGCAGGAGCGGCTCGACCTCGGCGCGGAGAGCCTGATCGTCGAGGCGGCCAGCAACGACGGCTACCTGCTGCAGCACGCGACGGCGCTCGGCATCCCGGTGCTCGGCATCGAGCCGGCCGCGAACATCGCCGCGATCGCCAACGAGAAGGGCATCCGGACCGAGAGCTACTTCCTCGGCGAGGAGACCGGCAAGGACGCGGCGGCGCGGCACGGACAGGCAGACCTTGTCGTCGGCAACAACGTGTTCGCGCACGTGCCGGACATCGTCGACTTCGCCAAGGGCCTGCGTGCGCTGGTGAAGGACGACGGCCTGGTGTCGCTGGAGTTCCCGCACCTGCTCCGGCTGATCGAGCGTCGCCAGTACGACACGATCTACCACGAGCACTACTCGTACCTGAGCCTGAAGACCGCCGCGCTGGCGCTGGAGAAGGCCGGCCTGAAGGTCGTCGACGTGCAGGAACTGGCCAGCCACGGCGGTTCGCTGCGGGTCATGTCGACGCCGATCGAGACCGCGGGCGAGCCGACCGAGCTGGTCGGGAAGGTCCTGCAGGACGAGGCGGACGCCGGCCTGCACACGGTCGAGGGCCACCTGGGCTTCGCGACCGAGGTCTTCACGATCAAGTCCGATCTGCTGGAGTTCCTGATCCAGGCCCAGCGCGACGGCAAGTCGGTCGCCGGCTACGGCGCACCCGGCAAGGGCAACACGCTGCTGAACCACTGCGGCATCCGCGAGGACCTGCTGCCGTACACGGTCGACCGCAGCCCGCACAAGCACGGCATGTTCCTGCCGGGCACACACATCCCGATCTTCGCCCCGGAGCGCCTCGCCGAGACGCGCCCCGACTACATCGTGATCCTGCCGTGGAACCTGCGGGAGGAGATCGTCCACCAGCTCGGCTACGCACGGGAGTGGGGCGCGAAGTTCGTCGTACCCATCCCGCGTCTCGAACTGCTCTGAATCGTAAGAGGGATCTGACAGCACTCAGTGGGGGGAAGGAACAGCGCGATGAAGGTCGTGATCTTCTGTGGGGGGTTCGGGCTGCGGATGCGCAGCGGCGTGGACTCCGCGCCGAAACCGATGATGACGATCGGCGACCGGCCGGTCCTGTGGCACGTGATGCGCTACTACGCACACTTCGGCCACACCGAGTTCATCCTGTGCCTGGGCTTCGGGGGGTCCGCGGTCAAGGAGTACTTCCTGCGGTACGAGGAGACGGTCTCCAACGACTTCGTGATGTCGAAGGGCGGGCAACGGATCCAGCTGCTCGACTCCGACATCAGCGAGTGGAAGATCACCTTCGTCGACACCGGGATCGATACCAGCATCGGTGAGCGGTTGCGCCGGGTCCGGCCGTACCTCGAGGACGACGACGCGTTCCTGGCCAACTACGGCGACGTGCTGACCGACGCTCCGATGGACAAGATCGTCGACCACGTGATGACCAGTGACATCACCGCCAGCCTGCTCGCGGTGCCGCCGCAGGCGTCGTTCCACGTGGTCGAGTTCGGCACCGACGCCCGGGTCACCGGGCTGCGGTCGGCGGCCGACCTGAACGCGTGGATCAACGGCGGCTACTTCGTCATCAAGAAGGAGATCTTCGACGTCCTGCACGAGGACGAGGACCTGGTCGGCGACGCGTTCCCGCGACTGGCCGCGATGCGCAGGCTCGAGGCCATCCCGCACCACGGGTTCTGGGCGCCGATGGACACCCTCAAGGAGCGCAGTCAGCTCGAGGAGCTGTACCGGTCCGGCAAGAAGCCGTGGGCGCTGTGGAGCCACGAGGCCCGCGCGCAGCGTGGCCAGGTGATGGACAAGGGCTTCGACGCTCCGGCCGGATCCGTCGGCGACGACCCTGTAGTGGTGGCGATCTGATGTTGCCGTTCCAGCTCGGCCTGATCGACGGGCCGGTTCATCTGGTTGCCCTCGGCGCCCATCCGGACGACATCGAGATCGGCTGCGGCGGCACGCTGCTGAAGCTGGCCGAGTCGGTCCCGGAGCTGACCGCCGAGTTCGTCATCGCGACCGGGTCCGCACTCCGGCTGGAGGAGGCCCGCCGCGCGGCGGAGCTGTTCCTGCCCGAGTGCGAGGTGACCGTCACCTCGGCCGAGCTGCCGGACGGCCGGCTGCCGTCGTACTGGAACGAGACCAAGGAGTTGCTCGAGGCAACGGCTCGGGCGGCTCAGACCGGATCGTCGCGGCGCCCGGACCTGGTGCTCGCGCCGAGCCGCACCGACGCGCACCAGGACCACCGCCTGATCGCCGAGCTGGCGCCGACGGTCTGGCGGGACCAGCTGGTGCTGCACTACGAGATCCCCAAGTGGGACGGCGACATCAGCCGGCCGTGGCTGTACGTCGAACTGACCGAGGAGCAGCTGCGCGACAAGATCGCCCTGCTGCGCAAGGCCTACCCGTCCCAGGTCCCGCACGACTGGTTCGACGAAGAAGTCTTCGCCGGACTGGCCCGTCTGCGCGGGATGGAGTGCCGCGCGCGGTACGCCGAAGCGTTCACCACGGCCAAGGCGACGTTGACATGGTGACCGGAGGGGATGCAGTGCGAGATCAACAAGAGGCGAGCTTCAAGTGTCGTGGGTGCGCGGGGGAGAACGTCGTACCCGTGGTGGATCTCGGTGCACAGCCGTGCGCCGACTACTTCCCGACGGCGGACACGCCGGGGCCTGATCCGCGCTGGCCGCTGGAGCTGTGGCTGTGCCGGGACTGCACGCTGGTGCAGCTCGGCCCGGTCGAGCCGCAGCTGCCCGAACCGCCGCTGGCGGTGGAGTCGGCGACGAGCATCGCGCACGCCGAGTCGTCGGTGAAGGAACTGCTGAGGGACTACCCGGAGCTCACCGGTGGAGTGGTCTTCGAGTTCGCCAGCCACCACGGTGGCTCCTGGCTCGAGCACCTGTACGCCGCCGGTTGCCGGCTGGCCGGTGACGGCGAACGAGCCGACCTGGTCGTGGACGTGCATGGCATCGCGCACGAGCCGTCGGTCGGCGAGATGCTGCGGCTGCGCGCCGAACGGCTCGCACCGGGCGGTCTGCTGGTGCTGGAGTTCCACCACCTGCTGCCGCTGTTCATCGGCAACCAGTTCGACACCATCCGGCACGGCCACTGGTCGTACCTGTCGCTCGGAGCGGTGAAGCGGCTGTCCGCCCTGCACGGGCTCGCGGTCGAGTCGGTGCGCCAGGTCGACATGTTCGGTGGCAGCCTGATGGTGATGCTGCGGCACGCGGACGACGCCAAGCCGGACGCATCGGTCGACGTACTGCTGGAGGACGAGGACGCGGCCGGCATCGCCGAGGAAGTCCAGTTGGCCAGCTTGCAGGAGGCCGCGTGGCACGCCGCCGGCGCGTTGCACGACGAACTGGTCCGGCACAAGGCCGCCGGGCGCACAGTGCTCGGGTACGGCGCTCCGTCGAAGGCGCCGGTGTTGCTCGACCTGAGCAGGATCGGGACCGACCTGCTGGAGTTCACCGTCGACGCCGCACCGGGCAAGCACGGACGCCGGATCCCCGGCGGCTGTGGTGTCCCGATCCGGCCGATCGACGAACTGCGGGCCGCACAGCCGGATGTCGTCCTGGTACTGACCTGGGACATCGCCGACGAGGTCATCTCCCAACTCGAAGCCGGTGGCGGCTGGGGTGCCACGTACCTGGTCCCGCTGCCCGAACCGCACGAAGTCGTGGGTTGACATGAAAGGTGTTCTGCGCCGCCTCACCTGGGGACTCGCTGACCAGGCTGTGACCAGCCTGGTCAGCTTCGTGGTCGGTATCGTCGTCGCGCGATCGCTGGGTGCCGTGGAGTTCGGCGCCTTCAGCCTCGCGTGGGTGACGTACGGGGTCGTGGTGAACATTTCCCGCGGCCTCGCCACCGACCCGTTGGCGGTGCGGTTCAGTGGAGTGCCCAGGCCGGTGTGGCGGAAGGCAGTGGCAAGTTCGACCGGGATGGCGATCGCGGTCGGTCTGATCATGGGCACGATCTGTGTGCTCGTCGGTGTCCTGCTCGGCGGCCGGCCGGGTGCGGCGTTCATCGCGCTCGGGATCGTGCTGCCGGGCCTGATGCTGCAGGACAGCTGGCGGTTCGCGTTCTTCTCGTCCGGCCAGGGTGGCAAGGCGTTCGTCGCCGACATCACCTGGGCCACCGCGCTCGTCCCGCTGCTCTACCTGGCGTCGCGGGACCCCAGTGTCACCCGGTTCGTGCTGGCCTGGGGACTGGCCGGGGCATTCGCCGCGCTGGTCAGTGGTCTGCAGGCAGGCGTCGCTCCCCGGTTGTTCAGGGCGCTCGACTGGTTGCGGCAGCACCGGGATCTCGGGCTGCGCTACCTGGCGGAGAACCTGACCATCAGCGGTGCCTACCAGTTCAAGATGTACGGTCTCGGCGCCCTCGCCGGGATCGCCGCGGTCGGTACCGTCCGCGGCGCCGAGATGATGCTGGGCCCGTTCTTCATCGTGCTGTCCGGGATCGGTCTGGTGGCGGTTCCGGAAGCCGCCAGGGTCCTTCGCCGGCGGCCACGGGCGCTGCCGTGGTTCTGCCTGCTGCTCGGTGGGGCTCAGGCCTTCGCCGCGTTGGCGTGGGGCCTGGCGCTGTTGTTCGCCCTGCCGGACGCATGGGGCCACGCGCTGCTGGGTGAGGTGTGGCTGACCTCGTCCGCACTGTTGCTACCGGCAACTTTGTCGGTGATGTTCGCAAGCTTCTACACCGGTGCGTCGGCCGGGCTGCGTGCACTCGGCGTGGCCAGGAGGAGTCTCCGCGCCCAGCTGTGGGCGTCGGCGGCGTACCTGATCGGCGGTGTCGGCGGCGCTGCCATCGCCGGTGCGCTCGGGTCGTCCTGGGGTGCGGCCTGTGCGACGTTCGTCGGCGCGATCGTGTGGTGGTGGAGCTTCGGGGTGGGGATCCGCGAGCGGTGGGCGCAGCTGGAAGCCGAGGCTGCCGAACCGGTCGAGGTCGTCCAGCCTCCCGAGGCCGCGGAGATACAGGAGATGCCAGAAATGAGGAGCACATGAACGCTGTACCACGGCTGAGCGTCGGCCTCCCGGTCTACAACGGGGAGAAGTATCTGGCCGAGTCCCTGGACGCCCTGCTGGGACAGACCTATACCGACTTCGAGCTGATCATCTCGGACAACGCGTCGACCGATCGGACCGCGGAGATCTGCCGCGACTACCTGGCGAGGGACTCGCGGATCAGCTACTTCCGCCAGCCGGTGAACATCGGCGCCACACCGAACCACAACTGGACCTTCGAACAGGCCCGCGGTGAGCTGTTCAAGTGGGCGTCGTACGACGACCTGTACGGCCAGGACCTGCTGCTGCGGTGCGTCGAGGCGCTGGATGCCGACCCCGGAATCGTGCTGGCCCACGCCCACCAGGCGATCATCGACGGCAACGGCGACATCGTGCTGAAGGTCGACTACCCGCTGGCCACCGACGACCCGAACCCGGTCGAGCGGTTCCGCAGCCAGCTGTTCGCGGTCGGCGGCGACGACTTCTACGGCGTGATGCGCTCCGACGTGTTGCGCCGTACGCCGCTGAACGGGAGCTACCACCACTCGGACCGGACGATCATCGCCGAACTGGCGTTGCACGGCCGGTTCTACCAGGTCCCCGAGCTGCTGTTCTTCCGCCGGGACCACCCGGACCGGGCAGAGCGGGCCAAGCCGACCATCCGGTCCCGCTCGGCGAACATGGAACCGCGGCGCGCCAGCCGGCTGCGCCATCCCACCGTCCGGCTGCTGGCCGAGTACATCGGTGGTTTCGTCGGCGCGATCCGCCGGGCGCCGTTGTCGTCCGCGCAGCGGCGCGGGTGCTACGCGCAGCTGATCCGCTGGATGGCCAGCCGGGCCAAACCCGGATCGAAGCAACGGATCGAGGACAGCGCGCCGCCGAGCGCCCCGATATCGATTCCGGACAGCTCGGCGGTGGCCGGTCAGAGGAGGGTCGCACAGGGATGAGCGCCGCCGTTGCGGGCAGGCCGCCGCGGATCGCCATCTTCGGCCTGCTGGGATCGGGCAACCTGGGCAACCACGGGTCGCTCGATTCGATGCTGTGGTTCCTCCGGCGCGACCACCCGGAGGTGGAGATCAGCTGCGTCTGCTCCGGCCCGGAGACGCTGGAGCGCCAGTACGGCATCCCGGCGACGGCGATGACCTGGTTCCAGGCCCACGGCCCCGGCCGGTCCCGGGTGTCCACGATCGCGCGCAAGATCTTCGGGAAGTTCGCCGACCTGGTCCGGATGCCGTTGCTGCTACGTCGCTACGACCTGATCATCGTGCCGGGCATGGGTGTGCTGGAGACGACGCTCGAGCTGAACCCGTGGGGCTTCCCGTACGCCCTGTTCCTGATGTGCCTGTCGGCCCGGATCGTGGGAGCGCAGGTCGCGTTCGTCAGCATCGGCGCGAACTTCGCGCGCGAACGGTCGATCCGCTACCTGTTCACCAACGCCGCGCGGATGGCGACGTACCGGTCCTATCGGGACAGCTATTCGCGCGACGCGATGCGGCAGATGGGATTGGACACCAGCAACGACGCGGTCTACCCGGACCTCGCGTTCGCGCTGCCGGAACCCAAGGAGCCGGAGTCGCGCGATCCGCGCCGGACCATCGGCCTCGGCGTGATGGAGTACCACGGCGCATCGACCGACCGGTCCCGGTCGGACGAGATCTACACCGAGTACGTCGGCAAGATCGTCGAGGTCGCCCGCCAGGTCGTCGACGAGGGCTACCGGATCCGGCTCGTCACCGGCGACCCGGCCGACGAGGCCGTCGTCACCGCCATCTCCGACGACCTGCGCCGGACCCGGCCGGACCTGGTCGACGAGCGACTGGTCCGGGAGCCCGCGGACTCGCTCGGCGAACTGATGGAGCAGCTGGCGAGCGTCGACCTGGTCGTTGCCTCGCGCTACCACAACGTGCAGTCGGCGCTGAAGCTGTCGAAGCCGACCATCTCGGTCAGCTACGCGGTCAAGAACGACATCTTGATGGAGGGGATGCGGCTGGCCGAGTTCCGGCAGCCGATCAAGGACCTCGACGTGACCCGGCTGATGGACCAGCTGCGGGCGCTCGAAGCGCGTGCGGGCGGCCTCGAGGCCGTGATGCAGGAGAGGAACGCCGAGTACGTCGAGCAGCTCGAGCAGCAGTTCGCCGTACTGTCCGACCGGTTCTTCGGCGCCGGACGGCCGATGGCGACAGGCAGCGACCAGTAGGAGGATCGATGGACGTCATTCAGGTTCCGAGGATCGCCGGCGCGCTGCTGTTCCTGCCTGAGCCCTACGTGGACGAGCGCGGCTTCTTCTGCCGCACCTTCGACCGCGCGGTGGTCGCCGCGGCCGGGCTCGATCCCGACGCGTTCGAGCAGGACAGCATCTCCCGCTCGGTCAAGGGTGTCGTCCGTGGCATGCATGTGCGGTCCGGGGCCGGTGAGGCCAAGCTGGTGCGCTGCTCGTCCGGTGCCGTGCTCGACGTGGTGGTCGACCTGCGGCCGGACTCACCGACGTACCGGAACACGGAGTACTTCGATCTGACCGGCGAGAACCAGGTCACGGTGTACGTCCCGGCCGGCTGCGCGCATGGCTTCCAGGCTCTGACCGATCCGGCCGACGTGTCGTACCGGATCGACCGGGCCCACGACCCGAGAGAGGACGTGTCGATCCGGTTCGACGACCCGGGTCTGGCCATCGAGTGGCCGCTGCCGGTCACGCTGATGTCCGAGCGGGACAAGGCCGCACCGTCGCTGGCGGAGGCCAGCAGGAGGCTGACATGACACCGACGGAGAAGTCGTTCGGCCGTTCGGTCGAGCTGAACGCACGATTGCAGGACGTCGTACCCGGCGGCGCGCACACTTACGCCAAGGGGGTGGACCAGTACCCGGAGAACATGGCGCCGGTGATGACGCATGGTCGCGGCGCCCACGTCTGGGATGCCGACGGCAACGAATACGTCGAGTACGGATCCGGCCTGCGCGCGGTCAGTCTCGGGCACGCCCACCCGGCGGTGCTGGAAGCGGTCCGCGCCCAGCTCGGCCTGGGCACGAACTTCGTCCGGCCGGGGGTGATCGAGCTCGATGCCGCCGAACGTTTCCTGGCGACCGTGCAGACGGCCGAGATGGTCAAGTTCGCCAAGAACGGCTCGGACGTCACCACCGCCGCCGTCAAGCTGGCCAGGGCCGCCACCGGCCGGCCGCTGGTGGCGATCTGCGAGGACCAGCCGTTCTTCTCGATCGACGACTGGTTCATCTCGACCACGGCGATGTCGGCCGGCATCCCTGGTTCGGCCGCCGACCTGACGGTCCGCTTCCCGTACGGCGATCTGCCCGCGACCGAGCGGCTGCTGCAGGAGCACGAAGGACAGGTCAGCTGCCTGATCCTGGAGGCAGCCACCCAGCACGACCCGCCGGACGGTTACCTGGCCGGCCTACGGGACCTGGCCCACCGGCACGGCTGCCTGCTGATCTTCGACGAGATGATCACCGGCTTCCGCTGGTCGGAGGCCGGCGCGCAGGCCGTGTACGGCGTCACGCCCGACCTCTCGACCTTCGGCAAGGCACTCGGCAACGGCTTCGCGATCTCGGCACTGGCCGGGAAGCGCGAGTTCATGGAGCGGGGTGGCCTGCGCGACGACCGCGAACGGGTCTTCCTGCTCTCCACCACGCACGGCGCCGAGAGCCACTCGCTGGCCGCGGCGATGGCGGTGCTGGACACCTACGAGAACGAAGGCATCGCAGCCCGGCTGCACGCGTTGGGCGACCGGCTGGCCGGCGGCGTCCGCGAGGTGGCCGAGGCGGCCGGTGTCGGCGATCACGTGGTGACCCGCGGCCGCTCCAGCAACTTGGTCTTCGCGACCCTCGACCAGGACCTGCAGCCGTCCCAGGAGTACCGGACGCTGTTCCTGCGTGAGCTGATCCTCGGTGGGGTGGTCGGTCCGTCGTTCGTCGTGAGCGCGGCCCTGACCGACGAGGACATCGCCCGCACGGTCGAGGCGGTCGCGCAGGCATGTGTCGTCTACCGCAAGGCGCTCGACGCCGACGACCCGAGGGGGTGGATGGGCGGACGTCCGGTCAAGCCGGTGTTCCGCCGATTTGCGTAGACGGTTCGGCGAAGTGCCGGCGCGGGGCCGGTTCCGTAAGAGGGGGGTTCCATCATGCATTCCATCTATGTCGACGCCGAGTTCGGCGACGACGAACGCAGGCAGAAGCTGTACGACGGCGACCTGTTCGTCTACTCACCGCGGCCGTCCACTCTGGCCCTCACCGAGTTCGCCGGTGAGATGGCCCGGGCGGCGTTCGCACCGCTGGATCCGGAGACGGCGCAGTTCGACATGGCCGTCGAGGACTACGCGGCGCTGCTGGCCGAACTCAAGCCGCGCTTCATCCATCACCCGGAGTCGAAGCGGCTGATCCAGGCGATGCTGGCCGACTTCGGCTGCGACACCGAGCAGGTCTACTTCGACGTACCGCGGATGCGGAGTTCGACGTCGAACGACTACCTGACCACCGGGATCGCGTTCGCCTTCCACCCGCACCGCGACACCTGGTACTCGGCGCCGCACTTCCAGCTCAACTGGTGGCTGCCGATCTTCCCGATCACCGCGGACAACGGGCTCGCCTTCCATCCGAAGTACTGGCAGACCCCGGTCAGGAACAGCTCCCGGGTCTACAACTACGCGGAGTGGAACGCGACCAGCCGGAAGATCGCCGCGACCCAGATCGGCACCGACACCCGGGTCCAGCCGGTGCCGGAGGAAGAGGTGGAACTGCTGCCGCAGATCCGGCCGATCTGCAAGCCGGGCGGCATCATCTTGTTCTCCGGTGCGCAGTTGCACTCCAGCGTGCCGAACACCTCGGGCCGGACGCGGTTCAGTATCGACCTGCGGACCGTGCACCTGGGCGACGCGATGGATCGCCGGTCGGCGCCGAACATCGACTCGGAGTGCACCGGTACGACGATGGGCGACTACCTTCGGGTCAGCGACCTGGAGCACATCCCGGCCGACGTCGTCCGTGAGTACGACACGCCGAGCCACGCGATCGCGTGACTGCTCCGGCCGGCGTCACTCCGACGCCGGCCGGGCCGCTCGCATCCGGGCGAGCCGGTTCATCACCAGCGCCGTCGGCGGGATCACGAACAGCCCGCAGCCGAAGCCGCCGAGCGCGTCGGTGGGGTAGTGAGCGGTCAGGTGGATCTGGGCAAAGGCGCTGAGACCACCGCCGATGACGGTGACGGTGAGCAGGATCGCCGTACCCGCGATCCGGCCCGTGCGCAGCAGGTCGGCCAGGAGCAGGCCGATCACCATCGCCGCCGCTGTGGCCGCGGCGACATGTCCGCTGGGATAGGACAGGAAGTCGTCGTGGATCCGGCGGTTCACCAGCGGTTTGAGCGCCGTCGTGAGCACGCTGGTCGTCACGATGCCGAGGACGGCGGCGACCGCCAGAGCCTGGCGTCCGGCGATCAGGCAGAGCGCTGCGGTGACGAACACCAGGACGACCCGGCCGACAGGCTCCCCGAGCCAGTCCATCGCGCGGACGAGGTTCCACGCCCCGGCGGGCGAGTCGTCGACGAGGTTCTGCACCCGGACATCCAGCCGGCTCGGGCCGGTGTCGCCGGCGTACAGCACGGCCGGGACGATCCACAGCACCGCCCCGATGACCGCCAGTACGACGGCCGGCCCGCGGACCGCCGGCACCAACGCCGGCCGCATGGCCGCACGCGGCCGAGCAGCATCCTGCGACGCCATTCCTTACCCCCACCCCACCAGTCCCGCACCCCGACGCAAATTCTATCCAAGGGTTCCTGAGCCGCCGTCGCCGACGGCCCTCGGTCGTAGTACTGTGCGATGTCGCACCGCCGACGGGCGGGTGAATTTCTGGGGATGTGGGGCACGCATGCTTTGTCGTCGCCGTGGGTGGCGATCTCCGTTGGACAGTGTTGATGGCAGACTGCACGCTGCGACGGACACGTACCGTGTTCGTGCACTTGCAGCTTGGAGCAAGGGGCCGTTTTGAGCGGAGCAGAGGCGCCGGATGCGGTTGACGGCCGCCGTCCGCTGTGGGTGCTTCCGCGCGAGGTGCCGGCGATCGTCCCGCTCCCGTCGCGGTCGACCGAGCCGCGCTGGATCGGTGTGTACCGCTGGGCCGCCGTCGGCGGTGACCTGCTCGCGGCCATGCTCGGTGTCTCCATCGCTCTGCTGACCCGGTTCGGCTACCACGTCGGCAGCGGCTATCTGATTGTCAGCAGCCTGCTCCCGCTGGCCTGGGTCGGCGCGGTCGCCATGTCCAAGGGGTACGACCCTCGCTACTTCGGTGCCGGACCGGACGAGTTCCGGTCGCTGCTGCGGTCCGGAGTTGGCCTCACCGCAGCCGTGGCGATGGCGGCGTACGTGACCAAGACCGAGATCGCGCGCGGCTTCGTTGTACTCGCGATTCCGGTGATGGTCGGTTCTGCCTTGGTACTGCGGTACGCCCTGCGCAAGGACTTGCACCGGCACCGGGTCAGAGGCCGCTGCATGCATCGGGTTCTCGTGGTCGGGCGAAATGGCCCGGCCGCAACACTTTGTGAGCACTTGGAGAGCCGTCCGACGGACGGCTTCCGCGTCGTGGCCACCTGCCGCCCGCGCGGCGACCAGCACGGGACCGGGCCGATGCCGTCGGAGGAGCTGGACGAGCCGGACATCCTGGCCGCCGCCGACCGGCACGCGGTCGAGGTCGTGGCGATCGCCACCGAGCCCGAGCTCGCCGGGCAGTCGCTGCGCCGGCTGTCGTGGGCCTTGGAGCAGCGCGGCATCGAGCTGATCGTCTCGCCCGGCATCATCGAGGTCGCCGGTCCCCGCATCTCGGTCCGGCCGGTCGCCGGTCTGTCCCTGCTGCACCTGGAGCGGCCGTCGGTCAGCGGCGGCCCGCACCTGATGAAGGCGGTCTTCGACCGGATCCTGGCACTCGGGATGATCGTCCTGCTCGCGCCGGTGCTGATCGGTCTCGCGATCGCCGTCCGGCTGTCCAGCACCGGACCCGTGCTGTTCCGTCAGCAGCGGGTCGGCCGGGGCGGCGCCGAGTTCACCATGCTGAAGTTCCGCAGCATGTACGCCGATGCCGAGCACCGGCTCGGTGACCTGTTCGCACTGAGCGACGGCAACGGCGTGATCTTCAAGATGCGCGACGACCCGCGGATGACCCCGTTCGGCCGGTGGATCCGCCGCTTCTCGCTCGACGAGCTCCCGCAGCTGTTCAACGTGCTGCGCGGCGACATGTCCCTGGTCGGCCCCCGCCCTCCGCTGTCGGAGGAGGTCGCGCTGTACGCTGCCGACGACTCCCGCCGGATGCTGGTCAAGCCCGGCATCACGGGACTGTGGCAGGTCAGCGGCCGCAGCGACCTGTCCTGGGACGAGTCGGTCCGGCTCGACCTGCGGTACGTCGACAACTGGTCGATGACGCTGGACCTGCTGATTCTCTGGAAGACCGTGCGCGCGGTGATCTACGGCGCAGGAGCGTACTGATGGACCTGAAAGCACCGGTGTACGTCGCGGGCCACCGCGGCCTGGTCGGGTCCGCGATCTGGCGGCGGTTGGAAGCGGCCGGCTTCACCCAACTGATCGGCGCGTCGTCGGCGGACCTGGACCTGCGGGACCGGGCCGCGACGTTCGCGTTCCTGGCCCACCACCGGCCGGCCGTGGTGATCGACGCGGCGGCCCGCGTCGGCGGCATCCTCGCGAACCGCGACCACCCGACCGAGTTCCTCAGCGACAACCTGCGCATCCAGGTGAACCTGATGGACGCGGCCCTCGAGGTCCGCACGCCCCGGCTGCTGTTCCTCGGCTCGTCCTGCATCTACCCGAAGTACGCCGACCAGCCGATCCGCGAGTCGAGCCTGCTGACCGGTGAACTGGAGCCGACCAACGACGCGTACGCGATCGCCAAGATCGCCGGCATCATGCAGGTCCAGGCGGTCCGCCGCCAGTACGGGCTGCGCTGGATCTCGGCCATGCCGACCAACCTCTACGGGCCGAACGACAACTTCGACCTGACCAGCTCGCATGTGCTGCCTGCGTTGATCCGGCGGTTCGACGACGCCCGTCGTACCGATGCCGCTGAGGTCGTGCTGTGGGGGAGCGGGACGCCGCGGCGGGAGTTCCTGCACGTCGACGACCTGGCCGATGCGTGCCTGCACCTGCTGGAGCACTACGACGAGCCGGAGCCGATCAACGTCGGCGTCGGCGAGGATGTGACGATCCGCGAGCTGGCCGAACTGGTGGCCCGGGTGGTCGGCTACACCGGTGCCATCAGCAACGATCTGTCCAAGCCGGACGGTACGCCGCGCAAGTTGCTCGACGTGAGCCGGTTGCGGGCACTCGGCTGGAAGCCGTCGATCGGGCTCGAGGAAGGCGTCGCGGCCACCTACGCCTGGTATCAGGGGCGGACCTCATGAAGAAGGCGTTCGTCACCGGGATCACCGGGCAGGACGGGTCGTACCTGGCGGAGCTGCTGCTGGAAAAGGGGTACGAGGTCCACGGCCTGATCCGCCGGGCGTCGACGTTCAACACGCGCCGGATCGACCACCTGTACGAGGATCCGCACGCGAAGGACAAGCGGCTGTTCCTGCACTACGGCGACCTGACCGACGGGTCGCGGCTCGTCACTCTGCTGGCGTCGATCCAGCCGGCCGAGGTCTACCACCTGGCTGCGCAGAGCCATGTCCGGGTCAGCTTCGACGAGCCGGAGTACACCGGTGACACCACCGGGATGGGGACGACGCGGCTGCTCGAGGCGATCCGGATGATCGGGCTGGACTGCCGGTTCTACCAGGCGTCGTCGTCGGAGATGTTCGGTGCGACGCCGCCGCCGCAGAACGAGGAGACCCCGTTCTACCCGCGGTCGCCGTACGGCGCGGCCAAGCTCTACAGCTACTGGATGACCCGGAACTACCGCGAGGCGTACGACATGTTCGCGGTGAACGGGATCCTGTTCAACCACGAGAGCCCGCGCCGCGGAGAGACCTTCGTGACCCGGAAGATCTCCCGCGCGGTGGCCCGGATCAAGCTCGGCCTGGAGCAGCGGGTGTACCTGGGCAACCTGGAGGCCGCCCGCGACTGGGGCTATGCGCCGGAGTACGTCGAGGGCATGTGGCGCATGCTGCAGCACGACACCCCCGCCGACTACGTGATCGCGACCGGGACGTCGTACTCCGTCCGCGACTTCGTCTCGCTGGCGTTCGACCACGTCGGGCTGGACTGGGAGCAGTACGTCGACTACGACGCGCGGTACGAACGCCCGACCGAAGTGGACTCGCTGATCGGGGACGCGTCCAAAGCCACGACCGAGCTCGGGTGGAAAGCCCAGGTGCATGTGCCCGAGCTGGTCCGGATCATGGTCGACGCGGACCTGGCCGCGCTGACCCGCGAGGACTGAGGAATGACTGCGGAGACCACTGACCCCCGGCTCGCCACGTCGGCGCACGATCGCGTCGACGTACTCGGGATCCACGTGAGCGTGACCGATCTGGACGAGACGGTCGAGACGTTCGCGCGCTGGATCGACGACGGTGAGCGGCAACTGGTCTGCGTCTCGGACGTGAACGCGCTGCTGCACGCGCGCGCCGACGAATGGTTGACCGAGGTCTACAACAACGCCGGGCTGACGGTCGCCGACGGGATGCCGCTGGTGTGGGCGGGCAAGCGAGCCGGTTTCGACCGGATGGCGCGCGTCGCCGGCCCGGACCTGCTCGAGCGCGTGATGGCAGAGGCTGCCGATCGGGGCTGGACACAGTACTTCTACGGCGGCGCCGAGGGCGTGGCCGAGGATCTGCGGGACACGTTCCAGGAGCGCCACCCCGCGTTGAAGGTGGTCGGTACCGACTGCCCGCCGTACCGGCCGCTCACCGAGGCGGAGGACGCCGCGGCCGTCGCACGGATCAACGCGGCGAAGCCGGACATTGTCTGGGTCGGTCTCGGCGCGCCCAAGCAGGAGCGCTGGATGGCCGAACACCGGGACCGGCTGAACGCGTCGATCCTGATCGGGGTCGGCGCCGCCTTCGACTTCCACACCGGCCGCCTGGACCGGGCACCGCTGTGGATGCAGCGGTCCGGGCTGGAGTGGAGCTACCGGCTGTACAAGGAGCCGCGGCGCCTCTGGAAGCGCTATCTGCTGGGCATCCCCCGTTTCGGCGTCGGCATCCTCCGGCGACCTCCGCGTCCGGTCTAGGGTGCTTCAGTGAGGTTCCGGCGGCCGAAGCTACGTCGGCTGGCCGGGCCGGCCGGTCGCGCCAGTTGGGGTTTGGCCGACCAGGCGCTGTCGAGTCTGAGCAATCTCGCCGTCGGAGTCGTCGTCGCCCGCTCCAGCACTGTCGCTGACTTCGGTGTCTACGCGCTGGCCTTCGGGGGCTACACGATCGCGTTGAACGTGTCCCGTGCGGTCGCGACCGAGCCGCTGGCAGTCCGGCATTCCGGAGACCGGACTCCTGACTGGGAACGAGCAGTGCGCGCCAGTACGGCGACCGCGTTGCTGGCCGGGTTCCTCGGGATGCTCGTGGGGCTGGGGATCGCGGCGTTCCCGGGCGTGCCGTCGAAGGGAGTGCTGATCGCCTTCGCGGTGACGATGCCGGGGTTGCTGCTGCAGGACGCGTGGCGGTGGGCGTTCTTCGTCGTGGGGGAAGGGCAGAAGGCGCTCGTCAACGACCTGATCTGGTTGCTGGCGATGCTGGTGATCTTCGGCGGGCTGTATCTCACCGACACGGCATCCGCGTCCACCCTGACGTTCGCGTGGGGACTGGGTGCGGTGATCGCGGCTGTCGCCGGGCGGTTCCAGGCCGGGATCTCGCCGCGCCGGCAGTTGATCCGCGAATGGGTACGGCGGAACTGGGACCTCACCCCGAAGTACATGGGGGAGATGCTCGCGGTCTCCGGCACGATCCAGGTCTACATGCTCGGCATCACCGCCGCGGCCGGTCTTGCCGCTACGGCCGGCATCCGCGGTGCGCAGGTGCTGCTGGGTCCCGTGAACGTCATCAACCAGGGCATCCGGATGATCTCCGTCCCCGAAGCCGCCAGGGCCTTGCGCCATTCGTACCGCCGGCTGTGGCTGGTCGGTCTCGCGATCTCGTTGGGCGTCGGCGCGGGCGCCCTTGCCTGGGGAGCCGTCTTCCTTCTGCTGCCGGCCACCGTCGGCCGTGAGCTACTCGGACCCGGAGTCTGGACGCAGGCTCACGCCGTACTGATCCCCGTCATCCTGCTGCAGGCTCTCGGGGCCTCCAATGCCGGTGCCTTCGCCATCCTCCGCGCCCTCGCGGCCGCCACCCGAGGCCTCCGCGTGCGGCTCATGTCCTCCGTCATCCTCATCACCTTCGGCGTCGGCGGTGCCGTCCTGGCCGGCTCCAAAGGCGCCGCCTGGGGCCTGGCCAGTGCTTCGTTCTGCACCCTTCTCCTGTGGTGGAACGAAGCCCACCGAGCTATCGCCGCCCACCGCCGCGCCGTCAGCGCACCGTGATTGTTGAGTAGCCGCCTCGTACGGCGTTGTGGCCGTCGTAGGCCTCGATGCGGTACATCTGCGTCGTACCGGACGGAGCAGTCGGATCGGTGAGGGTGATGGTCGGACGGCTCCAGAAGGTGGAGTTGGCGGTGGTGGTCGCGACGATCGTGTTGGTGGCGCCGCGGAGCAGCCGATAGGTCAGGGTGATGTCGTCGTTGTCCAGCGAGGTCTGGACGGTGGCCTTGACCTGACCAACCGTCGTACTGGAGAGCGTCGGCAGGACCGGACCAAGGGGAGCGGCGCCGTTGCCGAGGTTCGTGAAGCGGGTCAGGCCCTGCTGACCCACGCCGTTGACCTTGGTGAAGTCGCCACCGACCCACAAGTCGCTCCCACCGGTCGCGGACACGAGCGGACCGACCAGCGTCGGCGGACCGGCGTTCGTGTTCGGGAACCAGGGTCCGAGCGACCCGTTGGCCGGGTTCTGCAGCAGCAGGAAATGCGTGCCGGTGCCGTCGCTGAAGGCACCCGGGCAGCTGTGCGCGTGCGATCCCTTGAACAGCCATCCGTTCACCACGGTCAGTGCCTCGGTCGCGCCCAGACAGGTGTTCTTCCACACCAAGTTGCCGGTGGCAACATCCGCGGCCCAGGTCCCGTCGAAGCAACCACCGCCGTCGCCGGCGTTGGCGAAGTACACCCGGTTCCCGGACGTCTCGATGTCCTTCACCCGGGACGTGCACCCACTGGTCGGGAGCGGTACGGCGGACGCCGCGGCGAACGGGAGCAGTGCGCCGGTCGAGTTGTTCACACTCGCGACGGCCCAGCGACTCACTCCGCCGACCTTGGCGAACGTGCCGCCCAGATAGACCTTCGAGTTGTCGTCGGCCGCATCGATCGCGTAGACGTCGGCGTCCGCGTTCGGGTTCCACGGCAGCAGGCTGCCGTTGACCGTGCTGATCGCGGCCGCGCGGTTCCGGGCGATGTTGTTGACCAGTCCGAACGATCCTCCGAAGTACAGGCTGGTCCCGCCGATCGCGAGTGCCTTGACCCGGTAAGAGACGCTCGGCTTGATGGTGGACACCAGCGCGCCGGTTGCCGCGTCGAACGCCGCGATCCGGTTGCGCACCTGGCCGTCGACGCGGGTGAAGTCACCGCCGACGTACACCCGGGATCCGTCGGCCGACGCGACGATCGCCCAGACGAAACCGTTCAGGGTGTGGTTGAAGCTCGTGTCGAGCGCACCGGTCGTCTGGTTGAAGGCCGCCAGATAAGTCCGCGTCGTCTGGTTCGTCCCGGCCGCCGCACCCGGCGGACGGACCTTCGTGAACCGGCCGCCGACGTACGCCTTGCCCTTGGCAACGGCCAGGCCGAGCACACTCGCATCGGTCTGCCAGGACGATCCCGCGACGGCGGTCAGTGACGCGCCGGTGCTGACAGCTGGTGGTGCCGGGATCAGGCCGAACGCCAGACCCGCCGCCCCGAGCACAGCAAGCAGTCTTCTCCCCATGATTCCCCCCAGTTCCCGAGTACCTCAGATGTCCCCGTACCCCAGTTCCCCGGACTCCCAGGCTACGACCGGCAGGCCCGCGCCGATCCACAGCCGAAGGGGGTCTGCCCTTTCGAGCAGACCCCCTGACGACCTACTTCACCTTGATCGAGACCGACGGGCCCTTCACGATGTTGCGGCCGTCGTGCACCTCGATGTGATAGGTGACCGTCTGGCCACTCTTCACACCCGTGTCGACCATCGAGTACAGCTTGCGCTTCTCCCAGTAGTAGGAGACGTAGTTGTACGAACCGACGTTCGTCGAGCCCCGGAACACGTTGTACGTCAGCGTCAGGTTGTCCACGTCGTAGACGTCGTTGAACGCCACCCGGACCTGGTTGGCCGTCGTACTGGTCAGGGTCGGTGCCGTCGGCTTGGCCGGGTAGGCGCCGCCCGGGGTGTTGGTGAACCGGGCCAGGCCCTGCTGCACCGCGTTGTTCACGTGCAGGAAGTCGCCGCCGACCCACAGGTCGGTGTTGGTGCCGGCCATCGCCAGCGGTCCGACCTTGGTGGTGCTGTTCGGGTTGGCGTCGGTGTTCGGGAACCACGGGCCGAGCTTGCCGTTGGTGCCGCTCTCGACCAGCAGGTAGTGCGTACCGGTGCCGTCGCCGAAGGCGCCCGACGAGCTGCAGTTGTGTGCGTGCGAGCCCTTGTAGACCCAGCTGCCGATCGCCTTGATCGCCTCCGTCGCGCCCAGGCACTTGTTCTGCCAGAGCAGTTCGCCGGTGGTCGCGTTGGCGGCCAGGACGCCGTCGTAGCAGCCGCTGCCGTCACCGCCGTTGGAGACGAACACCTTGTCGCCGAGGGTGTCGATGTCCTTGACCCTGGTCGTACACGTGGCCGTCGGCTTCGGGATCGCCGCCGCGGCCGGCATCGAGTACGCCGCTCCGGTCGTGGTGTTCACCATCGCCAGCGAATAGTGGTCCTTGCCGTTGATCGTGCTGAACGGCCCGCCGACGAAGACCCTGGTGCCGTTGTCGGACACGTCGATCGCGTACACGTCCTTGTTCGCGTTCGGGTTCCACGCCGTCAGGTCGCCGTAGAGCAGCCGGACCGCGGCGAGCCGGTTGCGGGTCTGGCCGTCGACGCGGCCGAAGGCGCCGCCGATGTAGACGGTGCTGCCGGAGATGGCGAGCGCCTTGACGCGGGCCGCGACGACCGGGTTCCAGGCCTGCACGATCCGGCCGGTGACGGTGCTGTACATCGCGATCTTGCTGCGCTTCAGGCCGTTCGCGACGGTGAAGTCACCGCCGATCACCACCCACTTGCCGTCCGGGCTGGTGGCGATGCTGTACACCGGGCCGTTGAGGGTCGGCGCGAACGTGGTCGGTGCGCCGGTGGTCCGGTCGAAGGCGGCGACGTAGGTGCGGACTACTTCGCCCTGACCGGCGGCCTTGCCGGGTGGGCGGATCCGGGTGAACAGACCGCCGGCGAAGACGGTGTTCCCGGCGATGGCCAACGCGTTGACGCTGTTGTTGGTCTGCCACGAGGTCTGCTTGATCGCCGAGACGGCGGAACCGAAACCTGGGGCCGCCGCCACCACTGGCGGACCGGACGGAATCAGTGCGGCGGCCACCACCGCCGCGCCGGTGACGATGGCCAGAACTAACTTCTTCATTTATGTCCTTCGGACGGGCGGGTGCCTCACAACGGTGCGTGGCCTCAAAACACACACCAGCAGCGGACATTAGCGGGGTGGGAGCTCGACCGGAAGGCGAGCTCCCACCCGCGTTATGACTTTGTGTCGCAAACCCGAAAAACTTGTCCGAAGCCTTACTCAGCGGGCCTTGAAGTGCGACTGCACCTGGACCGGAGTGAGTGCGTACGGGTACACCGCGCCCTCGTCGATGCTCATCCCGACCTGGCTCGCTCCACCGCCCGGCCAGTTGGTGTTGTTGTCGTACCCGAGCCGCCACCAGCCGTAGTACAGCGACGCGGTTCCGACACTTGCGCTTCCTGCGAGCGCACCGTCGACGTACAGCTTCATCGCGCCGTTGTCGAAGGTGCCGACGACGTGGTGCCACTGGCCGTCGTTCTTGCCCGAGGTGCTGGTCAGCGTCTTCTGGGCGCCGTCGTTCACCCCGAACACGATCGACCCGTTGGTGCGCATGTACAGCTGCCGGTCGCCACCGGTCGCACTTGTGCCGGCCTTGGAGTTGCCGAAGCCGATGATGCGTCCGCCGCGGTTGGTGCCGCTCTGCTTGACCCAGGCCTCGACGGTGAACTGCTGCGGCATGCTGTAGCCCTTTTCGGACGTCATCCGGCCGCTGGTCAGCGTCGCCGTCATCGCGGTGTTCCCCGCGATCGCACCGGGCTGGCCGAGCACCGCGCCACCGAAGGTGCCGTTGTTGCTCTGCCCGGACGAGTCGACGGACGTCGTCGCACCGGCCGCCTCACCCAGCCGCCAGTAGCCCTGCGGACCGTCGGCGTTGATGATCTGGTCGTACGCCGTGGACGGCGCACTGGCGACCGTGACCGGGTCCGAGTAGTTGCCGCGCAACGTCGTACTTCCGTCGGTCACCTCGACCCGGTAGTTGGGCGTCTCGCCCGGCACCACGTTGGTGTCGGTGTAGTGCAGCCACGGCCGGTCCCACGGGGTCGACTTGGCTGTCCAGGTCGCGATCGTGGTGTTGCTGAAGCCCTTCAGCAGCCGGTAGGTCAGCGTGCTGTCGTCGTTGTCGACCACGGTCGGGAAGTGGATCTGCACCACACCCGGCTGGACGCTGTACGGCAGCAGCTTGGCCGGCTTGGCCGGAGCCGCACCTGGCGTCGCGTTGGTGAAGCGGGTCAGGCCCTGCTGGCCGACGCCGTTCGTGCTGAAGAAGTCGCCACCGACCCAGAGGTCGTCGCCACCGGTCGCGAACGCGAGCGGTCCGACCTCGGTGGGCGGTCCGGCATCGGTGTTCGGGTACCACGGGCCGAGCGTGCCGTCGGAGATCTTCTCCACCAGCAGGTACCGGTAGTCGAAGCCCTGCGGGAAGCCGCCGGCGCCCTGGTTGGCGCAGTCATGCGCGTGCGAACCCTTGTAGAGCCAGCCGTTGACGACCTTGACCGCCTCGGTCGCGCCCAGGCACGAGTTCTTCCACTTCAGCGCGTTGGTCGAGACGTCGACCGCCCAGGTGCCGTCGAAGCAGCCGCCGCCGTCACCGCCGTTGCCGAAGTACACGGTGTCGCCACTGGCGTCGATCGCCTTGACCCGGGTGGTGCAGGAGCCGTTCGGCGGCGGGACCGCGGACGCACCCGGGAACGGCAGTACGGCGCCGGTCGCCGGGTCGAGGCTGGTCACGGTGTTCTGGTTGGTGCCGTTGACCGCGCTGAACTGGCCACCGGCGTACACCTTGGAGCCGTCGTCCGCGGCGTCGACGGCGTACACGTCGCCGTTCACCGACGGGGCGAACGGGAGCAGGGTGCCGGCGTCCGCGCTGACGGCCGCGAGCCGGTTCCGGGTCAGGTTGTTCACCAGGCCGAAGGATCCACCGAAGTAGACGGTGTTGCCGTGCACGGCGATCGCCTTGACCCGGAAGGAGACCGACGGCTTCCAGGTCGTCACCAGCGCACCGGTGGCGGTGTCGAAGGCCGCGATCCGGTTGCGGGTGACGCCGTTGACGGTGGTGAAGTCACCACCGACGAAGATCCGCGATCCGTCGGCGGAGGCCGCGACCGCGTAGACCTGGCCGTTGAGGACCGGGTTGAACGCGGTGACCAGAGCACCGGTGTTCTCGTCGAAAGCGGCGAGGTACGCCTGCGCGACCTCTCCGGTCCCGGCTGCGGCGCCCGGTGGCCGCACGCTCGTGAATCGGCCGCCGGCGTACGCCTTGCCCGCTGCGACCGTGATGCCCTGCACACTTCCGTTGGTCTGCCAGGTCGGGCTCGCCACTGCTGACAGCGAGGCCTCGACGCTCTGGGCGGGCGGCGCGAAAACGACCACCAGTGCCCCGGCGACGAGAGCGCCCACGAGCCCCAGACGCGTGAGCAACCATCTCTTGTTCATCCTGCGGTGTCCCCCTCGGACGGAAGGCGCGCGAAACGGCGCCAAATCAAATTCCCGGCAGCCCCCGGGAATCCCCCGGAGGTCACAGTAGGGCATGGACCGGACTCTTCGGTACGCACGATCCCTGCTGCCTATATCCTGGGTCGCTGGCACCGAGCCTGTGGGCGATGGAAGTGGGGTAGGGATGGAACCGGGCACCGTGGTCTGGCGGGAGACCGCTCAGTCACTGCTACGGCAGAAGTGGCTCATCATGGGCTGCATCGTCCTCGGCCTGCTCGGAGCTTCTGTCTTCGCGCTGTCCCAGACGACGCGGTGGACCGCCTCGAGCCAGTTGGTACTCGGGCCGGCGGTCCCGCCGGCCCTGGTCGGGAAGCTGCCCACCACGGACAAGACCGGTCCGCTCGGGATGGATCTGCCCGCCGAGACGCAGGCCCGCGTGATGGCCAGCCCGACGCTGCTGCACAGTGTGGCGAAGTCGCTCGGCATGGACACCACCGACGACGCGATCCAGGAACTGGCGTCGGTGACCCGGGTCAAGGCGGTCACCGACAACGCGTACCTGGTCACCACCGACGGACCGACCGCGGCGAAGGCGGTCGAGCGGGCCAACGCGATCTCCAGCATCTACCTGAAGCAGCGCAACGACGAGGCCAAGGCGCTGCTGACCACGCTCGCCGGGCAGGCCCAGGACCGGTCCAAGACCGCGACCCAGCAGTCGAAGAGCCTGGTCAGCCAGATCGACGAGGCAGTCCAGCGGGGCGACTCCCAGACCGCCGCCGCGCTGCGCGACCAGCGGGTCGGGTTGGCGACCGAGGCCCGGCAGGCGGCCGACGACGCGGCCGCGATGGTGAAGGCGCTGACCACGGTCGGCTCTGGTAGTGAACTGGTCACCCCGGCCACCACGGATACCGCGACGTCCTCACCGATGGTTGCCCGCGACATCCTGGTGGGCGGCATCCTCGGTCTGGTGCTCGGCTTCGGTCTGGCGCTGCTCCGGTCGCACCTGACGCCGTACATCGTGACTCGCGACCAGGCGGCCCGTGCGGCGAGCTCGCCGGTCATCGCCGCGTCGGAAGGCAACCGGCGCCGGTTCTGGCATCGGACGGCTCCCGAGTTGCCGCAGTACGAGATCACTGCGCTGGGTGCGGAGGCGAGCGGTGCGCTTGCCCGCCGCGAGTTGAACCCGCGCGCCTTCGCCGGTGGCGGTCCGGGCGCGATGCTTGTCGTCTCCGCATCCCCGACGCCGAACTCGGCCGGTATCGCGCTGGCGATGGCCGAAGCGAACGCTCGCGACGGCCGGGAGACCTTGCTGGTCCTGGCAGACATCGAAGGTACGCCGGTTCTGTCGCACGTGACCGGGCACGAGGGGCTGACCGACCTGGTGATGGAGCCTGCGGCGACGCGGGCGATCCGGGCGCGGAAGCTGTTCCGCCCGGGCACGGTCGCCGATCTGTACGTGCTTCCGCCCGGCCTGAACCACGAGGAGACGGCTGCGGCCGTTGGTCCGTCGCTCGTGCCGGGGATCGTGGCGGACCTGCCGCCTGGGTACTCCGTCGTCATCCACGGACCGGCGTCGGTCGGCCGGCACGGGATCACGCCGCTGGCCGCGGCTGTGGACGCGTCGGTGCTGGTGGTGCAGGTCGGGCACGACAAGGAGATGGACGTGGCTCGGCTGACCGGTGCGTTGCAGTTCGCCGGTGCTCCGGTGCTGGGCGTCGTACTGATCGGTGCCTCGCCGCACGACGAGACACTGGGCATTCCGTTGAACTACAAGCCGCTCGACACCGCCGCACCGCTGCGCTGATCGTGTTGTCATGATGCGATCCGCGACCGCCTACCGTTCTGGTGGGACTCGTCTGGCGCCGCCGGTGCCGGGCACGGTCGACGGCGAGATCCAGAAGCCGGCGTGGTTCTGGCTGGTGTTGTGGTGCTTGTTCGTCCTGGGTGTGCAGCCGTGGTCGTCGCGAGTCGCGGCGCCGCAGGGGACCACCGGGTCGACCAACAGTGTGATGAAGGGGCTGCTGCTCGGGGCGATCTTCCTGATCGCGATGGCTGCGACCAAGCCTGGATTCCGGACCCGGGTGAATCCGGCGAGCAGTCTCTACGTGCTGTACGTGATGTTCGCGGTCGCCACGGCGTTCCTGCTGGCGGAGCCGCTCGGGCCGCTGACCCGGTTGGCGCGGTTCATGATCGGGCTGATCCTGGTGTTCCTGCTCTGGCGGCCGCTGGTGCAGGTGCCGGAGCGGTTGGTGCGGGCGCATCTGTGGGCGCATGTGTTGCTGGCGGCCACGGTCGTGGCGAGTCTGGCGTACGCACCCAGTCAGGCGTGGCGGCCGCTCAGCTCGCTCGGCACTGGGTATCGCCTGCAGGGTGTCATCATCCCGATGCTGCCGCCGCGGGTCGGTGAGGTCGGCGCGATCCTGTTCGGGCTGGCGCTGCTCGGGCTGCTGTGCCGGAAGCTGTCGATGATCCCGTCGGTCGGGCTGATGGGGTTGGGCGTCGTTCTGGTGGCGTTGAGCCGGACCCGTACGTCGGCGGCGGCGATCGCGTTCGGCTTGGTGATCGCGTTGATCATCACCCGGAAGACGTGGGCCGGGCGGATCGCGAGTCTGGTGGTGCCGGGGCTGATCGGGATCGCGTTCCTGACCATCGGATCGCTGCACACGTGGGTGTTGCGTGGGCAGGGGACACAGCAGATCAGCTCGCTCAGTGGGCGTACGACGAGCTGGCAGGCGGTGCTGGACGAGAAGGTGTCGATCCAGACCGCGATCATCGGCCACGGCCTCGGCAACAAGCGGGTACTGCTGCGTCGCGGTGAGGGCGACATCGATGTGATGGCGATCGACAACAGCTGGCTCGGCCTGTACTGGGAGACCGGTCTGCTCGCGGTCACGATCGTCGCGATCGCGTTGATCCTCGCGTGGGTCTCGGTTCTCCGAGCCCCCACGCCGTACATCCGAGCCTGCGGCGCCCTCCTCCTCGGCTACGTCACCGCCGCTTCCCTCAACGAAAGCGGCCTCTCCGACCTCAGCTCCATGACCGTCCACCTCTTGGTAGCCGCCGCCATCTGCGACGCCGACCGAATCCGCCAAAGATCCCGAAACCAGGCCAGAGCTCTAACCCGCTAACACCTCTCGGCAGCCCCGCCACACCAGTTGCTCAGCGTGCCGGCCTGACCGCCGCCCTGCAGCTAGCCCTGGGCGATGCTGTCGCCGATCGTGGACCAGCGGATCGGCTCTTCCGACTGTAGTGCGGCCGCCAGGGC
>NZ_JBFAKS010000053.1:0-57328 GCF_040655855.1 Kribbella sp. NPDC050281 | reverse complement strand
GGTGGCAGACGATGGCGAAAGTCAAGGTTCTGTTGGAGGTGGCCGGCCAGGACGTCCCGGGAGGCTTCGAGTCCTTCCAGGAATCAGCCGATTCAGCCTTTGCGGTGCATCCGACGATGACGTCGTCGATGGATCGAGTCGCGGGAATGGGCGTGGAGCTCGACGAGCCGTTCCTGTCGATCCCCATGTTCAGCGGCCCGGCACCAGGCTCCGGGCTCGGGCCGACTGCGCTGGACGCCTTCTCCGGGTTCGCCGCATCATCCACGAATCCGGACCTGCCTGCTGCCTCGGTCGTCGTTGCCGCCGAGGTCGACCCGGCCAGGCTGGACGACTTGCGAGCCCGCGAAGGCGTCACCGTCTGGGCGAACTCTGCGCTGACACTCTTCCAGAACGACGAGGTCCTCGACCTTGCCCGGTCCCGTGCCGGCTTGGACTGCCGCCCGTTCCGGCAGGCCGTCAGTCTCGACGTGGTCAGGACGATGCTGGGCGTCAGGCGCGCCTGGGACGACGGGTTCCGCGGCCAGAACATCGCGGTCGCGATCGTCGACGAGGGCGTCAACGGCATCCAGTACCCGGTCGTCGACGGGTTCGCTCGTCCCGGCGCGCAGCAGCCCGGCGCCGCACCGATCACCAGCCACGGATCAATGTGTGCCGCCGACATCCTCATCGCGGCACCTAGTGCCCGCCTCTACGACTACCCGTTCCTGGGCATCGCGAACTCAGGCGGCGCGCTCGCCATGTTCCAGGCGATCCTCGACCACCGCCGCATCGACGGAACACCCCACCTGACGTCCAACAGCTACGGCTTCACCGGCGTGCCACCCATAGCGAGCTTCCCCGAACACGAAGTCCACGACATCAACCACCCGTTCACCCGAAAGGTACGCGAGGTCGTTGCCTCCGGCGCGGTCTGCTTGTTCGCCGCCGGCAACTGCGGCCAGAACTGCCCGAGCGGCAACTGCCAACCATCGGGTATCGGCCCAGGCAGGTCGATCCACGCCGCGAACAGCATCCAGGAAGTCATCACCGTCGCAGCAGTCAACACGCGGCACGAACGCATCGGCTACTCCTCCCAGGGCCCGGGCATGTTCCATCCTGAGAAGCCGGATCTCGCCGCGTACTCGCATTTCTTCGGCAACTTCGGACCGGGCCGCCCGGGTGGCGAGGCGGACAGCCCGTTCGACAACGGCACCTCCGCGGCGACCCCGGTCGCGGCCGGGGTTGCCGCCATGCTTCTGTCGGCGGATCCTTCGATGACCCCGGACCAGCTCCGTGACGCGATGCTCGCGGGACTCCACAACGTCTCAGGGACAGACTGGGATCCGGGATACGGGCGTGGCATTGTGAATGCTGCGGCGTCATACAGTGCGCTGAAGCGCTAGCCCTGGAGACCATGTGCGTTGGCTCATCACCGTCCCGGCCGACTTCGACCTTGACGCCCTCGCCGCGGCGGTCACCGCCGCGGCTGGGTCGTTGGGCGACGAGGAACCCATTCCACTGGGCGACGACGAGCTGGCCGTCTACGCGGAAGGCCCTGCTGACCTGCCGCGAACCCTGCACGAATCGATCAGCGAGGTGCTCAAGGTGAGCCCGAACTCGGAGCCGGAGCCGTACTGAACCCAGTCAGGCTCCCGGGCCGATCGAGGTCGACGAGGCGGTACTGCGACCGTCGTCAGCACCCGACCTGCAACTCACCATCCTGGTCCCCCGCCCAGGCAGCGATCAACGCCTACTCAAGCTGCTCTGACAGCCTTCAGAGCGTGTGCAGCTTGGCGAATGGTGACGTGACGCGCAGCAGTTTGCCGCCGCCCAGGTCGACCACCACCGCGTAGGTCCCTTCGACCGAACTGATCCGGCCCAGGCCTTCCTTGTCGTGGGACACCCGATCACCAACCTCGAAGGTCTTGATCGGTTCGGGCACCTTCGGCTTGAAGGGACTCGTGGACAAGTGACGACGCGTCGTCGCGCGGGAGGGCTCCACAAGCCCAGTATGCGCCCAACGCGGCCCCTTGCGCACACCCAGACCCGTTCTCGCCACGCCACCGGGCCAATCACTCGCCGTGGATGAGGTTTGCGAGCCCGGCTTGGCCAAGACTGAGCCGGCCAGTTCCCGTCAGGAGGGTGATCACCGATGACAGCCGAAGCACCGTCCCGGCCGGGCCTTCGGGTCGGACCCACGAGTGAGTTCAGTCTGTTCTTCCACGTGAAACCCGGACACGGTGAGGCACTGCGCGAGACCTTGCGGGCACTGCAGGAATCCCCCGGCTACCGGCCCGGCGACTACGACCTGCCGATCGCGACCATCCACGAGGCGCGTTTCGTGCCGTTCGACAACGACACCCGGCTGCTGTTCGCCACCAGCTTCGACGGCTCGTGGGACGCCTACATGCTGGACTTCGCGTCCAAACCGCTGAAGCTGTTCGACGCCATCTTCCGGCATGTGGAGGGGTACGACGGTCTGCCCGACCTGGAGGCGGTCAAGGACTTCATCATGTCGGCGCAGCTCACCGCTGGCGCCTACGCACGCAACTACGGCGGAACGGTCAAGGAGATCCGCAAGGCCGAGCGCGTGAACAAGGCGTTCCAGGAGGTCCTGGACGACCCGGAGGCGGCCGAGCTGCTCCAGGCACCGGCCCTGGCCCCGTTGCTCGCCGAGGCGGCGGACTGAGCGTGGACCGTCGAGGAGACTCGCATGTCTGACCACATCTCGGGCCCGCGTGCGCTGGCCGAGCCCATCGCCGATATCACCGACGTCTTCGCGTTCCCCAGCCCGGAGACACCGGGCAACCTGGTCCTGGTTCTCAACACCCTGCCGTTCGCACCGCCCGACGGCCGTTTCTCGGACGGGCTGATCTACCGGCTCCGGCTTCGGCCGCTCACGCCGGCCGGCGGACCGCCCGGATCGGCGCCGTTCGCCGTGGGCACCGAGGAACTGGTCTTCGACTGCGTCTTCTCCGACCAGTCCCCCGAGGCGGGCCCGCAGTCCGGTGTCTGCCGCACACCGGCCGGCGACGAGGTCACCTTCGGAGTCGGCGACCCCGAGGGGGGCAAGGGCGCGGGGGTACGGGCGTTCGCCGGCCCCCGCTGGGATCCGTTCATCCTCGACGCCCCGGCGGCGCTGAAGACGATCGCAACCGGCGAGCTCGCGTTCACCGACCCGTCGGCGATCTTCCTGGACGGCAAGAACGTGCTGAGCATCGTCGTCGAACTCGACTGCGCGCAGCTGCTCGGCCGGACGGACGGCCTGGTCGGTGTAGTCGCGGAGACCCTGACCCGGGGCCGGCTCACCATCCGGATCGAGCGGACCGGCCGGCCCGAGGTCAAGAACCTGCTGCTGGGACCGAAGCAGTTCGACCCGGTCAACCGGGACCTGGAGATCCGCGACCTCTACAACATGGAAGACGGCTTCCACCTGGCCGACGGCTATCTCGGCGCGTACCGGGCGCGGCTGAACGCCAACCTAGCCTTCTGGGACGGTCTGGACGGCACCGTCGACTGGCCGGCCGACGAACAAGGCGACCATCCACTGACCAAGCTGGTGCTGGCCGACCAGCTCGCGATCGACATCGGCAAGCCTTATCAGGAGCACGGGTCGTTCTTGGAGATCGAGCAGGCCGCCCTGGCGGGGCGTGAGCACCGGACCTGCGGCGGGCGAGCGCTCAACGACGACGTGATGGACACCTTCTTCACCCTGCTCGTCAACGCCGGCAACGGGCCTGTGATCCGGGACGGCATCGATCGGTCGTCGCGGCCGGCGTCAAGCCTCTTCCCGTACCTCTCCCCCGCGAATCCCGCGCCCCCGCAGCCACCCGAACACGTGTAGGCGGCCATGACCGACGTACTCGACCTCGACGACATCCAAGCCGGCGCATTGCACGAGCGGCCGTCGCCGTACGTCGGCACGTACGTCCTGCTGCGGGTGAACGACCCGGACGACGGCCGTCACCTGATCCGCCGGCTGATCCCGCTGCTGTCATCGGCCCGGTCCGTCCTGGACCGTACCCCGTCCGCGTGGATGACGGTCGCCTTCACCTACCAGGGGTTGAAGGCACTCGGCGTACCGCAGGAGTCGCTCGACAGCTTCGCCCCCGAGTTCCGGCAGGGTATGGCGGCCCGCGCGGCCGAGCTTGGCGACGTCGGTCAGAGCAGCCCCGACCGCTGGGAAGAACCACTGGGCAGCCCTGACGTGCACATCGCCCTCGCCACTCTCGCCCCGGACCAAGCGAGTCTCGACGAGCTGGTGGAGCGGGCGCGCCGCGCCCAGGACGAGTTCCCCGGGATCGACGTGATCTGGCGACAGGACTGCCACCAGCTCGCCTCCGGCCGTACGTCGTTCGGTTTCCGGGACGGGATCGGCCAGCCGGCCGTGGAGGGCGTCGGAACACCGTCGACGAATCCGGGCGAGCCGCCGATCAAGGCGGGTGAGTTCGTCCTCGGCTACCCGGACGAGACCGGGGCGCTGCCGCCGATGCCGACACCGGACGTGCTCGGCCGCAACGGCACCTACGTGGTGTTCCGCAAGTTGCACACCCGAGTCGCCGCGTACCGCCGCTACTTGCGCGAGCATGCCGCGAACCGGAGGGAAGAGGCGCTGCTCGGGGCGAAGATGGTCGGCCGCTGGCAGTCCGGCGCGCCGCTCGCGCTCTCCCCGGACAATGACGAACCGGAGCTTGGTGCGGACCCGAAGCGCAGGAACGACTTCGCCTATCGCGACGATCCGCGCGGGTTCAAGTGCCCGGCCGGGGCGCACGCCCGGCGTGCCAATCCCCGCGACTCCCTGGAGGACGAACAGACCGTCGACGTACGGCTGCATCGGATGATCCGCCGCGGCACCAGCTACGGTACGGCGCTGCCCGACGGAGTCCTCGACGACGACGGGGCGGACCGGGGCATCATCTTCGTCTTCGCCGGTGCGCACCCGGGGCGGCAGTTCGAGTTCGTCAAGACGCAGTGGCTCAACGACGGCATCTTCATCGGCGCCCCGCAGGAAAGCGACCCTCTCGTGGGTCCCCAGGACGGAAGCGGAACCTTCACCGTTCCGCGGCATCCGATCCGCCGCCGCCTGCAGGAGATTCCGCCGTTCGTGGTCACCCGCGGCGGTGAGTACTGCTTCGCCCCTGGCCTCCGCGGGCTGCGCTGGCTGGCCGACCTGACCGAGGAGAGCCGATGACTCAAGCCACCGGAACCGACCGCTGGAAAGACCTGGACTTCGGTCCACCCGCACCGGATGACGCCGACCCGGCCGAGTCGGTGCTGCTCGACTACACGTCCGCGGGCACCGTCGCGGTCATCACCCTGAACCGGCCACAGGCCGACAACGCGATCACCACGGAGATGGGCGCCCGGCTCACCGAGGTTCTGGAGACCATCGCGGTGGAGCCGGCGATCCGCGTCGCGATCATCACCGGCGCCGGCACCCGCGCCTTCTCGGTCGGCAGCGACCTGCGCCAGCGCAAGAGCATGACCAAGCAGCAGTGGTTGCGCCAGCGGCAGGACTTCGACCGTACGTTGTACACCCTGCGTCAGCTCCGCAAGCCGATCTTCGCCGCGGTCAACGGGATCGCCTACGGCGGCGGTTCCGAGATCGCGCAGAGCACCGACTTCATCCTCGCCTCCGACAGCGCCACCTTCGGTCAGCCCGAGGCGATGATCGGGCTCGCGGCCGGCGGCGGCTCACCGGTCCTGCTGCCCCGGGTCCTGCCGCCCGGCAAGGCCCTGCAGATGCTGATGACCGGTGACCCGATCACCGCCCAGGAGGCGTACCGGCTGGGCATGGTCAACGAGCTCCATCCCACCGACGAGCTGATGCCGGCGGCCCACCGCGTCGCCGCGAAGATCGCGAGCAATTCGCCGACCGCCGTACAAGCGGTCAAGCGGGCGGTCCAGCTGGGCGCCGGCCAGCCCGTCGAGCAGGCGATCTCGATCATGATGGAGGCGCACTGGCGCTCCGCGGTGCACCCGGACCGGATCGAGGGAATCGGCGCCTTCAACGACAACCGGGACCCGCACTTCCAGGACCCCGACTACTGATCCGCCAGCACCGAGGAGCGCTTGCCATGTCCGTCACCATTACCGATGCGATCGCCGCGAACCGGGCCGCCCTGGCCATGATCAAGGAGGAGCCGTTCAACGCCGAGGCGCCGCACGCGGCCCTCCGCGATCACATCACCTCGACCGATGAGCACTATGTCCGCAGCAACTTCGCGCTGCCGGAGCACGACGGAGCCCTGCACGTGGGCGGCGCGGTCGCCGCTCCCCTCTCGCTCACGCTCGACGACTTGCGGGCGTTGCCGGCCGCGGAACACGCCGTCACCCTCGAGTGCGCCGGCAACGGCCGCCTCGACACCAAGCCGTTGCCGACCGGCGAACCGTGGGGCGGCTACGCGGTATCGACGGCCTACTGGAAGGGGGCCAGACTCGCCGACGTGCTGGCACAGGCGCGCCCCGGCGCGGACGGCGTCGAGCTCCGCTGTGAAGGTGCCGACCACGGCAAGTACCACCTCAGCTCGGTCCTCGACGACGTCGACGACCTGGCCTTCGTCCGCTCGCTGCCGCTGGAGTACGCCGCAGGTCCGGCCGCCGAGATCCTCATCGCCTACGAGATGAACGGCGAACCGCTGCGGCCCGACCACGGCGCGCCGTTCCGGCTGGTCGTGCCGCACTGGTACGCGGTCGCGTCGGTGAAGTGGCTGACCCGGCTCGACGTACTCACCGAGCCGTTCGTGGGCGAGTTCCAGACCGGCCACTACATCTACCAGTGGCCGGACCGGCCGTTCGAGCCGGTCACCCACATGCGGGTGCGGGCCCGGATCACGGACCCAGCGCCGAGCTCCACCATCCCCGCCGGCACGTACACGATCCGCGGCAAGGCGTGGTCCGGAGACGGCGCGATCACCGAGGTCGGGCTGAGCTTCACCGGTGAGAGCGAATGGAGCCCCGCGGTGGTCGAGCCGCCGCGGACGCCGTACGAGTGGCAGGACTGGAGCTACTTGTGGGAGGCGACGCGCGGCCGGCACAGCCTGCGGGCGCGCGCCACGGACGCGGCCGGCAACGTCCAGCCCGACGTACCGCCGTGGAACCGGATCGGCTACGGCAACAACGCCATCGAGATCTCGTACGTCGACGTCCGCTGACCAGTGCCGCCGACTCAGGCGGGTGCTGGGTTGGCGGGGGCGGGTGAGGAGTGTTCGCGGCGGAGCATGAAGCCGGCCACGACGAAGACCAGGCCCCAGCACAGCGCGATCAGACCGAGCCAGATCGCGACTCCGACGGCACCACGGCCGGGGTTGGCGACGAAGAACACGCCCAGGAGGATCGACAGCGCGCCACCTACGAGGAGTAACCAGCGGGGTGTGAGCCGGTAACTGCTGAACGCGGTGAAGACCTCGAACAGCCCACGGACGATCAGCCAGATGCCGAAGATCCAGGTCAGTGTCTGCGCCGTCACGCCCGGACTGAAGATCGCGAAGAACGCCACGACCAGCGCGATCACAGCCAGCAGCGCACGCCCCAGCCGACTCCCCTCCGTGCTGGGCCGAAACGCCTGCACCAGCAAGCTGATGCCTTCCAGCAACGCCCAGAATCCGAACAGCACCATCAGCGCGAGACCGGTCTCGATCGGCCAGACGATCACCAGGATCCCGAACACGATCCCGACGACTCCGCGGGCCACCATGATCTTCCAGCTCGACGTGAACAGCTCCCGATCCATCTCCAGACCTCCCGGCCTACAGGCCGCTCTCCGCCTGCAGGCGGCCGCTCTTGATGGCGTCCATGAACACCTGGTAGTCACGCTCGTTCTGGTCGGCGTACGCCTCGGCGTACTCGACCATCGCCTCGGGGAAGGCGTCGTCGCTGTTCAGGTACGTCGCCAGCGCGATCCGGTCACCGGATCGCGCATGGGCCCTGGCCAGCGTCCAGCCGCACAGCTGGCCGTACATCGTCATGCCGCGCGGATCCATCTTCTCCACCACGGCCGAACCCTTCATGTCCCGCAACTGCCGGACGTAGAAGTCGCGGGTCTGTCCGTCGATGCCATCGACCCGCTGCCAGCCGAGGAAGATGTCACTGGCTGCCTGCATGAGCCGTTGCCCCACCACCACGCGCTCGCCCTCGTTGCGGGGCGCGGACCGCTGCCTGAGCACCGTGGGCACCATCGTCTTGAGCACCGAGGGCACGGCCTCCTTGACCTGCAGGAGGAGTGGATCTCCGTCGTCTCTACCGCGCAGCAGCACGATCCAGCACCGTGTGCCGACGCTGCCCACCCCAACCACTTTGCGGGCCATGTCGACGAACTCGAACTGGTCGAACAGGTCCCGCTGCTCCGGCGGCAACGACCGGCGGTAGAGGGTCAGCAGCTCCTTGATCCCGGCCTCGAGCTCTTCCCGGCCGGCGTCGGGCAGGAGATCGGCGATCGGCACGACCAACGGTGGGTCGGCCTTGATCCGGACGCCGTCATCGGTCATCTCGGTGAGCTTGGCGAAGGCCTTGAGGCTCCCGCTGCCGCGTGCCTTCAGCAAGGTCTGGTCGACATTCCTGCGCCGGCTCGCGCTCATCTTGCTGCGCAGGGCCTCCTCGACCTCGTCGATGTCGGCACGGGCGTACCAGACGTCGAGATTTCGCATGGTCGCGAAGTCGGCACTGGCGTCGCGATAGCGCCGGACGGTCTCCAGGACGCACTTGCGGCGCTCCTTCCGCGAGAACCCGTTGCTCCGGCCGGCCACTGACAGGCTCGCGGCGAGACGTTTGACGTCCCACTCCCACGGACCGGCGATGGTCTCGTCGAAGTCGTTGAGGTCGAAGAGCAGGCGCCGTTCGGGAGATCCGTACACCCCGAAGTTCGACAGGTGGGCGTCACCGCACAGCTGTGCGGTGAGGCCGGACACCGGCGCCGCGCCGAGGTCGGCGGCCATCCCGAGGGCGTTGCCCCGGAAGAAGGTGAAGGGCGACACCATCATCCGGCCGTGCCGCACCGGCACGAGTTCGGCGACGCGGGACCGGGCCTGCGCCTCGAGCAGTGCGACCGGATCCGGACGGTTCGAGGGCAGTACGAACTGTGCCTGCTCGCGCGGCGGAAGCGCTGCCCGCGCTGCGAGTCCCAGGCGGGCATGGTCGGACGGAGCGAGACGACGGACGGCGGGTGCCAGTCCACCGTTGGCGCGGGCTGATCTCGCTGTGGGTACGGCTCGCCCTACCCTCACCATCGTGGTCCGTGCACTCATGCTGCTCGTTCCCTCCGGACATGGTCGAGCCAGGGCGTCAGACTCAGATCCGCTAGGGACCCAGCCAACACGGGGATCGCTTGGCCAGCATCACCCGCGCCGGATGAACCGGGCGCCCTTGGATCGGGCTTCACTGAGGCTGTGAGAGGTAACGAGGTCAACTACGCTCAGCTCCCGCCGCGGTCCCGCCGCCGCCTCGCCATCGCGTCTCTGCTGCGTTCCGTGCTGGTTTCCTTGGTCATCGTCGCCGGCTATTTCCTCCTACCCATGCGGCTGGACGGCTCGCTCGCCGTAGTAGGCCTGGTCGGCGGGCTGGCTGTCGTGGCACTCCTGCTCGCATGGCAGGTCCGCGAGATCGCCCGCTCGCCCTACCCGCGCGTCAGAGCGCTCGGCGCGCTGGCGACGTCGGTGCCCTTGTTCCTCGCCGTTTTCGCGACCTCGTACTTCCTGATGGCACGTGCCGAGCCGGCGAACTTCAACGCTCCGTTGAACCGGCTCGGTTCGGCCTACTTCACGGTGACCGTCTTCGCGACCGTCGGCTTCGGCGACATCGTGGCCGTGTCATCGGCGGCCCGCGCGATTGTGACCGTGCAGATGATCGGTGATCTCATCATCGTCGGTCTGGTCGCTCGCACACTCTTCGGTGCCGTCCAGCGGAATCTCAGTCAGCGGGAGGACTGAGCGGATCCTTCAGCCGGATCATCCGGAAGGACACCACCAGGCCGGCAAGGCCGGCGAGAATCGGAATCCCGAGCGCCACCTGAAGGGCGATCGGCCGTGCTTCGGTATTGATGCGGATGATCTCGTCCCGAACGTCCTGCGGTTGCTTGACGAGCAGCTCGTCGAGCGCGGTGTTGCTCATCACCTCGGCATCGGTTTCCAGCGCCTGGGCGACCTGCGCCTTCTCCGCCGGCGGAAGGACGGTGCTCGAGTCCGACAGGGCCGTGAAGGTGAAGGACAGCGTGGCCAGCATGATGGCACCGGCGAAGGCCAGCCCGAAGGAAAGTCCGAACGATCCGGCCGCCGAGTTGACGCCGGCGGCCTCGCTGACCCGTTCCTCAGAGATCGGCCCCAGCGTGTAGTTGTTGAGCTGCGACACCAGCAGACCCAGGCCCACGCCGGCGACGATCAGGGGTCCGATGAGGATCCAGCCGGAGTCGGCCCGGGGAACGATCGGGATCAGCATCAGCAGGCCCGCGGTCAAGCACACGTATCCCCACCTGATGATGCTGGTCGGGCTTCGCCCGGCCGCCTTCTTCTCGGCAAGGATCGCCATCCCGAACATGCTGAGCGACAGCGGCGCGAGGGACAGTCCCGCCTCCATCGCGTTGTACTCGAGGACCATCTGCAGATAGATCGGCAGCACGATCATGGTGCCGCCCAGAGCGATCTGCTGGAGCATCTGCCCGGAGATGCCGAGTCGGTAGACGGCGGAGCTGAACAGGGCCGGGTCCAGGAGTGTCGGCTTGCCCTGTCGCTTGCGTCGCACCAGCCAGTAGATGAACCCCGAGAGAGCGATCGCGCCAATGGCGATGATCAGGCCGACGAACTCCCCGCCCTCCTGCCACACCAGGATGCCCAGCACGATGCCGCCCATGCCCAGCACCGACAGGATGGCACCGACCACGTCCACTCGCCGCGATCCCGTGTACGGCACGTCGTGAACGAGACGTTGGCCTGAGACCACGACTGCGATCACCACGACCTCGAGCAGGAACGCTATCCGCCAGGACAGGTACGTGGTGATGAAGCCTCCGAGCAGCGGTCCGACCGCGGCAGCCAACGCAGCGGCGGCTCCGACCATGGCGTAGGCCTTCACCTGCGCCTTGCCTTCGAAGTTGCCATGGATCAGTGACTGCATGGCGGGCAGCAGGAGCGACGCCCCGAGGCCACCCACCACGGCCCAGAACACGATGATCGCGGTCAGGCTCTGAGCCAAGGTCATCGCCAGGGCGCCGACCGCGTAGCCGAGCAGACCCAGCAGGTAGGCGCGCTTGCGCCCGATCAGGTCGCCGACCTTGCTTCCGATCAGGATGAAGGCCGCGGACACCAGCGCCTCGAGCGCGATCGCGGACTGGACGCCACTCACCGTCGTGTCGAGATCCTTGACCACCGAGGAGATGGAAACGTTCATCAGCGAGGTGTCGACGACGAGCACGAACATCGCCATCGCGAGGAGGACGGCAAGCCTTGGATTGGCCGCCGTCCCCGCCGGAACGCTCCTCGTCTCCTCAGTCATGACAACGGCTCAGCCGGCGAGGATCTTGGCCTTCTGTGCCTCGAACTCCGCCTCGGTGAGAACACCCGACTGCTTCAGCTCGCCCAAGGTCTTGAGCTGGTCCAAGCGGTCGGCCGTGGAATCCGGCGCGGGTGCGGCCGGCGCGGGTGCGGCGGGTGCGGGTTCGGCGTAGGCGGGATCGGCCTGTGCCGCCTCGGCGTCCTGCTGGGCGAACTTCTGGTCTTGGTGGTGCCGGACCCGGCCCGCGACAACCGACGCGGTGCCCGCGACAGCCGCGGTCCTGGCTAATCCTCGCAACAGTGGCATGTCGGGCTCCTCAACTCGTCGGTTCCAGGGCTTCCAGGGCGTCGAGCGCTTCCATCACGTCCTCGGCCGGAATACGCCCGCCGGCGATCAGCTGTCCGCCGGACTCCAGCGTCGCCGCGACGAACGGGATCGCCCAGGTGTTCTCGTAGACGATCAGCGCCGCCAGGGTGCCGGGCTGCATCGCACCGGCCACCTCGAGGAGGTCGTCTTCGGCGAGGATTCCCGACCGGACACCACTGAGGTCGGCGAAGCTGCCGGCCTGACCTGACGACTCGGCCAGATCAACCATGTAGGTGGAGCCGTCGGCGTCCTTGCCGACCAGCATGACGTCGTACACGTGGACGATGCCGCGCTCGACGAGGTTCACCAGTTCCTCGGCCGCTCTACCGGTCAGCCGGTTGCCCGTGAACTCGAGGAGTACGTAATCGATGGGTCCATGAACCTCTGTATCTGGCATGACTCTGCATCCCTCCACACGGATTGTTCGTCGCCACACTGTCGCGCGGCTGTCGGCGGGTCATCACCCGCGCGGGATGAACTCAGGCGGACACGCTCTCAGCGGCCGGCGGGTTGACCTGACGGATACTCAGGATCGTCAGGCCCGCGGTCTCGAGCATCGCGACCAGGTCGGCGATCCCCTGCTCGTCGTGAACCCGCAACCGAAAGACCCCGGAAGTCTGGTGATGAGCCTGCCGGCCCGCGCAGAAGACGAGAACGGCCGGCTTCAGCTCCCCCTGAACGGCGACTTGGTACGACGGGCGGAACTCAGGTGCTGTCATCGTCTCCCCTTCCCGGATCGATCTCGGTCCACTCCGTCGATGCCGACGCCGGGTCCAGGATCCGGCGAACCTCGACCACCTCGATGCCCAGGGCCCGAAGTCTGGCCAGCAGGCCGTAGAGCGCCGACTGGTCGGGGATGCTGTAGACGACGGTGCTGGCCTGGTCGACAGCCAGTGTCTCCGCGCCCATGTCGCGAAGATCCTGTTCGGGTACGGCGCCCGCCACGCGGATCTCGTATGTCGCGTCGACCATCGAACCCACACTCCGTTCCCAACGTGTGCGTTCGACGCTCGCAGGGGTCGGGTACCGCGGCTTCATCCCTGTGGGGTGAACTGGCCTCGTTCAGCCCCGAGCGCCACCTTCCACCGCGTCTCAAGGAGAGACCACTAGGTGTCGAATTGTCCGGCAATCGGACGAGAAACGCTGGTTTTACAGGGCATTCCGTGATTTCGTCGAGGGGTGCGACTCGCAGCGCACCGCCTCCCCAGCGTTGAGTGATGCCGCACGCGCCAGGAGGGGGACCATGCCGAGTGATCAGCACGCAGGGGCGGACAACCGACGCAGCACTTCACCGGATGCGCCATTCGATGGCCGACTGAGACCCAGGACCTCGACGAACCCACCGGGGACAGTGCCGCGGCCGCGCCTTGTCGACCGCGTGAATCTGGGGGTGCAGCTGCCGCTCACGCTGATCAGTGCGCCCGCAGGCTTCGGCAAGACCATCCTGCTGGAGTCGTGGGCAACGCTTTACCAGGGTCCGGCCGTCGTCAAGCGAATCGCCTTGGACGCCGGCAGCGAAGATGCCCCGGCCATGGTGGACTCCGTGCGCGAGGGTCTGCAGGGCCGCGATCACGACGTACTGGTGCTCGTGGTGGACTGCGGCGACCTCATGGTGACGCCCAAGTTCGGACGGAGCGTCCATCGCCTCATCCGCGGCAATGCCGGACGCGTCCGAGTCGTGCTGGTGACTCGGTCCGACCCGCCTCTCCCCCTGCACCTCTACCGGCTGGCGGGCACCATCGCCGAGATCCGGGCCGCCGACCTGGCCTTCACGACGGACGAGACCACAGCGCTGATGCACGCGCACAAGCTCGAACTGACTGCCTCGGAGGTCGCCGAGCTCCAGGCCCGGACCGACGGCTGGCCCGCCGGCCTGATGTTCGCGGCCATGAACCTGGCCGGGAAGGCCGACGCGGAGCGGGTCATCCGGGAGTTCCGCGGCGACTCCGGAAACCTGGCGGCGTACCTGATGACCGAGGTGCTCGACGCTCAGCCTCCGGAGCTGCGAAAGTTCCTGCTCTCCACCAGCATCGTCGACGAGGTCCGGCCGGCGCTGGCCGAGGCGCTGACCGGGCAGGCCTGTGACCTACGGTCGTTGCAGTTCCTCTCCCACGGCAACTCGTTCATCCGGCCTGTTCCGGGGACAGCGGACAGCTACACCTACCAGCCGCTGTTTCGCGAGTTCCTTCGCGCCCAACTGCTGTACGAGCGGCCTACCGCCGTCCCGGCGCTGTACCGCGCTGCGGCTGCCTGGTTCGCCCGGAACCATCAGCCGCTCGAGGCGATCCACCATGCCGTCGCGGCCGGTGAGTGGCAGCGCGCAGCCCGGTACCTGGTGGAGGATCTCGACGTCGCCGGCCTCCTCGTCGGGCGCCGGCGTCGGCAACTGACAACGTTGTTCGCCGGAATTCCCGACGATCTGGACGGTACCGAGGCCGCGATCATCAGGGCCGCCCGCGCGCTGGCCGCGTTCGATGTCGACCGCTGTACGGCGGAACTCGGCAAGGCCACGGTCCGGCTGGACCTGCAACCGTCGGCTCGACGACAGGCTGCCGAGTTGGCCATCACCATGCTGCAAGCGGTCTGTGCGAGCCTCAGCGAGAATCCCGAGGGCGGGCTGGTCGCGGTCCTGACCGCGGAGGCGGAGCTGAGAGCGGCATCGCCGGAGTCAGCCATCGCGCATCCAGAAGCGAGGCTGCTCATCGCCGACTGCAAGGGCCGGGTGCTGCTCCAGCACGGAGACTTCCCGGCTGCCCTCGCGGCCTTCAGCGAAGGCATCGCGCTCGCGGAGGACAGCGGTGCCCACGAGGCCCTCGTCGACTTCCTCGGCATGGCCGCGCTGGTGGAAGCGGCCTGGGGACATCTGCGGCGCGCCGGGGAGGTCGTCGCGCACGCGACCGCGCTGGCGGAGTCGGGGGCGCAACTGTCGCAGTCCGCGATCGTGGCCGGGGCCTGGGTGTACACCGACCGGGGCGATCTGCCCAGCGCCGAAGAAATGGTGCAGCGCGCTGCCGAGGCCGCGCCCACCCACGACGCGCGAGTTCTCGCCGCCGCACTCGCCTTGGTTCGGGCCAGGCTGCTGCGGGCAAGCGGCGACATCGATCTCGCCGCTGCGGAACTCCGAGCGGCGCGCCACAGCTACGGCGTGCAGGGTGGCTGGCTCGGCCAGGCGCTGACCATCGACGAGGCGAAGATGCTCGTGGCACAACACCAGCCACGAGAGGCCGTCACGGCGATCGAGCAGTCCGCGGGTCGCGACCACATCGGATCGCGTCTAGTGCTGCAGCGAGCAGCCACCGAGGCCGGCGAGCGCCCGCCCGCTCAGCCACTCCCGGTCACGGATCGCGTCGTCGCACTCGACATTCAGGTGGACGGCTGGTTGGTCCAGGCTGCGGAGTCGATCAGAACCGGAGACACCGGTCGTAGCGGGATCTGCCTGGAGCGGGCCCTCAGACTGGCCGCACCGGAGCAGCTCCGCCGTCCGTTCGCGGAGGCGCCGCCGGCGGTGCGCAAGCTGCTGCAGCCGTCCGGTGAGCTGATGAGACATCACCCGTGGCTCCGCGCGCCGAGTCTTCGCGGTCGCGACCGCACCGCCGATCGCTGGGCAGTGGCCCGGCCCGAACTGGTGGTCACCGCCGCGTTGACCAGCAAGGAGCACGAGGTGCTCGAGTACCTCGCCGAGTTGCTGACCACCGAAGAGATCGCCAGCACCATGTACGTCTCCGTCAACACGGTGCGCAGCCATGTCCGGAGCATTCTTCGCAAGCTGAGCGCATCGCGCCGCAACGAGGCCGTACGGCGCGCGTGGGAGCTAGGACTGCTGCCCTCACGCCCGGAGGCCTAAGGACTCATTCAGGCGCCATGCCCGGGCCGCACCTCACGACCGTGGAAGGTCAGTGCCCAGATCACCAGGATGTCCACGGCGATCATGATCGTGCTCCAGCCCGGAGCCGCGGCGAGGAACGCCACGTTCACCAGAATGCTCAGGACGGCGAGGATCACGCCGACGACCCTGGCCCACACCTGACCCACGAGGACACAGAATCCGGCCACGAAGACGACGGTGCCGACGATCAGGTGCGTCCAGACCCAGCCGGTGTAGCCCATGTGGATGGCGAGACCGTTCTTCTCGACCACGTAGTACCCCTCGTTGAACAGGGCGACGAACCCCTGGAAGCCGTGCGAGAGGCCGAGAATGATCATCATCACGCCGGCGAACGTGATCGGGCCGACCCAGATCCATCGCGGCTTCGCGGCGCTTCGATCGGTGTCCGGCATGGTCGCCTCCTCAGCGTGGCAATCCGGGTCGCCAGTCGTAGATGACCGACGTGCGCAGCACGAGGTCCTGCACCGAGTGCTGGCGGCCACCGGCGCACAACAGCAGTCCGAGCGGGAACACAGCTGCGAAGACGGCCCGCAGCAGCGCGACGAGCGGCCGCACCCGTCGGCCGCGACGGTTGACCACCCGTAGTGCCATCACGTGGCAGCCGTAGGTCCGTCCGGTGGTCGCCCAGGCGATGGTGAGGTAGACGACGAGAACCAGGAGTGCGGTCGCCACGCTCGGCAGCGGCGATGCCTCACTGAACTGGAAGTCCCGGGGCCTGATCAGGAACCTCAGCCCGTTGACACCCACATATCCGGCCAGCACGGCTACCGCGACGACGACCGCGTCGATGACACTGGCGATCGATCGGGTGACGAGGCCCGCCCTTCGCCCCTGGTACGGCCACGCCTCCCGCGGGACGACCCACACGGGCTCGTCCGTCGTCATGGTTGCGTGGGCGTCATCTCAGATTCTGTCCGGCCACGCCGCAGCCTCAGCCGGGCGACCACCCGGCCCACTGCCTCGTCGCCGGAGATGCCCTGCATCCGTACGCCGCGCACGGCGTCGGAAGCCACAGATCCGGTGGACTGCCGGATCATCTCGGCGAGGTCGACCTCCGCGATGACGCCCTCCGCCATCCCGGCCATGTCGAGTCGCTTCAGCACCTCTGCGGCCACCGCGGGAACCAACCGGTCCAGCATGACCGACAGCTGACGCTCCGCCTCCGCACGTCCTTGGCCACCGCGCTCGGCCAGGGCTGCCAGCCAGGTGGCGGCCTGGTAACGCTCCGCCAGCATCGGCGGCCGCAGGATCACGCCGACGACCGGGTTGAGAACTCCTCCGGCCCTGCGCCGAGCCGGGCTGAGGGCTCCCCCGAGCCGGCGTCCTACCGTCTGCGCGGCGGCCGCCGCCAGCACAGAGGCCCCGACGGCCGCATCGAGCACAAGGATCGCGTCTCGGCTCGCGGGCGGCGCGTCAGGCGGGTTCTCGGACTGCTCTGAAGTACCCACGCGACCATGCTGCGTCCGCCCGCCGGGCCCCGCCTCATCCATGGTGGGGGAGACCACAAGGATGCGTGAGGTACTCGGCACTCAGGGTCAGAACTCGTTGTTGCGGCGCATCTGGCGGGGGCGGCCGTCGGGGTCGTAGATCAGCCGGTACAGCGGTTCGGCCCAGAGCGCCTGGAAACGGGTCACGTGTTGCGTCACGTGCGGACGGATGTGTCCGGGTGGCCGCCGGCCTTTCTTGCCGCCGGCGTACCAGGCCTCCAGGTCCGCGGCGGTTCGCTGCCACCGCTCGAACCCCGTCAACGGGTCGAGCTGCGCCAGGTCGGCGACCGGCCGGCCGAGATGCTCCGACCACACCTCCAGCCGCAGGTCCCGGGCGAGCCGACGGGCGCCCTTGGCAACCAACTCCCGGTCGTCGGGAGTCGGGTCCAGCACCGCACAGGTCAGTTCGCTGTCACAGGTCCAGGAGCGGCGGTTGAAGTTGTCCGAGCCGCAGGTGAACCACACGTCGTCGACGATGCAGATCTTCGCGTGCACGTAGATCGGCGCGCCCTCGGCATTCTCCAGGTTGTAGATCCCGACCCGCTCGGGCGCGGTCCGGCGGAGCATCCGCACAGCGCGCAACTGACCGAAGCGTGCCGGCGGCCCACTCACGGCACCGTCGGCATCCGGGTACCGCGGTACGACGATGATCACGCGCAGGCTGGGCGACCGCTCGAGGGCATCGTGGATCCCCTGCGCGATCAGCTCTGACCACAGGTACTGGTCCTCCAGATAGATCAAGTGCCGGGCATTGCCGAACGCCTTGCCGTACGCCCGGGCGATGCTCCGCTCCCCCTGCGGCGCGAACGGATAGCCGGGTCGTTTGTGGGCATACGTTCGCAGTACCTGGACGGCGTGCGGCCCGGCCGGCGGCGGATCGGGGAACTGCTCCGGCAGCGACTTCGGATGGCGCGGCATCCGGGCGAGCCGTTGCACGATCATCCGGTACGGCGTCCGCCGGTCAAGCGGATGACCGTCGTCCCAGCGCTCGATGAAGGTGCGGAGCAGATCGCCGACGACCGGTCCGCGGATCTCCAGCGCCGCGTCGTGCCACGGCGTACGGTCGCCGTACCTGCGATCCATCGGTGCCTGCTGTGGATCCCCCAGATGCTCGCTGTCGTCACGGCGCTGGTGGGACAGGTCGATGCCGCCGACGAAGGCGACCGCCCGTTCCGGCCGGCCGTGGTGCCGGATCACGAACAGCTTCTGGTGATGCGAGGCCAGGCGCCGGACCCGCTGGTCGAGCAGCACTTCGGCGCCGGCTTTGTTGAGCTTCGTTCCCAGCCGCTGGTTCTCCTGAGCGTTGAACTGCAGGTGATCCGAATGCGATCGCCAGAGCAGCGCTCTGACCTCGACTCCTGATCGGGCCAGATCGGCCAGCACGGTTCCGATCGTCGGACCGTCGGGCAGCAACTTCTCGTCCGCGTCGCCACGCCAGTCGGTGAAGTAGATCCGGTCGCCGGGCCGCAGCGCGCACAGTTCTTCGTACAAGCGACGGAAGTACGTCGCCCCGTGGATCAGCGGCCGCACCAGGTTGCCGTCGACCCAGGACCCGTCGATGTCTCCCACCCGGTCGATGTCCGTGCCGGGATTGCCGCGCTCGTCCGGGGTGAGGAACCATTGCCCGGCAGTGTGGTCGGTCATCTTCGCCTCACACGTCCGCGGTGTCGCGGGAGATCCCGCTGCGCTGTCCGAGCTGTTCGAGGTACGCCACCAGCACGCGATGGAGCGCGTCCGCGCCGCGGATCGGGTGGTCCGGGATCACCAGGTCGGGTGGAGCCAGCAGCATCGCCCGTCCCTGCCAGCCGCCGAGTCCACCGTGACAGCCGACCAGACCTTCGAAAGCGGAGACCTCACCGGTGTCCCGGTCGACGGAACTGTTCACATACAGGTCAGGTGCCTCGGGCATCGATACCGCTCTCAGCAGGTCGGCCGAGGCGTGCGGCCCGAACGGCGCCAACGGGTCGTCGCCCGTCACCTTGGCGTCGGACAGCCGCTGGACACCCGACGGCCCGAGCACCAGCGGCCCATGCTCGGTGCTCATCACCGCGACGAATCCGATCCCGTCGTGGTTCACGAGCCCGGGGATGAGAGCCGGCCATCGATCGGTGATGTCCTCCATCGTCAGCCGGCGCTCCTCAGCGGCGTACACCAGGCCGAGGTTGCCCGACCCGAGGACGACGAGGTCCGAAGCGGTGGTGACCGCCGGTGGAGCGGAGCGGTCCTGCACTCGGAGCGCCGCATCCCGCGCGACCCGTCGAGTTCCGGAGCCGCCGCCGGCCAGATCGGTCAGCAGGCCGTTCAGGCGCCCCCAGCCCTCGACCGACTGCTGGACCGCCTCGACCTGTGCCGCGGTCAGCTGCGAGCAGACCGCAGCCAGGTCGATCCCGTACCGATCGGCGAAGATCGCACCCTGGGACTGCCCGTGGTCGGACAGGATGACCAGCCGGTACGGCCGCGGCGCCTCCGCGGCCACGGCCTCCAGACATGCCAGCACGTGATCGAGCCGATCGAGCGTGCCTAGCGACTCCGGCCGCAAGGAGCCGGCGTGATGGGCCACCTCGTCGTAGTCGACATAGTCGACGTACACGACCCGCGTGCCATGGATCATCTCCTCGGCCACCAGTGCGGTGTTGAGGTCCCGCAGTACGACGTTCGTCACCGCCCGCATGCCGGCGAACAGCCAGCCACGGTGTCCCCTCGGCAGAACATCGCGACGGCGTTGCCGACGTGACTCGAACCTCTCCCGGGCGATCTCGGCGATCGCTCCGGACAGGCTGCCGGCGAAACCGTCCGGCCGGGCCAGATACCAGGCAGCGCGACGACGTGTGTCGGCCGAACCGCGCTTGAGTTCGATCTTGCTCATCGTCAGCACCGACCGCTCGGCGTCGCCGCTGAAGAGGTTGGAGATACTCACGCCGCCATCGGCCAGCAGACCGCGGCCGTCGGTGGCCCGGCGCTCGATCTCGGCCGCGTCAGCGGCCCGGTTGCTCACCAGCACCCGCCCCAGGGCCCGGTCGTACCAACGGAAGGCGGGTACGCCGTCGATGCGGCCGTGCAGGATCCCCAACTGACTGGCGGGCGTGGTGGGCGGGAGCACCGGGTTCCACTCCACCAGCCGATAGCCGTCTTCGCGGATCCAGCGACCCATCGTGGGCAGGGTGGCGGCCATGAGTTGCCAGCGCAGGACCGGGAAAGGCACGCCGTCGAGCTGTACGAAGATGACGCCAGGAGCCTCGGGATCGTCGACTTTCGTCCGCCGCCGCCTGGTCCGGCGGACGAGGGTTGCCGTGAAGGCTTCCGGCGTACCGGAGGAGCAGAGCCACGCCACGATCGTCGCCGCGGCCGCCGCGATCCACGCCGCCGCGAGCACGACCCAGAACGAGTCCGCCTCGACCCCCGGGATCAGGGTGAGCGCCAACGCGAGGATCGCGGCCTGTCCGAGCACCGCCAGGAGGAGTACCGCGAACCATCCGATCGCGGCACTTGCGGCGACGAGCAAAGGACGCACCAACGCACCGACCAGGAGCGTCGCCGCGGCCGCGGCGAGCAGCTGTGGGAACGACGAGATCTTGAGGCCGGGCAGCACGGCGTCCGCGACGGCAAGGGCCAGCACCGAGCTGACATAGGTGGCGACGATCCGGCCGAGATCGCCGGTGCGGACCAGCGGCGTGGACACGATTGTCCGGCCGTCACGTACGGAGCGCGCGCGGACGCGTCAGCGCCCAGATCACCCACACGTCGAGGGCGATCAGCAGCAGCGCCCAGAATGGCTGATAGGGAATGAAGAAGAAGTTGTCGATCGCACTCAGCACCACCAGGAAGAGGGCGACCACACCGGCCCAGCGCGCTCGGGAGAACAGACCGAAGGCGGTCGCGACGAGCGCCAGACCCAGGATCAGGTGGATCCATCCCCAGGCGGTGATGTCCAGATCGAAGGCGTAGCCCCTGACCCGCACGAGGTACTCGTCGTTCAGGATGGCGGCAAAGCCGGCGATCACGTGGAAGGCACCGATCAATAGCAGCATCGCGGCGGCGAAGGCGACTCCGGTCATCGCCCAGCCCGAGTCGGCCTGCGACTCGACAGTGCGGTCGTCGGTCATCTGCGTCCACCCCTCTCTGCTCGGTCCTCGACGGACGTCGAGCGCGCGTCGACAGTAGGACCGGACCGACGGGTGGCGCGTCACCCTTGGCGGACGACGTACCAGGAGTCGGCGAATGATCATCCGGGGTGGGTGATGCTGGCCAGGGCGATCTGAGCGATCTTCGAAGCCCAGGCGGGTCGGGAAAGGGAGGTTGCGACGATGTCCGCAGGCTCGACGGACTCTCCCGACGGCCGGAGGCCGGACGCCGGCTCGACGGACTCTCCCGACAGCCGGAGGCCGGACGCCGGCTCGACGTCTACCCCGATGGCACTGCCGCGCGGAGTCATCGTTCTCCTCGGCACCGGAGCAACGGTCCTGACGGCCGCTGGGATGCGCGGCTTCGCGGGGATCATCGGTCCTGTCTTCCTCGCGCTCGTCCTCACGATCGCGGTGAGTCCACTGCGCCAGTTGCTGGTCAGGAAAGGCGTCAAGGGGTGGCTCGCCGCGCTCATCGCACTCGTGGTCGTGAACGTCTTCTTGCTGGCAGTCGCGGCGGCGCTGGCCCTCTCGGTCGCCAAGCTGGCCAGCCTGCTGCCCACCTATGAGGACAAGTTCACCGCGCTGGTCACGGATGCCCGCGGCTGGCTGGCCGACCATGGCGTGGGCCAGGAGCAACTCGAGGCTGCCCTGAAGAAGCTCGACCTCGGGGCGCTCTTCGACATTCTGCAGGGCTGGCTGAGCGGACTCCTCGGGGTCTTCTCGAGCCTGGCCTTCGTCGTCGCCGTCCTGTTCTTCATGGGCATCGACTCCACCCACTTCCCGGACCGCCTGCGCCAGGCGGCGCGGGTGAGGCCGGAAGTCACCGGCGCCCTGACCGGCTTCGCGCGTGGTACGACGCGCTACCTGATCGTCTCCACCGTCTTCGGGCTGATCGTGGCCATCTTCGACGTCGGGGTCCTCTACCTGCTGGACATCCCGCTGCCCTGGCTGTGGGGGCTGCTCGCCCTCATCACCAACTACATACCGAACGTCGGGTTCTTCATCGGGGTGATCCCGCCCGCGCTACTGGGACTCCTCGACCACGGCTGGGCGACCTTCCTGTGGGTGATCGTGGCGTACAGCGTCATCAACTTCATCATCCAGTCGATCATCCAGCCGAAGGTCGTCGGCGACGCGGTCGGGCTGTCCACGACACTGACCTTCCTCTCCCTGGTCTTCTGGGCGTGGATCCTCGGCCCGCTGGGCGCCGTACTGGCCATTCCACTGTCGCTCCTGGTCAAGGCCCTGCTCCTCGACGCCGACCCCTCCACCCGCTGGCTCGGCGATCTCATCTCCGGCGGCCAGCTCCCGGAGGACACCACTCCGCCGGCGAAACCTGCGGAGCTGCCTCCGGGCGAGGTCGCCGCCGAACCGATCGGATGAGGAGATCGCCATGTGGCGCTCAGTGCTGCTGCACGAATTCCCGGACCACAACATCCGGTCCCTGCAAGGTCTGCCCGGCAGCTTGTCGCCAGGCTCGCTCGTGCTGAGCCCGTCCGAGGGCACTGTGCTGATCGCACCAGGCCGCAGTCTCCACTACGTCCTCGAAACTCCCCTTCTCGAGGTGATCGGGGTCAGCTGCCTGCTGCGGATCAAGCACCCGGGCCGAGCCGTCAACTCGTCGCTGCAGATCCTTCGCCTCGGTGATGAGTTCACCCTGAGCCTCGAACCGTTGACCACGTTCCAGGCCCTGGTCCGGGTCCGGCTCCACCGGGTCTGGCACGACATCGGCCAGCTGCCGAACCCCAGTGCGCACTTCGCGGAGTTGAGGTTCGACTGGCACACCAGCGGCAAGACCTACCTTCGAGTCGACGGGCGCCTCGTCGGCTATCACGATGCGCTGAGTCGAGGTTCCCGGCTCACCATCTCCGACGTCGTCTTCGGCTCGCCCGAGCCGCTCGCCACCTCGTCCGACCCGCACTATCAGCTGGGCGAGTTCCTCGTCCGCGCCCGCACCCGCCGCGCGCGCTGGTCACGGCGGCACGCGACAGCCGTACGCAAACCCTGACGTCAGCAGCTACCGAGCGGTGCGGCGTTCTTGCGTCGCCGCCCGTGCTGATCCGTTGACCAAGGTGACGATGGCGATCCCGACGGCGAGGTTGATCACCGCTGTCGCGACCTTCGACGACGTCGACCCGCTGGTGATGAAGGGCGCGAGCGCCGCCGCGACGGTGGCCAGCATCATGATCCAGGTGAAGAACTGATGGGGCCGGGGCGTCGAGATCAGCAGCAGATGCATCAGACCGGTGGCGATCAGCGCCGCCAGAGCGCAGTACAACGCGTACCTCCCCGTGTCCGCGTCTCCCCAGGTGCCCTCGCCTTCGGGGGCCAGGACGGCTACGTCGAAGACGCCGCGGGCGAGCAGGATGCCGACGATCGCGATCAATGCGGCGACGACGGCCGTGGCCCCGCCTCCGGCCCACAGCCGACCGGCTGCTACCGCGTTCGCACCGCCGTGCGTGGGCTGAACTGTCATGACGGGTGCTCCTTGTCCTTGGGCTGCGGTGGTGGCCAGAGGCGGAGCGCGAGCCGCCCGGCCAACCGTCCGAACAGCGCTCCTATGGTCACCCCGACCAGAACGTCGCTCGGATAGTGCACGCCCGTGTACACGCGGGAGAACGCGATGACCGACGCCATCACCCGCAAGGCCGGCCGGAGTCCGGGCAGAAGGCCTCCGACGGCAACGGCGAAAGCCGCTGCGGACGCGGAGTGTCCGGACGGAAAGGATCCCGAGGAGGGCATCCGTACCCACCGCTGGACGGGTACGCCGAGGCCGTGCCGATCGGGCCGGAGGCGTTCGCCCGTCAGCTTCTTGATCGGCTGGTTCACCACGAGGGACGTTGCCCCGATCGCGGCGAGCCCCGTCACCGCGGCGCGCCGGCCCCGCGGACCGCCGGACAACGCGAGGGCACCGGCCACCAGGAACCACAGCTTGGAGAAGTTGGCGAAATCGGACACCCGCCTGAGTGGCTCATCCAGGACCGGCGTCGACAGCCGCGCCACTGCTTGGTAGGCAGCGCGGTCGTAGCCCGAGAGGCGGTGCAGTGAGTCGCTCACGCAACGGCTTCCGTCACCATGTGAGCTCGACCTCGAGTTCGCTCCCGTCGTCGCCGAGTTCGAACTCGAGCTTGAAGTGCACCTGGTCAGGAACGTGCACCTTGACCCGCAGGCCGCCGCGGTCGAACTCGACGTCGTTCTCCTTGGCGAGGGTGTCGGCAAGAGCGTGCAGGCGAGCCGCGGCGGCTTCTCGGCTCATCGACTCCTTCTCTTTGACCTCGATCAGATCCATTGCGGCCTCCTAGGGGTTGGGACTTGCCGGTTTCCGGTCCCGGCCGAGGGCGATGCGCACCAGCTGGACCAGTCCGTCGCGAAGGCCCTCGGGAGCCAGCGCCGACGGCGAGGATCCGGGGTGTTGGTGCGCGATGCGCACCCGGAGAGCTCCGGGCCGGATGCGGAACCGCAACGGCGCGTCGAAGATGAGCGCCTCCCCGTCGACGCCGGCCGGCAGTGGGCGATCGGCGTCGACCTCGAAGGACGGAGCCGACCACTCGCGCCACGGACGCTGGAGGCGGCGTTGACCGCCGTCGGCTGGTGCCCCCATGACGGTGATGCCGAGCAGGCCGTCGTCGATGTGCGGTCGGGTGCCAGAACCAACGGCACGACCGAGGCGGTAACGGTTGTTGGACACGAGCACGGCCGCACCCCCGCGATGTCCATGGCCGCCGGGGCCGGTCCAGCGCATGTCGAGATCGCTGCCACCGGTACCGAGCGCGTCGGGAACGGTGTCGAGGATGGTCCGGATCTTGGCAGCGCGGTAGCCGGTGCGCTGTACTGCCTCGGCGTACACGCCGAGTGACACGTTGTTGACGAACACCCGGCCGTTGACCTCCGCGAGGTCCACCAGCCGCTCGCCGCCATCGACGAAGGCGTCGAGAGCACCGACCACATCGTCACGGTCGACCCCGAGGTCGAGCGCGAAGTGGTTGCGGGTGCCGGCTGGTATGCAGGCGTAGGGCAACGAGAGTTCGGCGGCGACCGAGGCGACGACCGCCTGCGATCCGTCGCCACCGGCCATCGCGAGTCCGTCAGCACCCCGGGCGACTGCGCCGCGGACAAGGGTTTCGAGGTCGTCCCCGCGCTTCAGCTCGATCGGCTCGATCCCTCGGTCGCGTGCTTCCTTGGCAACCGCGAAGCGTTCCGCCTTTCCCCCACCGGATTTCGGGTTGTAGAACAGCACCGGATGCTGCGGGGCGGGCACCCGCGGCAGATCCGCGTGGGCGGTAAAGCTGGCTCGTGACGCTGCCAGAGTGATCAGGAGCCCCACCACGACGAGCAGATCGACGCCCAAGTTCCCACCGACGGCAACCAAGACCACCGCACCGGCAAGCGCCAGGCCGGCCACGGCCAGCCCTACCACGCGCGCGATCCCTCTCCGCAACACGCCGTACCAGGCCGCGACGGCAGCGATCACCACGCAGCCCAACACGAAGAGCCCTCGTGGAAACTGACTCACCGCGACCACCACGGCAAGTACGACCGTCGCCGCCCCGACCAACAGCGCCACAACCGCGGCAACCCGCCGCCTCACGAATTCCACCCCATCGGCCCGCCCTCAGCATCTCCGCCTCGGCGCCGAGCCCCGACGCCAAGCCCATCCTGTGCGGCCGCCCCCATCGAGGCATCCCACACCCCGGATGATCTGCTCCCGGACCGGCCGTAAGGGTGACGTCGGGGCGTGATCCTCCCTCAGGGGTGATGCGGTGCGCCCGGGTTCTGCCGGATCGTCGGAGGAGTACGCCGATCGCAGGGTGGGGACCCGGCTCGTCCGACGAGCCGCGCCTGCGATGGCGAGAAGGGCGGCCGATCATGGCGACGAAGGTTGAACATCCGACTCTCGACGAGCGCACCGCACGAGGTCTGGAAGCGCGCGCCCGGGTGAATCCGGACAGTCACGCCGGGTGGGTGCCCGCCGCGGACCGGCCGGACGCGGTAGCGATCATCGAGGAGCAGAACCTGCGGCGAGATGCGGACCTGGTCCCGGTGCGGCACGGCCGGATGATGGTCTCGCCGTTCACGTTCTACCGGGGCGCTGCCAAGATCATGGCCACGGACCTTGCCGGCACGCCCACGGCCGGTCTCGAGGTCCAGCTCTGTGGGGATGCCCACCTGTCGAACTTCGGCGTCTTCGCGTCGCCGGAGCGCAACCTGGTGTTCGACATCAACGACTTCGACGAGACCCTCCCGGGCCCGTTCGAGTACGACGTCAAACGGCTGGCCGCGAGTTTCATGGTGGCGGCACAGAACAACGGATACTCGCAGGCGGACGCTCGTGCGATCACGAAGGCCTGTGTCACCTCCTACCGGGAGACGATGGCCGACTTCGCCACCCAGAGAACCCTCGACGTGTGGTATGCCCACATTTCCGAGGACGAGATCAACCAGTCGGTGAATGCCCTCCTGGCCGGAGCCGACAGCAAGGGCAAGGGATCCAAGAAGGGAAAGGGCAAGGACAAGACCGCCGGCGAGGACGGCATGGCCGGGATGACGCCGAAGCAGGTGAAAGAGGCCCACAAGCGCTTTACGAAGAATGCGCTGAAGGCCCACTCCCGCAACAGCAATCAGGCGCTGTCCAAGCTCGGCGAAGAGGTCGACGGCCGCTACCGCATCGCCAGCGTCCCGCCGGTGATCGTCCCCGCGCGCGACCTCCACACGGCGTACGGCGTGGAGCCCGGAGATCTCGAGACGGTCGTCTTCGACCTGTTCCGGGACTACCGCTCCACCCTTCGGCCCGACGTTCGGCAGCTGCTGGAGCGCTTCGAGGTCATCGACTGGGCCCGGAAGGTCGTCGGCGTCGGCAGCGTCGGAACGCGAGCGTTCGTCGTCCTGCTGCAGGGCCGTGACCGCGGCGATCCGCTGTTCCTCCAGGTCAAGGAGGCCACCAGGTCGGTTCTCGAAGGACCGTTGCGCAAGAGCGCGTTCAGGCAGCCGGGCGAGCGGGTGGTCCAGGGCCAGCGCTTGATGCAGGCCAGCAGCGACATCTTCCTCGGCTGGTCCAAAGGGGTTCAGGCCGACCGGTACTTCTACTGGCGCCAACTGCGTGACATGAAGGGCTCAGCGCTCGTCGAGCTGATGTTGCCCGCGGTCATGGCCTACTACGCCCGTACGTGCGGATGGACCCTGGCCCGCGCTCACGCACGATCGGGTGACGCGGTCTCCATCGCCGCCTACCTCGGTGACGACGATGCCTTCGACAAGTCGATCACCGACTTCTCCGAACGCTACGCAGCCCAGAACGACCAGGATTTCGCGGAATTCGCCAAAGCCATCAGCTCGAACCGGATCGACGCCATCCAGCAAGTCTGACCACGACCGGCCGGCATGAACCTGATCCCCGAGCCGCTGCGCGGCTACCGGCGGGCCTGGCTGGCGCGCGACGTCATCGCGGGGCTGACCCTGTCGGCGGTGGCGATCCCGGAGGTGATGGGCTACACGTCGATCGCCGGTACGCCGATCGTGACCGGGCTGTACACCATCATCTTTCCCACTCTGCTCTTCGCGCTCCTGGGCTCGTCGCGGTTGCTTGTCGTGGGTGCGGACTCGGCCACGGCCGCGGTGCTCGCCGCAGGCCTGACAGGTCTGGGCATCGCCGGAGTCACGCCCGGATCGCCCGACTGGCTCGCATTCGCCAGCCTGACAGCGCTGGTCTGCGGTGCCCTGCTGATCTTGGCGCGGCTTCTGCGCCTGGGCTTCATCGGTGACTTCCTGAGCGCGTCGGTACTGATCGGGTTCCTCACCGGCGTCGGCATCCAGGTGCTGTCCGGGCAGATTCCGGACCTGCTCGGCATCCCGAAGGGCAAGGGCGGCTGGTTCGAACAGCAATGGCACTGGATCACTTCGCTGTCCTCGATCGAGCTCGGCACGCTGGCCTTCGGGCTGGCCACGATCGTGGTCATCCAGATCTTCAGGCGTTTCATCCCGGCTGTCCCGGGTGCCGTCGTCGCCGTCGTCCTGCTGACCGCTGTCTCCGCCCTGATCGACGCGCAGGCGCACGGAGTGGCCGTGGTCGGTGCCGTGCAGGGCGGATTCCCGCCGCTCGGCCTGCCGTCGGGCATTTCCTGGTCGGACGTGCCCAAGGTCGTGCCGACCGCCCTGTCCTGCTTCGTCCTCATCATCGCCCAGAGTGCCGCCACCTCCCGCAGTTTCGCGTTCAAGCACGGAGATGCCGTCGACATCAACCGGGACATCGTCGGGCTGAGTGGCGCCAGTCTCGCCGCCGGCCTCACCGGCACCTTCGTGGTCAACGGCAGCCCGACGAAGACGCAGATCCTCGACGAGCAGAAGGGGCGCACCCAACTCGCCAACCTGACGATGGCGGCCGTCGTGCTGGTGTTCACCCTCTTCTTCACCGGCCTGCTGGCGGACATGCCCAAGGCGGTTCTCGCCGGGATCGTCTTCCTCATCGGCGTCAGCCTGATCGACGTGCCCGGCCTGCAGCGGCTGTGGATGCGACGCAAGAACGAGTTCGTAGTGGCCGTGATCACGGCGATCACCGTTTTCGCCGTCGGCGTCGAGCAGGGAATCATCCTCGCCATCGTGCTCTCGCTGCTCGATCTCGTCCGGCGGCAGTACACACCGGGCGACTTCGTCATCGGTCAGAACCAGGCCGGCGAGCCGACCTACCTGCCGGCCAAGCCGGGCGCGCAGAGCCTGCCCGGTCTGGTGGTCTTCCGCTACGACGCGGAACTCTTCTACGCCAACGCCAACCGCTTCGCCGACCACTTCGAGTCGGTCATCTCCGCCGCTCCCGACCCCGTCCGCTGGGTGGCGCTGGACTGCGCCGCGATCGATGACATCGACTACTCGGCCGGCGTGACCCTGGCCAACCTCGTCAACTACAGCAGGGCTCACAACGCCCGCTTCGTGCTCGTCCGGCCGGATACCCAGTTGCTCTCGACGCTGCGGGCGTACGGGACCCTGGACACGATCGGCGAGGACAACATCTTCCCGACCCTGGCGGAGGCGTTCCGCGCCTATCGGGCCGACCCCGACCCGCGTCTGCCTCTCAGCGGATGAGTCGTTGCGAGACATCCTCTGTGGATGAGGCAGGCGCCGCCCGTGCCGAGGCATGGTCGGTGGAAGCCTACGAGAGGAACGACCATGGGGTGCCTGTTCGCGCTGTTCGCCGGAATCTTCCCACGCCTGGCCCTGTTCATCGTCTGGGTGGCGCGGCCCAAGCTGGTGGACGCCGCCTTCGACAGCTGGATCTGGCCGCTCCTCGGACTGATCTTCCTTCCCTTCGCAACACTCATGTACGTGATTCTCTGGCGGACCGGCGGCCTGAGCGGGCTGGACTGGTTCTGGGTGGTCCTGGCCGGCGTTCTCGACATCGCGCACTGGGGCGCGGGGTGGACGCAGCGCAGGCAGGCGCCGGGTTATCCGGCCGCCGCGCAGGGCTGAGGACCACGACCGCACAGTGACGACCGCTGACGCGACATGGAAGAGGCACAGGTGAGCGAGATCGGCACCACAGCGTCTTCGGCGACCGGCGCCGAGCGTCCGCCCTACGCCCTTGCGGCGCATGAGGTCGTCGCCGCGGCCGGCTCCGATGTCGTGACGGGGCTTGCCGGGAGCGAGGCGACGAGCCGGCTCTCGTCGTACGGCGCGAACCAGATCGCTGCCGAGAAGCCGCCCTCGATCTGGGCCATCGCGGGCCAGCAACTGCGCGACCCGATGAACCTCATGCTGATCGCCGTCGTGGTCGTCAGCCTGCTGATCGGGGAGCTCTCGACCGGAGTCATCGTCGCCCTGCTCATCCTGCTGAACGTCGGACTGGGTACCCGCCAGGAGCTGACGGCACGGGCGAGTGTCGATGCCCTCGCCGATCTGCAGGTGCCGCAGGCCCGGGTGATCCGCGACGGCGACGTGACGATGGTCGCGGCCACGCAGGTGGTTCCAGGCGACATCGTCGAGGTCGAGGCCGGCGACATCGTGCCCGCGGACGGCCGGATCGTCCGGTCCGCGACGCTGGAGGCGCAGGAGGCTGCGCTCACCGGAGAGAGTGCGCCGATCGCCAAGGGCACCGCCGTACTGACCGCCCCCGACGTCGGTCTCGGCGACCAGACCAACATGCTGTTCCAGAACACCTCGGTGACGCGGGGCACGGGCACGATCGTGGTCACCGCGACCGGGATGCAGACGCAGATGGGCCGGATCGCGACAATGCTCACCTCGGTGAAGCGCACCCGGTCGCCGCTCCAGCGCGAGCTGGACTCGCTGACGAAGGTTCTGGGGATCATCGCCTGGGGTGCTGTCGCGGTCATCGTGGTGGTCGGCCTGATCCGCGGGACTCCCGGCAAGGACCTGCTGCTGCTCGGCACCGCGATGGCCATCTCGGCGCTCCCGACCGGTATGCCGGCGTTCGTCTCGGGCCTGCTCTCGCTCGGCGCGAAGCAACTGGCCGCGGCCAAGGCCGTGGTGAAGAACCTCACCGATGTCGAGACCCTCGGTGCGACCAGCGTCATCAACACCGACAAGACTGGGACGCTCACGCTGAACCAGATGATGGTCTCGACGTTGTACGCGAGCGGGTTGTGGTTCACCGTCGACGGCGAGGGCTACCGAAAGAGCGGCGCGATCCATTCGGTGGCCGGCGCCCCCGTGCCGGACTTCACCCGCCTCGGTCTCGGGCTCGCCCTCGACAGCGACGCAGTGGTCGGCGACGACGGATCGGTGATCGGCGATCCGACCGAGGCCGCGCTCGTCGTACTGGCCGCGAAACTCGGTGTCGACGCTGAGGAGACGCGGCGTACCTACCCCCGGCTGGCAGAGGTTCCGTTCGATTCCGAGTACAAGTTCATGGCGACGTTCCACCGGGTGAACGTCGACGGCGTCGAGCATCTCATCGAGCTGGTCAAGGGCGCGCCCGACGTCGTCGTGGCGCGCTGCAGCGAGGCGGGCGGACCGCTCAGCGGCTCGCAGGTCCCGATCACGCAGTCGCGGGAGGGCATCGACGAGGCCAACCTGCGGATGGGGCAGAAAGGTCTGCGCGTGCTCGCGTTCGCTGCCCGCCTGGTTGCCGACCACGAGCTGACCGCGATGACCGACGATCCGATGTCCTTGACCAAGGGGCTGTCGTTCGTCGGGATGGCCGGCATCATCGACCCGCTGCGCGCGGAGGCGAAGAGTGCGGTCGGTACGGCGCTCACAGCCGGCATCGACGTCCGCATGATCACCGGTGATCACGCGATCACCGCTCAGGCGATCGGTGAGGAGCTGGGCCTCGGTCCCGGGGCGATCAGCGGCGCGGAACTGCGGGCACTCACCGACGAGCAGCTCAAGCAGCAGTTGCCCGAGTTGCACGTGTTCGGGCGGGTCACTCCCGAGGACAAGCTGCGACTCGCCCGGGCCATGCAGGAGCAGGGCCTGATCGTCGCGATGACGGGCGACGCCGTCAACGATGCCGCCGCCCTCAAACAGGCCGACATCGGGGTGGCGATGGGAAGCGGCAGCGAGGTGACCAAGCAGGCCGCACGAATGGTGCTCACCGACGACAACTTCGGCACCCTCGTGCACGCCGTCGAGATCGGGCGGCGCGTCTACGACAAGGTCGTCTCATACGTGCGGTACCAGATGACGCAGCTGCTGGCGCTGGTCCTCCTCTTCCTCGCCGCCACCGTGTTCGACATCAACGACGGCGTGGCGATGACTCCGTCGATGGTCCTTTTCCTGCTGTTCTTCGCCACGGCGGTGGGTGTGGTGATCATCGCTGTCGACCCCGGTGATCCCGACGTGATGCACCGTCCGCCGCGCGATCCCGCCGTACCGATCACGAACCGGACCGCGGTGATCCGGTGGATCGTCTACGCGGCCGTGCTCTTCCTGGCGGCTTTCGTACCGCTGGTGGCGGGGCCGGACGACCCGAGTACGACGCAGGGCACCGTCTCGCTGACGATGACGTTCGTCGTGATGGGTCTGGGGACCGTGTTCAACGCGATCGTCAACCGGCGCGCGCCGACCAGCGGATTGACACCACCGATCATGAAGGCCCTGGCGATCGGCCTGATCCCTGTCGTTCTGGTGTCCTTGGCGACGCAGCTCCCGACGCTTCAGGAGGGGATGCTCACCGTCCCACTCAGCCCGCGCCAGTGGCTCGTCTGCTTCGGCCTGGCCGCGCTCCTCCCGATCGTCGTCGAGGTGGACAAGATGGTCCGGAGGCGGCGGCTGCGGTCGCGGCCGACACTCAGTCCGGAGCACGCCGTCGCGCCGGCCCGTGCCAGGCGCACCGAAAAGGTAGGGGCCAGCGAATGACATCTCGCGAGCAGCGGATCGCCGACTTCATCGAGCCGTTCCGCGTCGAACCGGGCTCGAACGTCAAGCTGGCCAGGGACTTCGAGCCGGACTTCAGGGGCACGATCCGCTCCAAGAAGCGCGGCCGCAAACTGCTGGCGCAGGGGACCGAACTGTTGTCCGAGTATCAGTCCAGGCTGTACGCACAGCACACCCATGGCGTGCTGGTGGTGCTGCAGGCGCTGGACGCCGGCGGCAAGGACGGCACCATCCGCCATGTCATGACCGGCGTCAATCCCCAGGGTGTGTCGGTGAACAGCTTCAAGGTCCCCTCCAGCGCGGAGCTGGACCACGACTATCTGTGGCGCTACGGGCTGCGCCTACCGGGTCGCGGTGAGATCGGCATCTTCAACCGCTCGCACTACGAGGAGGTGCTCGTCGTCCGTGTGCACCCGGAACTCCTCGACCGCCAGAAGCTTCCGCCGGGCACCCGCCAGGGACTCTGGAAACGGCGCTATCGCGAAATCAACGAGTGGGAGCGAACCCTCAGCGACAACGGCATCAAGATCGTGAAGCTCTTCCTGAACCTCTCCCGGGAGGAGCAGCGGATCCGCTTCCTGCGGCGGATCGACCTGCGCGACCACAACTGGAAGTTCTCCGCGGCCGACATCCGCGAGCGCGAGTACTGGGACGACTACCAGAACGCGTTCTCGCGGATGCTGTCCAAGACCAGCACCGAGTGGGCGCCGTGGTACGTGATTCCCGCCGACCGCAAGTGGTACGCGCGCATCGCCGCCGCCTCGGTGATCGCCAACACGCTGATCGAGATCGATCCCCGGTATCCCGAGGTCGACAAGAAGGCGCGGGAGGCGCTGCAAGAGATCAAGGAGACGCTGGAAGAACAGGCCCCTGAGGGCGCGGCAGCCGATCCGTTCGCGGGAGCATAGGCCGATCGGCTGACCACCATGGCCAGTGTCGAGGAACGCCCCGATGTGAAACCTCCCTGGTGGCAGGAGTACGTGCCCGCGGTCGGAGTGGCCAAGTCGTACGAGCGGGCATGGCTGCCGAAGGACATCGTCGCCGGCCTCGTGCTGTCGGCGCTGCTCGTGCCACAGGGGATGGCGTACGCCGAACTGGCCGGCCTGCCGCCTGTGACCGGGCTGTACACCTCGATTCTCTGCCTGCTCGGCTACGCGATCTTCGGACCGTCCAGGGTGCTGGTGCTCGGTCCTGACTCGTCCCTGGGTCCGATGATCGCGGCAACGATCGCGCCGCTCCTGCTCGCCAACGGTGACCCCGCCCGGGCCGTCGCGCTCGCCTCGATGCTGGCCGTGATGGTCGGTGTGGTGATGGTGGTCGCCGGCGTGGCCCGGTTCGGGTTCGTGGCGGACCTGCTGTCGAAGCCGACCCAGATCGGCTACATGAACGGGCTCGCGCTGACCATCATCGTCGGTCAGTTGGACAAGCTCTTCGGTTTCTCGGTCGAGGCCGACGGGCTGGTGGCCGAGGTGCGCGCCTTCGGGGCGGGGCTCGCGGACGGTGACGCCAACGTGACGGCCGCGATCCTCGGGATAGGTTCGCTGGTCGGCATCCTGTTGCTGAATCGGCTGCTTCCCAAGCTGCCGAGCGTGCTCATCGTCGTGGTGCTGGCCGCCGTACTGGTGAACGCGTTCGACCTGGAGTCGCACGACGTCGACACGGTCGGCGTACTCCCCCAGGGATTCCCGCCCTTCACGGTCCCAGCGGTCAGCTGGGACGATCTGCCGCCGCTGCTCATCGGGGCGTTCGCCATCGCCGTCGTCGCGCTCGCCGACACGATGTCCACGGCATCGGCGTTCGCCGCGCGCAAGGGCGATCGGGTGCGCGGGAACCAGGAGATGGTCGGCATTGGTGCGGCCAACATCGCGGCCGGGTTCTTCCAGGGCTTTCCGGTCAGCACCAGCGGGTCGCGCACCGCCGTCGCCGAGCAGGCCGGATCCCGGTCCCAGGTGACCGGCATCGTCGGCGCCGCGATGATCACCGTGGTCCTGGTCTTCGCCACCTCGCTGATGCAGTACGTGCCTCAGCCGACCTTGGGCGCGATCGTCATCGCCGCCGCGCTGTCGCTGGCCGACATCGCCGGGACCCGCCGGCTGTGGCATCAGCGTCGGACCGAGTTCGGGCTGTCCATCATCGCGCTGCTCGGCGTGGCCTTCCTGGGTGTACTGCCCGGCATTCTCGTCGCCGTCGGCCTGTCCATCCTCAACGTCTTCCGCCGCACCTGGTGGCCGCACCAGGCCGAGCTCGGCCGGGTGGAGGGCATCGCGGGCCTCCACGATACCGAGAGCTACCCCGACGCCGAGCTCCTGCGCGGTCTGGTCGTCTACCGTTTCGACGCTCCCCTGATCTTCGCGAACGCGCGGATGTTCAGTGACAAGGTGCGGGAGATCGCCACGGATGATCCCGACCTCCGTTGGATCATCGTGGCCGCCGAGCCGATCACCGACGTCGACACCACGGCCTCCGACATGCTGCAGGAGTTGGACGCCTGGCTCAACGAACACGGTGTGTCCCTGGTCTTCGCGGAGATGAAGGATCCGGTGCGCGAGAAGATCGAGCGGTACGAACTCACCCGCACGATCGACCCGGCGCACTTCCTCCCGACGCTCGACGAGGCGGTCGCGGAGTACGTACGGCAGACCGGCGCGACTTGGCGCAGTCCGCAGGCGGAGGCTGACGACGGAGGCTCGCGGCGATAGCCCGGTGCTGCGCGACAGTGGCCTCATCCCTCGGGGGTGAAGACCCAGAATCGGGGCTCGGCGAGGCTGGCCTGACTGCTGCCGATCAGCCAGGAGGGGCATCATGCCTGAGCAGTTCCGAGGGACGATCAATGTCGACATCCGCGACTCCGAGCCGGATTGGACGCCGTTCGAACCGCCCAGGGCTCCCGACGGTGCACCGAACGTCGTCTACATCGTGCTCGACGACGTCGGTTTCTCGGCGTTGAGTTGCTACGGCGGCCCGATCGAGACCCCTCACATCGACGCGATCGCCTCGCGCGGGGTGCGCTTCACCCAGTGGCACACCACCGCTCTGTGCTCGCCCACCCGGTCGTGCCTGCTCACCGGCCGCAACCACACCCGCAACAGCATGGCGTGCATCACGGAGGCGGCGATCGGATTCCCGAACGCGAGCGGCACGATCCCACCCGAGAACGGGATGGTGTCGGAGATCCTCGGCGAGCGCGGCTGGAACACCTACATGGTCGGCAAGTGGCACCTGTGCCCCACCGACGAGATGAACCTCGCCTCGACTCGGCGCAACTGGCCGACCGGCAGGGGCTTCGAGCGGTGGTACGGGTTCCTCGGAGCCGAGACGAACCAGTGGTATCCCGACCTCGTCTACGACAACCACCCGGTCGATCAGCCGCGCTCGCCCGAGGAGGGGTACCACCTCACCGATGACATCACCGACAAGGCGGTGGAGTTCATCAAGGACGCCAAGGCGATCGCTCCGGAGAAGCCGTTCTTCCTCTACTACGCACCCGGCGCCTGCCACGCGCCCCACCAGGCGCCGAAGGAATGGATCGAGAAGTTCGCGGGCCGCTTCGACCAGGGCTACGAGGTGATGCGGGAAGAGACGCTGGCGCGGCAGAAGAAGCTCGGGCTGGTGCCGGCCGACACCGAACTGCCGCCGGTGAATCCGATCGGCACCCCAGAGTCGCGCAGCGGCCCGGACCACAAGCCGTTCCCGGCGCTGGACTTCACCCGTCCGTGGGACACGCTCAACGCCGACGAGCGGCGCCTGTTCGCCCGGATGGCGGAGGTGTACGCCGGATTCCTCGCGCACGCCGACCACCACATCGGCCGGTTGCTCGAGTACCTGGAGCAGACCGACCAGCTGGACAACACCCTCGTCGTGGTCGTGTCCGACAACGGTGCGAGCGGCGAAGGTGGCCCGAACGGCTCGGTCAACGAGATGAAGTTCGCCAACGGGATCGACGACGACCTGGCGGAGAACCTCGCCAAGCTCGACGACCTGGGTGGGACGAAGACCTACAACCACTACGCGAACGGCTGGGCGATGGCCTTCAACACGCCGTTCAAGATGTGGAAGCGCTACGAGTTCAGTGGCGGTACCTCGGATCCCTGCATCATCTCCTGGCCGAAGGGCTCGCAGGCGCGCGGCGAACTCCGCCACCAGTACCACCACGCGATCGACATCGTCCCGACGATTCTCGACATCCTCGGCGTCGACGCCCCGGAGACGATCAAGGGACACACCCAGACCAACTTCGACGGGATGAGCATGCGCGCCAGCGTCGACGACGCGTCGGCCGAGTCCGGCCGGCGGACCCAGTTCTACTCGATGCTGGGATCCCGGGCGATCTACCACGAGGGCTGGAAGGCGGTCACCACCCACCCGACCATCGCCGGCTGGGGCAACTTCAACGCCGACGAATGGGAGCTCTACCACGTCGAGGTCGACCGGTCCGAGACCAGGAACCTCGCGGCGGAGCAGCCGGACAAACTGCGCGAGCTCGTCAACATCTGGTTCTCCGAGGCCGGCGCGAACAACGCGTTCCCGCTCGACGACCGCTCCGCGGTCGAGATCCTCACCACCGCCCGGCCCCAGCTGACCGCGGCCAAAGACCGCTACGTGTACTACCCGGACACTGCTCCGGTCTCGGAATGGCAGGCGGTCAACACCCGCAACCGTTCCTTCTCGATCGGCGCGCTGGTCGACATCCCGGCGCCGGGCGCTGAAGGCGTGCTGTTCGCGATGGGCGCGAGATTCGGTGGCCACGCCCTGTACGTCAAGAACAACCGGCTGCATTACGTGAACAGCTTCGTTGGTGCGATCGAGCAGCAGATCGTCGGGACCAAGGACATCCCGACGGGCGAGAACCTGATCCTGTCGGCCTCGTTCGAGAAGCAGGGCATGGATCCCGACGGCGCGACCGGAACACTGTCGCTGTACCACGGCGACGAGAAGGTCGGCGAGGGACAGATCAAGACCCAGCTCGGGGCGTTCGCCATCGCCGGCGCGGGTCTGTACGTCGGCAGGCACGCCGGAGAGCCGATCACCGACGACTACCCGGGCAAGCCACCACACGCCTTCACCGGCGGCACGATCAACCGGGTCGCGGTCGACGTCAGCGGTGATCCGTACCTCGACCTCGAACGCGAGGCCGCCCTGATGCTGATGCGCGAGTAGGCGGCCGGGCTCGTGACCGACCCCGTGGAAATGCTGCCGTCCTGGAGGGACACTCCGGCACGACAGGCGATCGTGGACTACGTCGGCCGGGCCGTGCAGGAGGGTGGGGCGCAGTACGTCCCGCCCTCCGAGCGGATCGCGGTGTTCGACAACGACGGCACGCTGTGGTGCGAGAAGCCGATGCCGGTCGAAGTCGGCTTCGTCCTGCAGCGGCTGGCCGAGATGGCCGAACAGGACCCGAACCTTCGCTCGCGCCAGCCGTGGCAGGCCGCCCGGGACAAGGACTACGCATGGCTCGGTGGCGCGATCACCAAGCACTACCACGGCGACGACAGCGGCGTGAAGGTGCTCCTGGGCGGCATCGTTCAGGCGTTCGCGGGGATGAGTGTCGACAGCTACGCGGAGCTGGCCGGGCGTTTCCTGCAGACGACGCCCCACCCGACGCTCGGCCGGCTGCTTCGGGAATGCACCTACCTCCCGATGGTCGAACTGCTGCGCTACCTGGAGGCCCACGGGTTCACGTCGTTCATCGCGTCCGGAGGCGACCGCGACTTCATGCGACCGGTGACCGAGGAGATCTACGGCATTCCGGCCGAGCGCATCATCGGCAGCTCGACCGGCCTGCGGTACCAGGACGACGACGCCGGCGGATCGGTCGTCTACCAGGCGGAGATGGACGTCTTCGACGACGGTCCCCTGAAGCCGGTACGCATCTGGAGTCGGATCGGCCGGCGGCCCGTCGTTGCCGGCGGCAACTCCAACGGCGACATCCCGATGCTCCGGTACGCCGGGCATCCGACGCGGCCCGGACTACGGCTGCTGGTCCTGCACGACGACGAGGATCGTGAGTTCAGCTACACCGCCGGCGCCGAGACGTCGCTCGAGCAGGCCCGTGCCCAGGACTGGACGGTGGTCAGCATCAAGAACGACTGGGCAACTGTCTTCGCCGAGCCCTGAGCGGCTAGAAACTCCCGATGCCCTTGCCGATCATGACGACGCCGATGACGAGGAGGAGGATCGCCATGACGACGGTGTTCTCCCGGACCAGCCATTCGCGCAGAGCCTCGAGCGGTTCGGCCAACCGGTCGGCGGCCAAGAGGTAGCCGATCACGGGCACCGCGACGGTACTCGCGGCGATCGCGGTATAGACGAGGATGACGACGACGGTGTTACCGGTGCCGAGGTTGCCACCACCGATCGCGACGCCGGCTCCGGCGGCCATGATGAGGTTCTTCGGGTTGAGCGCTGCCAGCAGGAAACCGAGGCCGAGCCCTTTGACCGTGGTGAGGGTGTCGATGGCCGACATCCACTTCGGAAGTTCGGGCTCCTCCTGACCGCGCGGACGGGCCCTCCACTCCTTCGCGGCCAGGAGGATCAGCAGCACGCCGAGGGCCAGTTGGATCGTGCCCTTGACCGGACTCGAGGCGTCAGAGTCGTTCTCGGACAGGAGCGACGAGAGCAGAGTGAAGGCGACGACAGCAACGACGATCCCGGCGATCCAGCCGATGAGGAACCCGATGCTGGTCGTCTTCGCGTTCGGCGACAGCAGCATGAGGATCGCTGCGATGATGGGGACCGGGCTGATCGCGACGCCCAGCGCGAGGGGAAGGAGCTCGCCGATCACGCCACCCACTTCTGCCTCACTCTCAGCGCTCTGATGGCGATGTGCGGTCGAGCTGGGCGTCCAGCGTCATGGCTGCGTCGATCAGGGCGAGGTGAGTGAACGCCTGGGGGAAGTTGCCGATCTGCTCGCCGGTGAGGGCGATCTCCTCGGAGTACAGGCCGAGGTGGTTGGCGTAGGTGAGCATCTTCTCGAAGGTGAGCCGCGCCTCGTCGATCCGGCCGGCCTTGCCGAGCGCGTCGACGTACATGAAAGTGCACAGCGAGAACGTGCCCTCCGAGCCGCGGAGGCCGTCGGGCGACGCCTCGGGGTTGTAACGGTAGACGAGGCTGTCGGTGACCAGTTCGGAATCCATCGCCCGCAACGTCGACAGCCACCGCGGATCCTGTGGCGCGATGAACCCCACCGTGGGCATGCGCAGCAGGGACGAGTCGAGCACCTTGCTGCCGTACTGCTGGACGAAGGCCCGGCGTTCCGGGTCCCAACCGCGTGTCATGACCTGCTCGTAGATGGCGTCCCGGGCCCGGACCCACCGATCCAGCGGGGCCGGCCGCGACCGGCCGGTGGCGAGCCGGATCGCCCGGTCGAGCGCGGTCCAGCTCATGACGCGGCCATAGGTGAAGTCCTTGCGCCCACCCCGGGTCTCCCAGATGCCCTCCTCGGTCTGGTCCCAGTTGTCGGTGAGCCAGTCGATCAGATCCCGGACCGCGAGCCAGCCGTCGTGGCCCATTTCGAGCCCGCGCTGGTCGGCGAAGTAGAGGCTGTCCAGCGCCTCGCCGTAGATGTCCAACTGCAACTGGTCGGCGGCACCGTTGCCGATGCGCACCGGGCGGGAGCCGCGATACCCCTCCCAGTGATCCAGGGTCTCCTCGGTGAGGTCGGAGGAGCCGTCGACGCGGTACATGATGTTCAGCGGCCCGCTGGCCCCTCCTGCCTTCTCCTGCACGCGGTCCCGCATCCAGCCGCTGAAGGCGGTGGCCTCCTCGGTGAACCCCATCCGCAGGAGGGCGTGGATGGAGAAGGACGCGTCGCGGATCCAGGTGTAGCGGTAGTCCCAGTTCCGCTCGCCGCCGATCTGCTCGGGCAGCGCAGCCGTGGGCGCGGCCACCAGGCCCCCGGACGGCGCGTAGGTCATGAGCTTCAGCGTGATCGCCGACCGCTGCAGCATCTCGCGCCAGCGACCCTTGTAGGTGGATTGCGCCAGCCAGGTCCGCCAGAACCGGGCCGTCTCGTCCAACAGCCGCTGTGCCTCGGCGGCCCGGATCTCCCGCGGCGGGCCGTCAGCCGCGGTCTCGAGCATCACGCCGCGGACTTGGCCGGCTTCCAGGGAGACCGAGAACTGTACGTCGCCGGTGTCGCCGATCCGCGGCCGGGCGAGACGCTCGTCGCCGGGCTCCCGCACGATGTGGAAGGTCAACGCCGAGCCATCGCTGGTGCAGACTCCGCCGTGTTCGGTCGCATGCCACTGATGGGACTTGCGTCCGTAGTCGAACCGCGGCGCGATGTCCACGTCGAACGTCATCCGGCCGCGGACGCAGCGGACCAGCCGTACGATCCGGTGGTTCAGGGTCGCCTGCGTACTGCTCGTCACCGGCATGAAGTCGATCACCTCACCGACGCCGGCCTCGGTCAGGAACCTGGTGATGAGGATCGCCGTGTCGGGGAAGTACAGCTGCTTGGTGTCGAAGGTGCCCTGCGCCGGGCGGACCCGGAAGTGGCCGCCGTTCTCGTGGTCCAGCAGCGCCCCGCACACACTCGGCGAGTCGAAGCGGGGTGAGCAGAACCAGTCGATCGAGCCGTCCGTGCTGACGAGGGCTGCGGTCTGCAGGTCCCCGATCAAGCCGTGATCCGCGATCGAAGGGTAGTCCTTCATGGCGGCGCTCCTGAAGATGGCGACGGTCAGCCGGCTGGACAGGTCTGTGTCAACGTCGTGGCCAATGACGAGGCCGCGGTTCCGACTTGTCGGAGTGCCGAGTTGATCGCCGGCGCCTGCTGTCTGAGGGTGTCCGCGCTCAGGCCACTCGCCGCGGTCTCCAACTCCGAGAAGGCCGTCTTGACACCTTCCACGGCCGGCTGCAGAACGGCCGACGCGGAGGCAACCGCAGCGCCCAGGCTCGTCTTGACGTCGGCCATCGCGGTGTTGAGCGCCGTCAGGCCATCCTGCAACGGCTGCACGTTCTTCAGGGTGTCCAGGGAGGACTTCAGGTCCGACACCGCAGCGCAGTCCGCCGTCGGCTCCCCCGTTGCCTGCGGCGCCGCAGTCGGTGACGGGGCGGTCGTGCCCTGTGTCGAGCTGTCACTGCAGGCCGTCGGTACGACGAGCAGGGCGACGGTCACCAACGCGGCGACGACCGATCGACGTACGCCGGTTCGCAGCATGGCTTCTGCTCGCGACTACTCGGCGGCCTTCTTGACCTCATCCGCGCTGTCCGCGTCGACCTCGTGCTTGGTCACCTTGTCCGCATGCGACAGCGCCTTGTCGACATCCGCGACCCACGTCTCTTCGAAGAGTGCCACGATGCCCGAACTGTTGAGCGGCAAGGTGTCTTCGAGGTCGGCCTTGATCGCCTTCTTCTCCCGGTGGGACTTGAGTCCACCGATTCCGAGTCCGGCACCTGCGCCGACCGCCGCACTCGCCAGCAGGCTGGGTGGGAAGATCAGGCCGATGATCGCACCGCCGACCGCGCCCCAGGCAGCACCTTTCCGGGCCGTGTGGAAGTCGTCGTCGACGTTGATCTTGCCGTCGGAGCCGCGGCTGACGAGGATGAGCCCGTCGACCTTGATCACATCGTCCGAAGCAGCTTGCTTGATCGCGTCCCAATCACCTTGTGCCGCCTCCGCGCCCGGATATGCAGCGATGTACAGGTCGACTGGAGCCTTGCTGTCAGATCCCACGGGTCTCTCCTCTGGATCGGGCGACCGCGATCGCGCGGTCCGACGTACCTGTCGTGCACACCTTTCCTCCGGCCCCGGCCGGACGCCTCACCCCCGGCGGACTAGGTGCACCGAGCGGCGACCTGTCCCCAGCTCCGTCGGCTGCGTCCAGGCGTGAGCCCGAGGTTCATCCGCGCGGGGTGAGGTTCCGTTCGCCCGCTGCGGAGACGATCGATACCTTGGCCCGACCGGCGAGGAGGCGCAGCATGTCCGTCCCGGACTCCACGCTGTCCAGTGATCCAGAAGGCAGCACGCCCGAGGCGAAGCGGCCATCCAGGGGACGGTCGGCCGCGGTGATCGTCTGCTTGGTGCTGGCGGCGTTGCTGACAACGCCGGCGGCGATCGCGTACTGGGGACAACGCACGCTGAACGACACCACACGCTACGTGAACACTGTCGGCCCGCTGGTGAACTCGCCAGAGGTACAGAACGCCATCGCCACGAAGGTCACCGACACGATCCAGGACCAGGTGGACATCGAGGCGCTCCTCAACGACGTGTTCGCCGGTGTCATCACCGACCGGCCGCGTTTGCAGCGACTGGTCGGGCCTCTGTCCGGCGCGATCAACAGCCTGATCGACCGCCAGGTCCGGGAATTCATCGCCTCGGACGCGTTCGCCGACCTCTGGACGGCCGCCAACACCAGGGCCCAGCAGACCCTCCAGCGCGTGCTGAAGGGTGATCAGACCGGCGCCGTCTCGCTGCAGGGTGAACAGATCGTCCTTGATGTCTCCCAGGTCATCGACCAGGTCAAGCAACGCCTGATCGATCGGGGCCTCACCATCCTGCAGAACGTGCCCATCCCTGACGTCGACAAGCAGATCGTGCTGGTGGAAGCGCCCCAGGTGAAGCAACTCCGGACGATCTATGCGTTCGCGAACCCGGTGGCCCAGTGGCTGATCGTGGTGGTGGCGCTGCTCTATCTGCTCGCTCTGGTGCTCTCGCGGCGGCGTCCACGGACGACGGTGATCATCGGGGCACTGCTGGCGGGGAACGCACTGCTGATCGCGCTGGCGCTGACCATCGGACGGCAGTTGTTCATCGACGCCTTGTCGGGTACGACGTTCGGTCCGGCGAGCGCGGTCTTCTACGACCAACTGCTGTCCTACCTCGAGCGTGGCCGGCAGGTGTTCTTCCGGCTGGGCTTGGTCATCATCGTCATCGGCTGGTTCGCGGGGCCCAACAAGTCCGGTTCTGCCGTCCGCGCTGCCATCCGTGATGGTCTGGAAGGCGTCGGCGGAGCGCTGGCCGACGGCCCGGTCGGCAGCGCGGGCCGCTGGGTCGCGGCCAACGCCGGATGGTTGCGGGTGGCCATCGGCTTCCTGGGCGCCGTCGTACTGCTCTGGGGCAACAACATCTCGACGTCCCGGCTGTTCTGGTCGCTCGCCCTCGTGGCCCTGTTGCTGATTGTCGTGCAGGTCCTGGTCGGCGCCGGCCGCGCGTCGACCGCCTCCCGTCCCGTCCCACCGGCCGAAGCCGAAGCCGTACCCGGAACCGCGAACTAGCGGCGCATGAACATCGTCTGGGCCCTGGTGGTCACGGTTCTCGTGACCGCGGTCACCGTCACGGCGATGCTCCTCGTGCGCAGGCGGGCGCCGGCGGGCAGCTACTTCCGCGACGGTGACCGCGCCTCGGGCGTCTTCGGTGTACTCGCCACCGGATTCTCGGTGCTTCTCGGCTTCATCATTTTCTTGTCGTTCACCTCGTACGACGATTCGCGCGCCGGCGCCGAGACCGAGGCGACGATCGTGGCGCAGCAGGTTCAGACGGCGCAGTACCTGCCTGACAAGACCGCGGCGGCGCTCACCGGCGAACTGATCTGCTACGCACGGTCCGTCGCCGGAACCGAGTGGGTGGCCATGGACAACGGCACGCTCGGGAACTCCGTCAACCCGTGGGGTGTGCAGATGTTCCTGACGATGTCGGCTGTCGACCCGAGTACGCCGACCGAGCAGTCGGCGTACGACCGGTGGATGGATCAGACCGCCCAACGGGAACAGGCGCGCATCGACAGGGTGCACGGAGCGGAGGGGATCATCCCGACGCCCTTGTGGCTGGTCCTGTCGGTGATCTCGGTGGTGATCTTCGTGTACCTGTTGTTCTTCGCCGACCGGGCCGAAGGCGCGGTGACGCAGGGCGTCCTGATGGGCAGTGTGACGGTGGTCATCACACTGCTGCTGTTCCTGCTCGTCTTCTTCGACCATCCACACGGCGAAGGAGTGGGAAGGTTGGAGCCGATCGCGATGACGCGAACCATCAGCCTGATCGATACGCAACTCAAGATCGTCGGGCTCGAAGTGGCCCCTCCGTGTGACGAGCATGGCAACCGCCGCTGAGGAGGAGCCGGATCGTGGCCGCACCTGGCAGGAGGTGCTGGTCACCGTCCTGCTGGTGGTCGCCGCCGTCGGGACCTCGTGGAGCAGTTACCAGGCCACGCGCTGGAACGGCGAGCAGGCCAAGGCGGCCGGCCGCACGAACGCGATTCGGATCGACGCTGCCCGGGCGCAAGGCCAGGCCCAGGCCCAGACCCAGGTGGACGTCGCCACCTTCATCGCGTGGGTGGACGCGGATCGCCGAGGTGACGCCGCCATCGCCGCCTTCTACGCGGAGCGTTTCCGCCCGGAGTTCCGGCCCGCGTTCAACGCCTGGATGGCGACCCGCCCGGCCACGAACCCGGCTGCGCCGCCGACGCCCTTCGCCATGCCGCAGTACCAGCTCGCGTCGCGGCAGGAGGCCGAACGGCTCGACGCGGCCGCCGCGGCCTCCGCGAACGAGGTGCTCCGCGACATACAGATAGCCAGCAACTATGTACTCACAGTCGTCCTGTACGCCGTGGTCCTGTTCTTCGCCGGGATGAGCACCAAGATCGCTCGTCGCCGCCTGCGCTGGATCCTCCTCGGGGTCGGCTGCCTCATCTTCGTCGCCGCCATCGCCTGGATCGCCACCTTCCCGGTCAGCGTCGAGATCTGAGCGGTCGTCGCTCGTCCCCTGGGGATGATGCCGGGCCAGAGGTGGTAGGTCAGCCTGGTGCCATCCTCCGCTGCGGCGGAGCGGTTCAATCACGACGTGGCACAAGGGAGTGAACGACAGTGGCACAAGGGGCTGCAGCATCGCAGTACGAAGGCGCCGGCGAGGAACACGAGGTCAGCGGCTGGGCGGTCGGCTTCATCCTGTTCGCCGGCGTCATGATGGTCATGGCCGGAGGCTTCCAGGCATTCTCCGGTCTGGTGGCACTCTTCGAGAACGAGTTCTACGTCGCCACCCGTAACTACCTGTTCCAGTTCGACGCGACCGCGTGGGGCTGGATCCACCTGTTGTTCGGCATCGCGGTACTGCTGGCCGGTTTCGCGGTCATGGCGGGCCAGGCCTGGGCGCGGGTGGTGGGCATCATCCTGGCCGTGCTGAGTGCGCTGGCCAACTTCACCTTCATTCCGTACTACCCGTTCTGGGCGCTGACCATCATCGCCATCGACATCTTCGTCATCTGGGCGCTGGCCGTACACGGTCGCGACCTCCACGATGCCAGGGCCTGACGGCCGACGAGAGGAGACCGAGATGGCTGAGAAAAGAGGCGGGGGCGTGCTGGCCGGCATCGTCGTGTTCGCCGGCTCGCTGCTCGTGGTGATCGGAATGGTCAACGTCTTCCAGGGATTCATCGCCCTGTTCAACGACGAGCGTCTGGCGATGACGCGGAACAACCTCATCGTCGTGGACACGACCGGGTACGGATGGGTGCTGCTCATCTCCGGGCTGCTCATGCTGGCCGTGGCCGCCGGCCTGCTCGCGGCACAGACGTGGGCCAGGTTCGCGGCCATCGTGCTCGTGTGCCTGCACGCGGTGACGCAGATCGCCTGGCTCGGGGCCTACCCCGTCTGGTCGCTGCTGATGATCGCGCTGGACACCGTCGTACTGTTCGCGCTCACCGTCCGGTGGTCCGACGTACGCGAGCGGATCGGTGGGCAGGGCGACGTGGACTGGAACGAGCAGGAAGAGATCCAGCTCTCTGCCACCAAGCAGCGCATCCCTCCGATGGCCTGAGTGACGGCGCGGCGCCCCAGGTGGGTCCTTGACTCAGCTGGCTCGGCGCCGCGCATCGTCGACGTACGGAAGCGGGTTGCCGGATGCTCGTGCGCCGGAGGCGAGCCAGGCCGCGAGTCCCTCCGGAGATCGCCGCTGGAGCTCGTCGAGGTACTGCTGACGCTTCTTGACAACGGTCAGGCGCTCCGCGGCCGTCGCGGCAGTCTCCAGCAGGCGGAAGCTCCGGCGCCAGGCCAAGCACAACGCCTCATCGCCGAGGGAACTGAGCTCCGGCGCCGGGGCGGCCGCGGGACCGTCTGCAAGCGACGTCACGGAGTTATAGGGCGTCGTCGGCTCCGGCCGTACGACAGGTCGATCCCCGTTGGCCTTCCGTCGCGCCCGGACCAGCGAGGTGAGGGCCGGCGTGGTCAGCGCCAGGATCACCACGACCAGGACGCCGGCGACCTTGGCGACCGCGATCAGGCCCACGGCCGCGGGCGTCATCAGCCCGGCACCGAGCGTGACCCGAACGACCCTGGCCACCGCGACCCGTCCGTCCCCTCCCCACATGGACGAGGCGACGACGGCCGTCGCCATCGCGACAACGACCACACTGATGACGACCCCGACCAGACCCCACGTGGCGATCGCGCACACGAGGCCGATGGTGGTGGCCAGGTAGACACACCACGACCGGATCGTTCGGCTCGTGCCGCGGGATGTGCCGGGATCGGGTAAATCGGCGCCGGATGACCGCCTCAGCTCGCTCACGTTCTCAGTCCTTTGCCCCGGTTCTCGATCGCGTTCTTCCGCCATCGAGCTCAGCGTCAGGATGCACCGGGCCCACAGGTCCTCGCCTCCTCCTGCCAGGGTGAAACGGGTCAGGGCTCTTGCGGCTGCCGGCGGTCATGCGTCCGGCAGTGGCGAAGGTGGGCCCGCCTCACCCTTGCGGGGTGAGCTACCGCCGCCGGTCCTGGGGCAGCATGGGTAAGGGTCGACGAATATCGGTGTCATCCCGTCTCGAAATCTGCGGTGAAACCACCGCGCACCGTCCCGTCGACCAGTCGTGTGGTCAATCGCCGGGAGGGGAAATGCCGGGCGGTCAGCAGGTAGGGGATGGGCACGCACATCGCTTGATTCCGATGCACAACAGGGAGCAGACGGCCCGGCCGGGTCCGTCGGCGACACCTTGGCGGACGGTGGTTCGGCAGCGTCTTCTGGACCTGGTGAGCCAAGGAGTACAGGGTCCGCTGACGCTTGTCAGTGCGCCCGCGGGCTTCGGGAAGACGATTCTCCTGTTCTCGTGGGAGGCACTCGGCACCTGGGGCGGCCCGGTCCGGCACATCACTGTGGACGCCGCCGGCGAGCACGCCACCGCTTCGCTGCAGTCCGCACTCGACGGCCTCCACCTGAGGGGGGCCGCCCTCGCCGAAGAGCCCGCGCTGGTCCTCGTGATCGACTGCGGCGATCTCACCCTGACACCGGAGCTCTGGGACAGCGTCGATCGCCTCGTCCGGGGCAATGCCAGCGTTCGGATCGTCCTGCTGACCCGCGCGGATCCGCCGCTGCCGCTCCATCGCTACCGGCTGGCAGGCACCGTGACCGAGATTCGCGCCGCCGACCTGGCCTTCACGGTGGAGGAGGCCGCCGGCCTGATGCGGCAGGAGAACCTCGAGCTGACGACGGCCGAGGTGGCAGAACTCTGCGCCAGGACGGACGGCTGGCCGGCGGGCCTGACGTTCGCGGCGATGAATCTGGCCGGGAAGGTCGACACCGCACAGGCCATCCGGGAGTTTCGGGGCGATATGGGGAACGTGGCGGCGTTCCTGATGACCGAGGTGCTGCAGACGCAGCCCTCCGCGCTGCGGGACTTCCTGCTCCGGACCTGCATCGTCGACAATCTCTGGCCCGAACTGGCCGAGGCGCTGACGGGTCGCGTCTGTGACCGTCGGTCGCTGGAGTTCTTGTCCCACGGGAACGCGTTCACCCAGCGGGTTCCCGGCACCGGCGACTGTTACAGCTACCAGTCACTCTTCCGTGAGTTCCTCCGGGCGGAACTGCTGTTCGAACGGCCTGCTCTGGTCCCCGAGCTTCACCGCACCGCCGCCGCCTGGTTCGCGCAGAACGGGCACCGGCTGACCGCGGTCCGCCACGCCGTCACGGCCGGGCAGTGGGGGGATGCGGCACGGTATCTGGTGGAAGACTTCGACTTCGCGCAGCTACTTGCCGGGCGCCGGCGGCAGCTACTGAAAGCTTTGGTCGCTGACCTTCCCGACGACCTGGGGGGAGCGGATGCCGCGGTGGTGCGGTCCGCTCGAGCACTCGCCGAGTTCGATGTCGACCGGTGTACGGCGGAGCTGAGCAAGGCTCGATGCAGCCTGGAGCAGGGGCTCCCACCACGGACACCCGCCCACGAGCTGGCGATCAGCGTGCTGCAAGCGATCTCGGCGAGTCTTCGGGCCGATGTCACCACGGCGTTGGACGCCACGCTCGCCGCCGAAGCGGGCCTCGGCGCGGCATCGGTGGGATCGAGGGCACTGCATCCGGAGCTGACGTACCTCGTTGCCGGATGCAAAGGCCGGGTCCTGCTCCAGCGCGGTGACTTCCCTGGAGCCGCGGAGGCCTTCGCCGAGGCGATCGCGATTGCCGACGAAGCCGGTCTGCACGAGGCATTGGCGGACGCCTTGGGGATGGCCGCGCTGGTGGAGGCGGTGTGGGGACATCTGCGGCGGGCCGGCGAGCTCGCCGCGCAGGCGAGCGCGCCGGCGGAGTCCGGGGCTCGCCTGGATGAGCCCCAGTCGGCGATCGTGGCCCGAGCCTGGGTGAGTGCGGACCAAGGTGAGCTCACGGCGGCCCGGGACCTGGTGCATCGCGCCGGGGACGCCGTACCGACGTTCGATGTCCGCGTTCTCGCAGCCCTCGCGGCTCTGGTCCGGGCAAGAGTGCTCCGGGCCGGAGGAGATGCCGACCTGGCCCGGGCTGAGCTGAGGGCGGCCGGCAACAGCTATCGCGGTGGAACTGACGATTGGCTCGGCCAGTCCCTCCTGGTGGACGAAGCGAAGATTCTCGTGGCTCAGCACCTGCCACATGAGGCCATCGCGGTGATCGAGCACTCCCCTGGCCGCCACCAGGTCGAATCGATCCTGGTGCTGCAACGGGCGGCTACAGAGGTTGGAGTGCGGGGTCCTGCGTTGCCGTCTCCGCTCACGCAGCGGGCCACGTCCCTGGAGACGCAGATCGACAGCTGGCTGCTTCAAGCCGCGGAGTCGATCAGAGCCGGCGAGTCCGGCCGGAGCGACCTCCATGTGGAGCGCGCCTTGCGACTGGCCGCGCCCGAGCACCTCCGCCGGCCGTTCTCGGACGCGCCGCCACCACTGCGAACGTTGCTCCAGCCAACCGGCGAACTGATGCGGCGTCACGCCTGGCTCCGCGCGCCGAGATCCACCCACGACGGCGCCGCGGATCGTTCGAGTCGGAGCCGCTACGAACTCGTCGTCACCGTCGCCTTGAGCAGCAAGGAGCACGAGGTGCTGGAGTATCTCGCCGAGCTCCTGACCACCGAAGAGATCGCCAGCATCATGTACGTCTCGGTCAACACGGTCCGCAGCCACGTGCGGAGCATCCTGCGCAAGCTGAGCGCCTCCCGCCGCAACGAGGCCGTACGGCGAGCGTGGGAGCTGGGTCTGCTCCCCCCACGCCCCGAGACCTGAGGGTGACGATGAGCCACCCGGTGGACGCCCGAGGCCGTGCACTGCTCGCGGCGTACCGGTTCGAACCCGTGACGACGGAGGCCGGGCGGTGACGGAGGGCACGTTCGCGGTCCTCGCGCTTCTGATCCTCGCGTGGGCAGTGATCTCGGGCCTCCTGGCCCGCTGGAACATCACCGGTCCGCTGGTGTTCGCGGTCGCCGGCTATGCACTGGGGAACCCTGACTGGGGCCCGCTCTCGGTGGACGTCGAGGCGCCCTCCGTCCATCTGCTCGCGGAGCTGACGCTGGCACTCCTGTTGTTCTCGGATGCGGCCAGAGTCAACATCTCACGGCTGAAACACGACATTCGCCTGCCCGGGCGCCTGCTGGCACTCGGCCTTCCCCTGTCCGTGATCCTGGGCTCGCTCCTGGCCGCCTGGTTCTTCGACGATTTCACCTGGGCACTCGCCGGCTTCGTCGGCGCCACGCTGGCTCCCACCGACGCTGCTCTCAGCGCCCAGGTGATCAACGATCGCCTCATCCCCGTGCGCCTGCGTCGCGCACTCAACGTGGAAAGTGGACTCAACGACGGCATCGTCACACCGATCGTCACGTTCACGCTGGCTGTCGCCGCCGGTGAACTCGGCATCGAAAGTCACGACGGCGCCGACCACGGCGGCGGCGCGCTGCTCGAACTCGCCCTCGGTGTCGTCGCCGGCCTTGCGATCGGGACAGCGAGCGCCTGGCTGTTGACAGTCGGCTCGCGACGGCACTGGATGATTGCCGACGCACGGCCGATCGGAACGCTTGCTGCCGCACTCGGCAGCTTCGCCCTCGCCGTCGCGTTCGGCGGCAACGGATTCATCGCGGCGTTCGTGGCCGGCATCGCCTTCCGAGCGACGCTCGACGAGCAGACTGTCGACGCGGACACCGCCGTCGAGCTGCCGGAGCTGGTCGGCGAGGTTCTGGCCCTCGCCGTCTGGTTCCTCTTCGGAGCCGCGCTGCTGCCGATCGCCCTTCACAACTTCGGCTTCACGCCCCTCGCGTACGCCGTACTGAGTCTGACCGTGGTCCGCATGGTTCCGGTCGCCCTGTCCCTGCTCGGAGCGGGTCTGGACCGCAAGACCGCTCTGTTCGTGGGATGGTTCGGGCCGCGCGGCCTGGCCTCGGTCGTGTTCGCGCTGCTGGCAGTCGAGGAGCTCGGCGAGATCTCGGTGGTCGAGCGCGTCGTCGCCGTCGTCGCGCTCACGGTGTTCCTGAGCGTGGTACTCCACGGTGTCACGGCCGGTCCGCTCGGACGCCGCTACGTCCACCTCGAGCAGGCCGACGAAGAGCAGGGCGGCGGACCTCGATCACGACGTACGTCCAGAGGTCGTGGCAGCCCCGACGCCCTTCGAAGCGACCAGCCGTGACAGAGCCCTGTCCGGCAGCGCCATCAGACCGGGCCGGTTTCGGGGTCGCCCTTGCGGGGTACAGTCGGGCTGCTGTATTCGGTCATCAGCATGCCGCTTGCGACGCAGAAAGTCTGAAATCATGGGCTTCCAGCCCGGCGACGGAATCGATCGGCCCCGGATCGACGAGCCCGAGACGGCCTCGCTCAGAGAGCAGGCCACCGGTGTACTCGCCGCGTATCACCACATCGAGTCGGCCGAGGCAGGCCTGCTTCTGATCGTGCTGGCCGAGTATCGCGACTGCTCGGTCGATGCACTGGCCGCCGAGGTACTGCGCACTGCAGTCAAGCACCCTGCGGGGATCGACGAAGCACCTCAGTCCCGCGACTTCTCTCCGGAACGAAGCGGCACAGCGGAGTAGCAGTCCGGTCCGCTCGGATCGTCCGGCCGGGATGAGGTTGCGGCAGTCGCCGGTCCCTAGGCTCGACAGCGCCGGGACAGGATGAAGCCCTTTCTGGATGAGGCCCTTCTGAAGGAGGCGACCTGACGTGGGCGCACATCCCGTACGCCGTTGGCTCCGGTCGGAGCGGCCGAACGTGCGCGCCGATGTGGTCGCCGGTCTGCCGGGCGCGATCAGCAGCGTGCCGGACGGGATGGCAACCGCAGTACTCGTCGGTGTGAACCCGATCCACGGCCTGTATGCGTCTTTCGCCGGTCCGATCGCGGGAGGGCTGTCGTCCAGCACCCGGCTCATGGTGATCACCACGACCTCCGCGGCGGCTCTGGCGGCCGGGTCGGCACTGGCGGACGTGGATCCGGCGGACCGGCCGGACGCCGTGATCCTGCTGACGCTCATCGCCGGTGTGGCGATGATCGTGGCGGGGGTCGCAAAGCTCGGGCGTTACACGCGGTTCGTCTCGCACTCGGTCATGATCGGGTTCCTGACCGGGATCTCGGTCAACATCTTCTGCGGCCAGATCCCCGTCCTGACCGGCGCGGAGGCCAGTGGAGGATTCGCACTGGCCAAGGCGGTCGACGTCGTCACCCATCCGTCGCGGATCGATATCCCATCCCTGCTGGCGGGGCTGGCAGCGCTGGGCATCCTTGCCGGTCTGTCCCGGACCCGCCTGGCTCCGGTGGGCGCACTGGTCGCGCTGGTCGTCCCGACCGCGGTGGTGATCATCGCCGGTGCCGATTCGGTGACACGGGTGGAGGACGTCGGGGAGATTCCGCCCGGTATTCCGCTGCCGCACCTGCCGGACCTCAGCCTGCTGTCGTTCTCCCTGGTGACCGGTGCACTGTCCGTCGCCGCCATCGTCCTCGTCCAGGGCAGTGGCGTCGCCGAGGCCGCACCCAACCGCGACGGAACCGTCTCGAACCCCAACCAGGACTTCATCGCCCAGGGCGTGGGCAACCTCGCGGCCGGCTTCTTCCGCGGTCAACCGGTCGGCGGCTCGGTCGGCCAGACCGCTCTGAACCAGGCAGTCGGCGCCCGCACCCGGTGGGCTGCGATCTGTGCGGGTCTGTGGATGCTGGTGATCCTCGCGGCCTTCTCCGGCGTGGTCGGAGTTGTCGCCATGCCGACCCTGGCCGCCGTACTCATCTTCGCGGCCGTCGGCTCGCTCAGGCTGGGCGAGCTGAAGACGATCATGCGCACCGGCCCGACCTCACAGATCGCGATCGTCTCGACGTTCGTCGCGACCTTGTTCCTTCCGATCGCCGCCGCCGTCGGGATCGGCGTGACGCTGTCGCTGCTGCTGCAACTCAACCAGGAGGCGATGGATCTCAAGGTCGTCGAACTGAAGCCCGCCGGCGACGGCCGGTGGATCGAGCACCCGGCTCCCGAACAGCTGTCGAGCCATCAGACGATCGTGCTCGACGTCTACGGCAGCCTGCTCTACGCGGGTTCCCGCACCCTCGGCGCCCGGTTGCCCGACCCGGCCGGCGCCGAAGCACCCGCCGTCGTACTCCGGCTCCGTGGCCGGACCTCCGTCGGCGCGACCTTCGTCAAGGTCCTGGCCGACTACGCCGCCGCCCTGCACGCGGTAGGCGGCCGCCTGTACCTCAGCGGCGTCGACCACGGCCTGGCCGAACTGCTACGCCGTACCGACCGAGTGGACGTCTCCGGTCCGGTCACCGTCTTCGAGGCCAGCGAACTGGTCGGGGAATCAACCGAGAAGGCCTTACACGAAGCAGAAACCTGGGCAGTAGCCCATCGCACCGACACCCCGGATCAGTGAGCGTCGAGGGGGTTCCCGGCGATTCTGCTGGTGAGCCCGGACTGGATTGCGCGGGCGGCAGAACTCGTGGGCTTTCGGTCGGCCTGGGACTGGAAGCAGGTGAGGAACTCGGTGGCGAGGTCGAGGCGGGGGTGTTGCCGGAGTACTTCGGCTCGGAACTCGGGAGTGAAGTCGTCGATGTTCTTTCCGACGATGTCCACTGCTGCGGCGCGCGACAACAGGTGACCTTCGGGGTCGTCGGCCGCGTCGACGTCGGGCCACATGTGCCGGACGATGACTTCACCGAGGCGTTCGCGGCGCTCGCTCGGCCAGCCGGCGCCCGCGGCGAACACCCGGGCGACATGGCCGCTGGCCACCTCGAAGGAGACTGTGTGGCTGTCGAACTCCGCCACCAGGCTGATGTCGTGGAACATCGCAGCCGTGAACAACAACTCGGCGTCGTACTGGATGCCCTGCTGCGTGCCGTACGCGGCCGCCCACACGTAGACGCGATGCGAATGGCTCAGCAGGGCGGGTGACAGATACGCGGAGGCGACCTCCAGAGCCGCTGACGACGCGGCCGTACCAGGAATAATCATGCGTCGACGGTACGGCGCGAAAGGCCCGCAGCACTGGTCCAATCCGCCTGCACGGTGATGGGCCATCCACCGCGGAAGCGGCCCATCACCTACGCCGTCAAATGGCCCACCGATGGCGGGCCGCGAGCGCGTACGGTCGATGTCGAACCATCACAACGACTAGCGCAAGGATCGTCATGCGTGCCATCACAGCCCGGGACCGCGCGGCCGGCGTCGGCGGATTGACCCTGACCGATCTCCCCTATCCGCACGCCTCGGAGAACGACGTCATCGTGCAGGTGCACGCCGCCGGCTTCACCCGGGGCGAGCTGGACTGGCCAGGGACGTGGACCGACCGCGCCGGCCACGAGCGCACGCCAACGGTCCCCGGCCACGAACTGTCGGGTGTCGTCGCCGAGCTCGGCTACGGCACCACCGGGCTGACGGTCGGCCAGCGGGTCTTCGGACTGACCGACTGGAGCCGCAACGGCACCCTCGCGGAGTTCACCGCCGTCGAGGCCCGCAATCTGGCCCCGCTCCCGGCGAACGTCGACCACGTCACCGCAGCCGCTCTGCCGATCTCCGGCCTGACGGCCTGGCAGGCGCTGTTCGACCACGCCCAGCTGAAAGCAGGCCAAGTCGTCCTCATTCACGGAGTCGGTGGCGCCGTCGGCTCCGTCGCCGCACAACTGGCCCGCGATGCGGGAGCCCACGTCATCGGCACCGGCCGAGCCTCCGACCAGGCCATGGCCTCCGATCTGGGCGTCCACGCCTTCCTCGACCTCGAGGGCGAACGTCTCGAGGACGCCGGGGCGGTCGACGTCGTACTGGACGTCATCGGCGGCGACATCCGCGACCGCTCCACCGCGCTGCTGCGGCCCGGCGGCACCCTCGTCACCATCGCCGATCCACCCACCCTCCACCCCCACGACGGCCGGGCCGTCTTCTTCGTGGTCGAGCCCCACCGCGAACAGCTCGCCCAACTGGCGACCCGCCTCCACGAAGGCCGGCTCGTCCCCCTCGTCAGCACCGTCCGTCCGCTGGCCGACGCTCCCGCCGCCTTCACCGAACGCGGCAGAACGATCATCCAGGTGACCACGGACTGATACGACGCTTTGTCGGGACGCGCCGGTAGTGTCCTGCCCGTGGACGTTGGGGAGCGCATTCAGGAACTTGCCGATCAGATCGTCGTACTGCGCGACGCCTACTACCGCGGTTCGCCGTCGGTGGCCGACGCGGAGTACGACGCGATCGAGGACGAGCTGCGGACACTGATCGACGCCAACCCGGAGCTGGCGCCCGACCCCAACCCTTTGGACCAGGTGGGCGCGCCCGCGGTCCTGCACGCGCCGATCCGGCACTCGCGGCCGATGCTGTCCCTGGAGAAGGCGACCCGGCCCGAGCAGGTCGAGGCCTTCTTCAGTCGCTTCCCCGGCCAGTCGGTGGTGGTGATGCCCAAGCTGGACGGCCTGTCACTGGCCCTCGTCTACGAGAACGGGCGCCTGGCCCGAGCGATCACCCGCGGCGACGGGACGACCGGCGACGACGTGACCCCGCTCGTGCGGGCACTCGCGGACGGAGTCCCGGACCGGCTCGACGTACAGGACCGCACCGAGGTCCGCGGTGAGGCGGTCATGTTGCGCTCCACCTTCACCGCCTACAACGCCGCCCACCCCGACAAGCCTCTGATCAACCCACGAGGCGCCGCCGCCGGCACACTCCGCGCCAAGGACCCGGCCACCGTCGCCGAACGGCGGCTGCAGTTCCTGGCCTTCGACCTGCTCAGCGACCGCGACGCCGCCGACGCCGATCTCGAGCGCGCACTGCAGACGATGGGGTTCACCGTCGCAGACATGCGCCACTGCGACGATGCCGCGGCGGCGCAGGCGGTGATTGCCACGATCGAGCAACAACGCAACGAACTGGACTACGACCTGGACGGCGCCGTACTGCGGTTGGCCGATCGGGGCGCCTTCGCCGCGGCCGGCACCCGTTCCAGCTCGCCACGCGGCGCTCTGGCGTACAAGTTCGCCGCCGAGGAGAAGACCACCGTGCTGGCGGACGTGGTCTGGGACGTCGGCAAGACCGGCAAGATCGCGCCGGTCGCCTGGTTGGAGCCCGTCTTCGTCGGCGGTACGACGGTCACCCGCGCGACGCTGGCCAACCAGGAAGTGATCCGTGCCCGCGGCATCAAGATCGGTGACACGGTCCTGGTACGCCGTGCCGGCGACGTGATCCCGTTCGTCGCCGGCGTACTCGACGCGTCCAGGCGCACCGGCGCGGAGCGGGACATCGTGCCGCCGGCCGTGTGCCCGTCGTGCGAGCAGCCCCTGATCGAGCAGGGCAACAGCCGCGAGCTGTTCTGCACGAACGTCTCCTGCCCCGCCCAGACCGTACGGCGGTTGATCCACTGGGCGTCCCGGGCGGCCGCCGACATCGATGCGATCGGCGGGGTCTGGATCGAACGGCTGGCCGAGGCCGGGATCCTCGAACACCCGTCGGACTTCTACCAGCTGACGGCTGAACGGCTGCTGGAGTTCGATCGCATCGGCGACATCTCGGCCGCTCGCATGATCGAGTCGATCGACGCAAGCCGCCAGGTCGGCCTCCGCCGGGCCATGATCGGTCTCGCGATCCCGATGGCCTCCGAAGGCACCGCGGCCAGGCTGTGCCGGGCGGGATTCGCTTCCCTGGAAGAGGTTTCCGACGCGGGCGTCGACGGGCTCGTCGCCGTCGACGACATCGGCCCGAAGGTCGCCGCCTCCCTGATCGAACACCTCACCCGGCTACGGCCTGAGCTCGAACGGCTTCGCGCGGCCGGCGTCTCGCTCGACGTGCGCGAGGAGGACCTCCCACCGGTCGTTGCGGCCGGCGCACCGCTGGCCGGCAAGACCGTGGTCGTCACCGGCTCGATCAGCGACCCGCGCTCCGGCGAGAAGGTCGCACGCCCGGCCTTCCAGCGACTCTGCGAGAAGGCAGGCGCCACCATCGCCTCCTCGGTCTCGGCCAGCACCGACTTCCTCATCACCGGTGCCGACGTCGGCGCCGCCAAACTCACCAAGGCCGAAAAACTCG
>NZ_JBFAKS010000052.1:0-61237 GCF_040655855.1 Kribbella sp. NPDC050281 | reverse complement strand
TGTACCAGCTCGACCTCGACAGCACTGATTGCCGGCCGGTAGTTGTGCCGACCGCGGGACCGGTCGTCGATCCGCGCAGCCTTGCTGCCGAGTCAACTGTGCGTGGGTCAGCCGCCGAACATCTCGCGGAGGGCTGTTTCCTGTTCGGCGGAGAGGTTCGACTGGACGAGGCGGGCTGCCTTCTGCAGGCCGGTTGCTTCGAAGGTTGCCTGGACCTTGTCCAGGACTGCCTCGCTCGACATCAGGAACAGGGCGGACGTTCCGGGCGTGATCTGATCGCGGGCGGACTTGATGAAGTCGTCGTCGATGCCTACATCGGCGAGCGATCCTGCGATGGCGCCCGATGCGGCTCCGATGGCGGCCCCGGCGAACGGCATCAGGAAGATCATCCCGAAAAGCATGCCCCAGAACATCCCGCCGATCGCGCCCACGCCGGTCAGACTGCGCAACTGCCGGGTCTTGGGCCTCTTCGCCTCCGGCTGCCACGACACCGACGCCGCGTCGTGCACCCTGATCAGCCCCTGCTTGGCCAACCCCTCCAGCGTGCCGATCGCTTGGTTGGCCCCGTCCCAGGTCGAGAACTTCCAGACGGTCAGTGTCGACATCGCGCGCCTCTCCCCTCCAGCTCCGGGTGATCGTTGCCAGCCTCCCGCCCCGATACTCCGATCGCCTCACCCCGCTCGGGTGACACCGTGCCCGCCGTCAGCCGAGGGGTTTGACCATGAGTAGGCAGGGGTTGCCGGGCCAGAACGCCGGCGTTTCCTCGAGCGGCAGGAAGCCGACAGACCGGTAGAAGGCTCGAGTCATCGCGTAGTTGGAGTCGTCTCCCGACCGGACAATGATGGCGGGGAGCTCGCGCGCCGATTTCACCTAGGCATCATTTGCTTCTGCCATGCCGAACCAGGCGGGCAGTTGACTCAGGAGCCGCGCAGTAGTGCTCGCCCGTTCGTCCGCCTCCACCGTCGCCGAGATCGTCACGTCCGTCACCCTCGAAGGCTCGCAGATGAGTGCGGCAGCGTCATCCGGTTTGCAGGCGACGGGCGGACCTTAGGGGCGGTTACGCTCGCGGGGTGTTGGTTGAGCCGGTGCGGTTGGAGTGGGGACCCGAGACCTGGGATGCGTGGCGGCCTGAGGAGATTTCCGCGCTGCTTGCCGGGGTGGACGCGCGATGGTGTGTTGTGGGTGGGTGGGCGCTGGATCTGTTCCGGGGTCACCAGACACGGGCTCATGAGGATTTGGAGATCGCTACGCCGCTGTGGGAATTCGACGTACTGCGGGAACGGCTGTCGGCGTACGAGTTCTTCGTGGCCGGGCGGGAAGGGTTCTGGCCGGTCGACGGGGCGGGTGGGGCGTACTTCGAGTACCAGCAGACCATGGTGCGGGATCCGGCGAACGGGAAGTGGCGCGTTGACGTGATGCGCTGCCCCGACGACGGCGCGAACTGGATCTGTGCTCTCGACCGCGCGGTTCACAGGCCGTATGACGACTCGGTGGCCCACGCGTCGGACGGCATCCCATATCTCAAGCCCGAGCTCGTCCTGCTATTCAAGGGCCTGCAGACCCGCCCGAAGGATCAGGCAGACTTCGAAGCCACCGCACCGCTGCTCGATGCAGACGCGCGCAGCTGGCTCGCGGACGCGCTGACAGAGACCAAAGGCAGCAACCACCCCTGGATCAAGTCGCTGGACTGACCCCATTCTGCGCCAAGGGAAACAATTCCCCCGCGTTATCCGACCGCCTTATCGGAATCAATTCGATACGCTGATCAGCTAGCTTAATTCGGTACTTTGTGCTATTCTCAAAAAGCTTTGTATTGTGACCGCATGGTTCAAATCATTCGGTATCTGCAGGACGGTGTGGAGCTGGTCGGGGAGCTGTACGGCGAGGCGTCGTCCCCGCAGCCCGGGTTGCTGTTGATCCACGGTGGGGCCGGGCTTGACGAGCACGCGCGGGAGCAGGCGCAGCGGTTCGCGAGCGAGGGGTACACGGTGTTCGCCGCCGACATGTACGGCGAAGACGTCCGCGGCGATCGCGCCAAGCTGATGGCCCTACTGGCTACCTTTCGCGACGACCACCAGTCCCTCGCGAGTCGGGCGCAAGCCGGGCTGAGCGTTCTCACCGAGCACCCGGCGGTCTCCGAGGTAGTCGCCGCGATCGGCTACTGCTTCGGCGGGATGGCCGCGCTGTCGCTGGCCCGGGCAGGCGTGCCTCTCGCCGGCACGGTCAGCATTCACGGATCGCTTGCGACGCCAACCCCGACGGCGGTCGGATCGATCGCCGCCAAGGTTCTGGTGTGTCACGGCTCGGCCGACCCGCATATCCCGCTGAGCGATGTCACGACGTTCGCCGAGGAGATGGACGGAGCCCAGGCAGAGTGGCAGCTCAATCTGTATGGCAACGCCCAGCACGGCTTCACGCACCGCCACGCGGCTCCGGGTGACACACCGGGCGTCGCCTACCAATCGGCTGCCGATGAGCAGTCATTCGACGACGTACTGCGATTCCTCACCACCCTGAAGAATTAGGGCCTCAGGTGGGCCGGACGCCGGTGATGGTGCCGTCGGGGGTGGTGGTGTAGAGGCCCTTGGACAGGTCGACGAGGACGAGTGGGTTGCCGAAGGGGTCTCGGACTACGGCGACCCGGCCGACCGGGATGTCCAAGGGTCCGGTCACGATGGTGCCGCCGTGGTCGGTGATGGTGGCGATGGCCGTGGCTACGTCGTCGACCAGCCAGTTGGGTTCGTACGGACTGGTCGTGGTCAGCACCAGTTCGCTGTCCCCGTCCGGGAGTCTGAGGCCGGCTTGGCCCAGGTCGTCGTTCCGCCAGAGGAGGCGGTGGCCGAGGGCCTCGACGTAGAAGGCAAGGCCCTCATCCAGGCTCGGCACCGGGACCTGTACGGCGTCGACTCGTCGCAGGAGTCCGTCATCGGCCATACCCCCAGCATGCGTCACGCAGCCAGGGCTGAACCCTCAGAGCGCCCCGGAAATGGCCTTCTTGCGAAGATCGGAACGGTAAGCCTCCAGCGCGATCAGCTCGCCGAACATCTTGTTGTAGTCGTCGGCCCGATCGATCGGGTTCGTCCGCTGCAGCTTCGACTTCAGATCCTGGATCCGCCGAGCACAGGTCAACTCCTGCAATCGAGCCAGCAACGCCAACGCATAAGCCTCATCCGGTTCACGACCCAGCCGCAGCGGGTCGACCGCGAGCGCGCTCACGACGGCGGCGGCCGGATCGTTGCCGATGGCATCGCGTACGGCGACCACCCACGCCTCAGCCGCGGGCGCGGCCGACGGCCCACCGGCCTTCGCCATCGCGGTCCGCACCGCGGCCAGCCACGGATGGGTGAAGTCGTGGTCGTCCAACTCGTCGAACGCGACCCCGACCAGCGCGGGATGCTGCATCGCGATCTTCAGTACGTCCCACTCGATCACGAACCGCTGATCCCGCGGCGACGGGATGTCGATACGAGGCGGCGGTGCAGCGACCTCAGGCTGCCCGACCGGAGCACGGCGGTCCCCGACCGGCTCCGGCCCTCGCGACGCAGCGCGATAGACCTCGGACCGGACCTGGTCGACCTCCATGCCGAGTTGCCCGGCCAGCTCACGGGTGAACGAGTCCACCTTCGAACGGTCGCGGATGCTCACCACCAGCTTCGCGGCCTCGCGCAGCGCGTCGATCCGCGTGTCCGCGCGATCCAGGTCGTACTTCGACAGCACGTTGGTCAGCACGAACCGGTACAGCGGCACCCGCCGGCCGATCAGCTCCCGGACCGCGGCGTCGCCCTTCTGCAACCGGACGTCGCACGGGTCCAGCCCGTCCGGCTCCACCGCGACGTACGTCTGCGAGGCGAAGGCCTGGTCGCCCGCGAACGCCTTCAGCGCCGCGCGTTGACCGGCCTCGTCACCGTCGAAGGTGAAGATCACCTCACCCCGGAACTGGTCGTGATCCAGCAGCAGCTGCCGCAGCACCCGGGCGTGGTCGTCGCCGAACGACGTCCCGCAGGTGGCGACCGCCGTCTGCACCCCGGCCAGGTGACACGCCATCACGTCGGTGTAACCCTCGACGACCACGGCCTGGCGGCCCTTCGCGATCTCGCGGCGGGCGAGGTCGACGCCGTACAGGACCTTGGACTTCTTGTAGATCGGGGTCTCGGGTGTGTTCAGGTACTTCGCTTCGATCCGGTCGTCATCGAAGAGGCGGCGGGCCCCGAACCCGATCACGTCCGACGACGCGTCCCGGATCGGCCACATCAGCCGGCCGCGGAACCGGTCGTACAGCCCGCGCTGACCGTCGGCGGACAGCCCGGACGCGACCAGCTCGGCGTTGGTGAAACCTCGGCCACGCAGATGCGCCGTCAGCGCCTCACCACCGCGCGGCGAGAACCCGACCCCGAAGTACACGGCCGCGTCCTTGTCGAACCCGCGCTGGTCCAGGAACTGCCGCCCGGCCGCCGCGTCGGAGGCGCCGAACAACTGCTCCACGAAGTACTCCGCGGCGACCTTGTGCGCCTCGACGAGCCGCGGCCGCTGATTCCCCGGACCGCGCTGGATCGGCGCGCCGGAGTCGTCGTACCGAAGCTGGATGCCGACCTTCGAGGCCAGCGTCTCGACCGCTTCGCTGAAGCTGATCTGGTCGATCTTCTGGATGAAGTCGATGACGTCGCCGCCCTCTTGGCAGCCGAAGCAGTAGAAGAACCCGCGCGCCGGGGTGACGTTGAACGACGGCGACTTCTCGTCGTGGAACGGGCACAACCCCTTCAGCGAACCACCGCCGGCGTTCTTCAAGGTGACGTACGAGCCGACGATGTCGTCGATCCGGGCGCGCTCGCGCACCAGCGCGATGTCCTCGTCCTTGATCCGGCCTGCCACCCCGTGAGTCTACGATCATCGGCAAGCACTCCCGGCCACGGGAGGACGAACTGGGGAAAAGTACGTGCGCCTTCTCGCTCTCGCCGCGGCCTTCACCGCCGTGATCCTGACCGCCGGACGTCTACGTGATGATCAACCAGGCTGGCTTCGACCCGAGGCAGGTCGGCAACGCCGGGGCGGACGCGCCGTACTGCACGACTGACGGTCCGGCCGTCGAGAGCCGCTCGTACGCGACGTACCTGCAGGGTCAGCGGGCCTTCTACAACCAGGCGCCGGGCGCGTACGGCCGCTGTGTCCTGTCCGACTTCGACGAACGGCCGCGGTACCCGATCGAGACTCCCGACGTGAACGCGATCCGCTGGATGCCGGACCAGTCGTTCGACGGCTACCGCCAGGCGGTCCGCAACGCGACCGCCGACATGGCGACCTCGACCCGGCCGTCCACCGTGGACAACTACCTGTTCCTCTGCGCGTGGAACGAGTGGCACGAGGGCGGCATCCTCGAGCCCAACGAACGCGACGGCTGCGCCTGCCTGGACATCCTGCACACCGAGCTCCAACTCCAGGGCCCCGGCTGTGTCGCTGATCCGGAAGGCACTCCCCCGAGCTGATGACATAGGTTGGAGGGCGTGCCACGAACCCTGCGCCCTGGTCAACGGTCCGAGCTCTACGTCGTCGACATCGCCACGGGCGAGCGTCGTCTGGTGCACAGCTCATCCACTCTGCTCTTCGAAGCGCCCAACTGGACGCCGGACGGACAGCTGATCGTCAACGGCGACGGGCGGCTGTTCAGAGTCGGCAGTGCGCTGCAGGAGATCGACCTCGGCGGGGTGCCGGCGATCAACAACGACCACGTCGTGAGCCCGGACGGTACGACGGTGTACGTGTCGGCCGACGACGGTCACCTGTACGCCGTACCGTTCGACAGCTCGGGCCCGCGGCGGGTGACCAACGACCGCGGACCGGGCTTCCACCACTACCTGCACGGTGTGTCGCCGGACGGGAAGACGCTGGCGTACATCGGACTGACGAATATCGACGGGCGCCGGATCGCCAACGTGTGGACCATCCCGGCCGCCGGTGGGGCTGACGTCCAGGTCACGAACGACGAGTACGCCGACGACGGGTCGGAGTACAGCCCGGACGGGAAGTGGATCTACTTCAACTCCGAGCGGGCTTCGACGACGCCCGGCCACGCGCAGCTGTTCCGCATCCTGGTGAGCACGGGTGAGGTCGAGCAGCTGACGTTCGACGAGCGGGTCAACTGGTTCCCGCACCCCGCGCCGGACGGGTCAGTGATCGCCTACGTCAGCTTCCCGTCCGGCACCTTTGGTCATCCCGCGGATGTGGACGACGTACGCCTGCGGCTGCTCAGCCCGGGCGGCGAGATCCGGGAGCTCGGGACGCTGTTCGGCGGCCAGGGCACGATGAACGTGCCGAGCTGGTCGCCGGACAGCCAGTCCTTCGCGTACGTCGCCTACCCGCTCTAGACGTCCGCCAGCTCCACCGACGTGTCGGCGAGGCGGGCGGGGTCGACCTGCTTACCCGAGCGGATGAGGTCCTGGATGGTGTCGATCGTGTCCCAGTTGTTGACGTGCATGCCGGCCAGCACGTGCCGATCGTCGTCCAGCCAGAACGCAAAGTAGGCACCGGACTTCGGGTCGCCGCGCAGCACCACCTGGTACGACGTCCCGCGCGGAACCTCACCGGCGTACTCCATGCCGAGGTCGAACTGGTCGGTGAAGAAGTACGGGATCGCATCGTGCGCGACGTCCTGGCCGAGCATCGCCTTGGCCGCCGCGACACCGCTGTCCTTCGCGTTCTGCCAGTGCTCCACCCGGACCGACCGGCCGAACAGCGGGTGGTCCCACCGCGCCACGTCTCCGGCGGCGTAGACGTCCGCCACCGACGTCTTCAGGTCGGAGCCGGTGACGATGCCGGAGCCGTTCTCCCGGGTCGCGACCTCGATGCCGGCCTCGGCGGCGAGCTCGGTGTTCGGCTGTACGCCGACGCCGACGATCACCAGGTCCGCCGGGATGACCTCGCCACCGGAGAGCCGTACGCCGGTGACCTTGTCGGTGCCCTCGAAGCCCTCGACCCCGGTGCCGAACCGGAACCGAACCCCGTGCTGGCGGTGGAACTCGGCGAACAACTCGCCGACCTCTTCACCGAGCACGGACGCCAACGCGGTCGACTGCGGCTCGACAACCGTCACCTCGGAGCCACGTTCCCGAGCGGCCGACGCCGTCTCGAGGCCGATCCAGCCCGCGCCGACCACGACCACGCGCGGCTTGGCGACGTACGCGTCGTCCAGCGCCTGCGACTCCTCGGCCGTCCGCAGGTAGTGGACCCCGGGCAGGTCACCACCAGGTACGTCGAGACGGCGCACGCGACTGCCGGTCGCGATCAGGAGCTTTCCGTAGGACACCTGAGAGCCGTCGTCCAGGGTGACGGTGTGGCCGGCGACATCGATGCTGGTGACGGTCTTGCCGAGCCGCAGTTCGATCTTGTTGTCGTCGTACCACTGCTGGTCGTGAAGTTGCGCGACCTCTGTCTCGTCCTTGCCGAGCAGCACCCCCTTGGACAGCGGTGGTCGCTCGTACGGCAGCCGCGTCTCGCTGCCGATCAGGACGATGCCTCCGGTCCAGCCGTCGTTCCGAAGCTCCTCGGCCGCGGTCGCACCTGCGAGACTCGCGCCGACGATGACAATGGGCTGCTGGTCTGCGTCACTCATACCCAGCAGATTAACCCTTCAACGACGTGTGCCAGGCAAGAGCTGACGGGTCGGTCAACGACGCGACCTGGTCGACGATGACGCGCAGTCGCGCGTCGTCGTCCGCGGCCTCGGCGAAGTCCGCGGCGAACGCGGTGTCGAGGTGCTGTGGAGCGGTTTTCCACAGGGCCTCGACAAGCTCGGTGAGCAGCTCGCGCTGGGTGGCGCGGCGCGCCTGCCGCTCGGGCGAATTCAGCACGTGGAACATGCCGACGCCCTTCAGCAGGCCAATCTCCACCCGGATGCCGTCCGGGACGACCAGGTCCGCCTCGTAACGAATCAGCCGCGAGCGGCCGAACACCGCATGCGTCGCCTGCTCGGCCGCCGTGCAGAACCGGCCGATCAGCTGACTGGTCAGGTCCTTCAACCCGCCGAGCGCGCGCCGGCTGTCGTCGAACGGCGTTCCCGGCCAGTAGGCCAGCGAGGTCAGTCGCCGCCAGCCTGCGTCCAGCTCCGCATCCGTTGCCTCTGGCAAATACATCTGCCGGACCGTCTGCCAGTACGTCGCCCGGTCCGCACCCACCTGCGCCAGGTCGATGTGGTGGGCAACGATCCCGTCCTCGACGTCATGCACCGAGTAGGCGACGTCGTCGGCGAAGTCCATCACCTGCGCTTCCAGACACCGCTGCTCGCCGACGCCCTGGCGCAACCAGGTAAAGACGGCGAGATCATCGTCGTACACGCCGAACTTGCGCTCTCCGGCGCGGCGGGACCACGGGTACTTCGTCGCGGCGTCCAGCGTGGCGCGGCTCAGGTTGAGGCCGACGCTGCGGCCGGCCGCGTCGAACGTCTTGGACTCCAGCCGGGTCAGCAGTCGCAGCGTCTGCGCGTTCCCCTCGAAGCCGCCGATGCCGGCCGCCACCTGGTCGAGCGCGCGCTCGCCGTTGTGACCGAACGGCGGGTGGCCCAGGTCGTGTGACAGACAGGCCGCGTCGACGATGTCCGGGTCGCAGCCGAGCGTGAGAGCCAGCTCGCGGCCGATCTGCGCGACCTCGAGACTGTGCGTCAGCCGGTTGCGGACGAAGTCGTCGCTGCCGGCCGTCACCACCTGGGTCTTCGCCGCCAGCCGCCGCAGCGCCGCACTGTGCAGCACTCGCGCACGATCGCGAGCGAAAGCAGTCCGGCCCGGTCGTTTGACCGGCTCCGCCACCCAGCGCTCGGCGTCATGCTCGTCGTACCACTCGTGCTGCTTCCTCATCACCGCTCACAGTAGCGGCCGGCACCGACAGGTCAGGCGTAGACGCAGTACCGGAGCCAGACGGTGCCACCTTCGAAGACCTCGGTGCCGGCATGACGTAGCGGCAGCCCTTCCAGCCCGCACCATCGCCGGCCGGATCCGACGACGACCGGGTGGACCAGGAGTGCGATCTCATCGACGAGACCGAGCTCGAGCAGTACGGCGATCAGCGTCCCACCGGAGTCGACGCGGACGGTCTTGGCACCGCGGTCACCAAGGACATCGAGCACCTCGGCCAGATCGACCCGGTCGTACCCGGTCACGAGTTCGCGGGTCGTCGCGTCAGGCGGCCGGGCCGGCGTCTGGTCGGCGTACAGGGCGAGGACATCGGACCAGTGGCCGAGCCGGCGTAGCCCCTCCCACTCGCGGACCCGCGCTCGGCTGTCCACGACGGCGAGCAGCGGCGCGGCCGGCCGTGGACCGGGATGCGGCGCGGCGCGCACCGCGGCCTCCTGCGCCAGGATCGTGTCGGCACCGACCAGCGTGACGTCCTCCTGCCACAACGTCGCCAGCGCGTAGAACCGCGCGAGGTCGGCGTCGAACCCGGACGTCCTACCGTCCAGCGACACCGCCACCTGAGCCACTACCTGAGGCCGCATGCCCCGAACGCTAGGAGCCGCCACCGACAACCGGCGTTGCAGAGACTCGTTTGCAGAGACTACTCTGCAACCATGCGACGAAGGATCGACGCCCGCAGTCTGCGCGGACTGGCCCACCCGCTGCGGATGAGAATCCTGGAGGCGATCGAGCTCGACGGCCCGGCCACCTCCACCAGCCTGGCGGCCCGGCTGGGCGAGAGCACCGGCACGATCAGCTGGCACCTGCGGCTGCTCGCCGAGCACGGCTACCTCGAGGAAGACGTCGAGCGCGGCACCAAGCGCGAGCGCTGGTGGCGGCTCGCGGCGCGGCAGACAGTCCTCGACCCGGGAGAGTTTCGCGACGATCCCGAGACCAGCGGCGCGTTGAACGTCTACCTGCGAGATCTGGTCGAGCGGTACTTCGACCGCGTCCGCGCGTACGTCGACGAGAACTGGCCCGGCGAGTGGCAGCACGCGGCCGCCCTCTCCGACTGGCGCGATCTGCGCCTCACTCCGGATCAGCTGCACAACCTCAACGAGGAGATCGCCGCGGTCGTCGAGCAGTACGCCAGCACGGAGCCCGCGGGCGAGAACACCGAGCGGGTGATCGTGCAACTGCAGTCCTTCCCGCGCAGATCATGAGCCTGCTCCGGCGGCACCGCGACTTCCGGCTGCTCTGGACCGGCGAGACGATCAGCCGGTTCGGATCCGCGACCTCGTCGGTGGCGCTCCCGCTGATCGCGATCTCGATGCTCCAGGCAACCACCTTCCAAGTAGGCCTGCTGACCGCGGCCGCCTGGGCACCCTGGTTGCTGATCGGACTGCCCGCCGGCGCCTGGATCGACCGGGTACGCCGCCGCCCGGTCCTGCTGGGCTCCTCGGCAGCATCGTTCCTCCTCTTCGCCGCGCTCCCCCTCGCCGCGTGGGCCGACGTACTCACGATCCACCTGCTGCTCGCCGCCGCAATCCTCGCCGGGGCCGCCGCAGTCGTCTTCCAGACCGCCTACACCGCCTACCTGCCCAACCTCGTCGACCCGGCCGACCACGCCGAAGGCAACGCCAAACTCCACGGCAGCGCTTCAGCCGCCCAGATCGCCGGCCTGGGCTGCGGCGGCCTGGTCGTCCAACTGGCCGGCCCAGCCAATGCACTGCTCGTCGACGCAGCAACTTTTCTGGTCGCCCTCATGTGCCTGGCCGCGATCGGATTCCGGGAGCGCCGTACGACGTCCGGCCGCCGGGCCGGCGCGATCCGGGCAGGCATCGCGTTGGTGGCAAGGGATGTCTGGCTGCGGACTCTGACGATCTTCGGCGCGGTCTCGAACCTCGCGTTGATGGGCTACCAAGCCATCGTGGTCGTGTTCCTCGTCCGCGAAGCCGGCCTGACGGCGGGCACAGTCGGCGCGTTGGTGGCCGCCGCGACCAGCGGTGGGGTTGCCGGTGCCTTCGCGGGCCGTCGTCTCGCCGCGCGCTTCGGTACGGCGCGCGCACTGCTGATCTGTGAGCTCGGGCTACCGACCCTCGCCCTGCTCATCCCGCTGAGCAGCCTCAGCCCTTGGCTGTACCTGGCCGGTGGCTTCGGTGTCAGTCTCGGCGTCGTCGGCGGCAACGTGGTGAAGGCGACCTTCCTGCAGTCCTACTGCCCACCGGACCTGTTCGGTCGCCTGACCGCGACGAGTTCGTTCGTCAACTACGGAACGATCCCGCTGGGCGCGCTCCTCGGTGGAACACTCGGCCAGACTCTCGGACTCGGGCCGGCGCTCTGGATCACGACCGCGGGAGTCCCACTCGCGGGCCTGGTCCTGCTCTGCTCACCGATCCGCCGGCGCCGCGATCTCCCCACTCACCACGGCAGCGTCGTACCGGCGGCCACGACCGACTCCAGCCGGGACCGGATGGCCTGACGAGCCCGGTCGTACGCCTTGCCGTCGTCGTGCAGGATCGACGCGAAGTTGGCCGCCTCGTAGTACGCATTCAGGTCGAAGGCCAACTGGTTGGCGTCGGCGTCCACCTCGCCGGCCTCGACGGCCGCCCGGACGGTCTCCTCGATCAGCTCCATCCACTCCACATGGACGTCGATGAGCGCGTCGTGCACGGCGCCGTCGCGGCCGGCGTACTCGTGCGACACCTTCTGGAAGAAGCAACCGCCCGGGAACACCCGGCTGCTCGAGTAGTGCAGCCAGGACTCGCTCAGCGCCCAGACCCGTCCGAGGCCGGGCTCGACCTCGAACGCCGGCGTCACCACCTCGTCGGCGTAGATCCGCCGCGCGGCCCGGATCGTCGCGAGCTGCAACTCCTCCTTCGACCCGAAGTGCGCGAACAGCCCGCTCTTGCTGATCCCCAGCTCGGTCGCGAGCCGCCCGATCGACAGTCCCTCGAGCCCGTCGACCGAGGCGATGTCGACCGACCGGCGCAGCACCGCGCGCCGGGTCTGGTCACCACGCACCAACCGCCCGTCGACCTTTTCCACGACTCACGATCCTAGTGCCGGTTGACGTCGAGCTTCGGACAAACTAATAATACGACCGTTCGTATAGTTTGTTGAGGAGGAGACATGAAGCAGTTGATCCGGGCCGGACTGTCGACCGTCGAGAGGTTCTCTCCCCGGCTGGCCGGGCGACTCGCGTTCGCGCTCTGGCGCCGGCCGCTGGGCCGCGGCCGGGTGCGCGAGTCCGAGCGGGCGATCCACGAGGCCGCGCGGGTCGAGGTCGTCGGCGGCGTCGTCACCTACACCTGGGGTGACGGCCACCGCCCGGTGCTGCTCGTACACGGCTGGCGCTCACGCGCGTCCCGGTACGCCGGTTTCGTCGCGAGGCTGCTCGAGCTCGGCTACAGCCCGGTCTCGTTCGACGCTCCTGGGCACGGCGACACTCCCGGCCCGATCGTCTCGATCCTCGGCTACCAGCGCATCATCCGCGGACTGGAGGAACGCCACGGCCCGTTCGAAGGCGTGATCGGCCACTCCCTCGGCGTCCCGTTCGCCCTCTACGCCGTCCGCGAAGGCGTCGCCGCCCGGCGACTCGTCATGATCAGCGGCGTCGCCGAGTTCGGCTACCTGGCCGACACGTTCTGCCGCGAGCTCGGCCTCGGACCGAAGACCAACAAGGCGCTCCGGCGCTCGATCGAGCGCGGGTACTTCGACGGCGACGAGCAGATCTGGGACAGGTTCTCGGTGGCGACCGCCGACGCGGACCTGCTGGTGATCCACAACGACGAGGACGACGTCGTGGATCCCCGGCAGGCGCGGGTGCTGCTGCGGGCCTACGGGCCGCGAGCCCATTTCCTGGCAACGACCGGCCTCGGTCACCGCCGGATCATGACCGATCCGGAGGTGATCACCGAGGCCGTCGCCTTCCTGCAGGACGCGCGCGGGTCAGATGTCGCGGAAGGTCTCGATCTGAGCGCCTAGCGAGTTGAGCCGGGCGGCCAGTTCCTCGTAGCCGCGGTTGATCACGTAGACGCTGCGCAGGACCGACGTACCCTTCGCGGCCATCATCGCGATCAGCGTGACGACGGCCGGCCGGAGCGCCGGCGGGCACATGATCTCGGCGCCGGAGAAGTGCGTCGGCCCCTCGACCATCACCCGGTGCGGGTCGAGCAGCTTGACCCGGCCGCCGAGCTTGTTCAGGTCGGTCAGGTAGATGGCCCGGTTCTCGTAGACCCAGTCGTGGATCAGCGTCTGCCCGGTCGCTGTCGCCGCGATCACCGCGAAGAACGGCAGGTTGTCGATGTTCAGGCCGGGGAACGGCATCGGGTGGATCTTGTCGATCGGCGCGTGCAGCTTCGACGGCCGGGTGGTCAGGTCGACCAACCGGGTCCGGCCGTTCTCGGCCAGGTACTCCGCGCTGCGGCTGTAGTCGAAGCCCATCTCCTCCAGCAGCGCCAGCTCGATCTCGAGGAACTCGATCGGCGCCCGCCGGATGGTGATCTCCGAACCGGTCACGACCGCCGCGGTGATCAGGCTCATCGCCTCGATCGGGTCCTCCGACGGCGCGTAGTCGACGTCCACGTCGATGTCCGGCTTGCCGTGCACGGTCAGCGTGGTCGATCCGATGCCGTCGATCGTGACGCCGAGCAGGTCGAGGTAGAAGCACAGGTCCTGGACCATGTAGTTGGAGCTGGCGTTGCGGATCACGGTCACGCCGTCGTACCGGGCCGCGGCCATGATCGCGTTCTCGGTCACGGTGTCGCCGCGCTCGGTCAGCACGATCGGCTTGCCCGGCGACAGCGCCCGATTCACCACCGCGTGGTACTCGCCGCCGGTCGCCTTCACCTCCAGCCCGAACGGCCGCAGCGCCGCCATGTGCGGCTCGACGGTCCGAGTACCGAGGTCGCAGCCACCGGCGTACGGCAGCTGGAAGGTGTCCTCGCGGTGCAGCAGCGGGCCGAGGAACATGATGATGGAGCGAGTACGACGGGCCGCCTCGGCGTCCATGCTGCCCAGGTCGAGGTGGGCCGGCGGGACGATCTCGAGGTCGCCGGCGTCGTTCAGCCAGGTGGTCCGGACGCCGATCGAGTTCAGTACCTCGAGCAGCCGGTTCACCTCTTCGATCCGGGCGACCTTGCGCAGCGTGGTGCGGCCCTTGTTCAGCAGGCTGGCACAGAGCAGCGCGACGCCGGCGTTCTTGCTCGACTTCACGTCGATCGACCCGGAAAGCTCCCGGCCGCCGGCGACGCGGAGGTGGACCGGACCGCCACCGAGAGAGACAATTTCGGAATCGAGGGCTTCGCCGATCCGGGCGAGCATCTCGAGGGTGAGGTTCTGATGACCCTTTTCGATCCTGTTCACAGCACTCTGGCTGGTGTTCAGTACTTCCGCGAGTTGCGTCTGTGTCCAGCCGCGATGCTTGCGGGCGTCCCGGATGAGATTTCCGATCCGGCTCAGGTAGTCATCGGTCATGGGCCGGACCTTATCTCACATGTGAGATACCTCTGCATCGACCCGCCGGTTCGAGGGTAGCCAATGTCACGCCGATGCTCACACCAGCCCCCGGACGGGCCCCTCACCGTCCGTCGAAACCGCCGCCGCTTAGAGTTACCCCAACTCCCGCCGCCACCCGGAGAGGACCAGCAGATGCCCGATGACACCTCCGCCGCGGTGGTGAACGAGTTCGAGGCGGAGTCGTGGCCGCTCGATGCGGCTGCGGACAGCCTGCATCAGGTGATCGACGGGTTCCAGAACGGTGACACCCGGCCGCTGGTGATCGGCGACGGCGACCAGCCGGTCCTCGTGGTGCTCGCGGTCGCCGACCTGGCCGACTTCCGCGCCCGCGTCGCGGAGCTGCTCGCCAATCCGGTCGACGCCGGGTGGCTGCGGTACTACCTGCGCTCGAACTTCGACATGAGCTCGGAGCGGCTCGTCGAGTTGCTCGGCGTCGACGCCGAGCACGGCCTGTCGTCGCTGGCCAGCCAGGTGAACGTCGAGCAGGCCGCCGTACTGATGCCGGATCATCTGCGCCGGACCGAAGCCGGTGCGAACCCGCTGATGCTGATCGGCGACGGGATGATGGCGACGGCGGCGCTGGTCGCGTTCCCGGCGTTCCAGGTGCTGCTCGCGCTCGAGGGCGGGAAGGTCGACGACGACTCCTGCGCGCACGACGACGAGGAGAAGCCGACCACGCCGCTGGAGGTCCTGGCCGAGCGGCTCGGTCCGGTGTCGACTCAGCTGGTCGCCCAGATCAACTCCGGCCGCGAGCCCGGCCTGCCGCGGTACGAGCTGCACTTCGAGGACGACCTGCTCGAGCACCTGCGCGACCTGGAGGCACGGGCGCAGAAGGCTCCCGGTGGCGGTGCGTACGACGAGCTGAACACACTGCTGCAGCAGTTCGACGAGATGCGCAGCGGGCTGACCGAGGTCGAGGACGAGGAGCTGGACGAGGCGCCGTACCTGGAGGCGACCGACCTCAAGGCGGCGTTCCCGGACCTGCGGGACAGCTTCCGCGAAGGCTCGGACGATCCGTACCTCATCGGTCTCGACGGCCGTCCGCTCGCCGGGCTGATCACCTACGACCTGTACGAAGAGCTGCAGAAGGTCTCGGTGGAGCTCGACGGGACCGACGAGGCACCGGTGCTCCCGCTCCCCCAGCCGCGCTGGGAGAACGGGCCCCCGCTGCTGCCGTTCGATGCTGCGATCGAGGTCTGCGACGCGGTGATCGAGGACATCTCCAACGGCGAGGCGTCGATGATCTTCGTCGCCGACGAGGACGGCGAACCCGAACTGGTCCTGGCGCCGTTGGTCTGGCTCTGGGCGTACGTCGACCACCTCGACCTCGAAGGCGCCGACATCTGAACTCCCGCCCGTCGGCGTTCCGTGGCAGCGGACGCGTGGCACTCACCAAATGCGCGCGACCGAGGCGATCACGCTCAGCTCGCGGCCGGTGGTGACCGATGACCGGGGTTGGTGAGTGTGGCAGGTCCGCCTCCCGCCCGCGAGCTCAGCCCAGGGGGAAGAGGGGCTTCCACTCGGCGAGGGTGGCGATCTCGTAGATGTCGGCCGGGGTGTACGGGTCCTTCGCGAGGATCTCGCGGAGCTCGGCCTCGTCGGCGACGTCGTAGACGAGCAGCGCCCCGGTCTCGTCGGTGAAGGGTCCGGCGGCGACGAGCTTGCCGGCCGCCTTGAGCTCGGTGAGGTACTCGCGATGGGCCGGACGGACCTCCAGCCGGCGCTCGGTCTCGGCAACATCGAAGCGCAACTGCACGACATATTGGGCCATGCCGAAAACCCTACACGGCCTTGCCTGCAAAGGATTTGGTGCGGGAAGGGAGTCACGAGCCGCCACAGCGGCTGGTTCAGGTCAGACCCGAAAGTCGACGAGTGATCGCCCTTCCCGCCCGGATATTCTGACTACCTCACCGGCCGTTACGCAAGGGGTTGGTTAAGAGAAATATTGCGGACAGTTCAGGCCCGTGACGCTTCGTGATGGAATCCCCGGCCACACCCAGCGCCGCGCCGATCACCCGCACGGTCCGTCACGCCGCCCGGCTGTCAAGCCCCACAACCGGGCGGCGACGGAGGTTAGTCCAGTGCGGCGCGGCCGGCCTCGAGGCGGGCCACCGGGATGCGGAACGGCGAGCAGGACACGTAGTCCAGGCCTGCCTCGTGGAAGAAGTGGATGCTGTCCGGGTCGCCGCCGTGCTCGCCGCAGATGCCGAGCTTGAGATCCGGCTTGGTGGCGCGACCGCGGTCGACGCCGGTACGGACCAGCGCACCGACACCTTCCCGGTCGATCGACTCGAACGGCGACACCGCGAAGATGCCCTTCTCCAGGTAGCGGGAGAAGAAGGCGCCCTCGACGTCGTCGCGGCTGAAGCCCCACGTGGTCTGAGTCAGGTCGTTGGTGCCGAACGAGAAGAAGTCGGCCGCCTCGGCGATCTGGTCCGCGATCACCGCCGCGCGCGGCAGCTCGATCATCGTCCCGATCGGGATGTCCCACTCGATGCCCAGCTCGGCGATCACGCGTTCCACCTCGTCCCGGGCCAGGTGCAACTCCTGGACCGCGCCGACCAGCGGAATCATGATCTCGGGCTGCGGGTCCTTGCCCTGCTGCTTCAGCTCGACGGCCGCGGACGCGATCGCCCGGACCTGCATCGCGAACAGCCCGGGGATGACCAGGCCGAGCCGGACACCCCGCAGACCGAGCATCGGGTTCTCCTCGTGCAGCCGCTCAACCGCCGCCAGCAGAGCGGCATCGTGACCCGGGTCCTGACCGCGCTCGCGGGCCAGCGCGACCTTGACCGCCAGATCCTCCATCGACGGCAGGAACTCGTGCAGCGGCGGGTCGATCAGCCGGATCGTCACCGGCTGCCCGTCCATCGCGGCCAGCAACTCCAGGAAGTCGCCCCGCTGCAACGGCTCGAGCTCGGCCAGGGCCGCATCGCGATCACTGTCGTTGTCGGCCAGGATCAGCCGCTCGACAGCTTCCCGGCGCTCGCCCAGGAACATATGCTCGGTCCGGCACAGCCCGATGCCCTCGGCACCGAACCGCCGCGCCCGGGCCGCATCGTCCGCGGTGTCCGCATTGGTCCGTACGCCGAGCCGCCGTACCTCGTCCGCGTGCGTGATCAACCGGTGCACCGCGGCCACGAGCTCGTCGCCCGACTCGGGAGCCAGCGAACCTTCGAAGTACTGCACCACCGGGGACGCGACCACCGGGACCTCGCCGCGGAACACCTCTCCGGTCGTCCCGTCGATCGAGATCGTCTCGCCGGCCTCGATCACCGTGCCGTGCACCTTGATGGTGCCCTGGGCAACGTTCACGTCGAGCTCCTCGGCGCCGCAGACACAGGTCTTGCCCATGCCGCGGGCGACCACGGCCGCATGCGAGGTCTTGCCGCCGCGGCTGGTCAGGATCCCCTGCGCCGCGATCATGCCGTGCAGGTCGTCCGGGTTCGTCTCGCGCCGGACCAGGATCACCTTCTCGCCGCGGTCCGCGGCCTCGACCGCGGCGGCCGAGGTGAACACGATCGTGCCGGACGCCGCACCCGGCGACGCACCGATCGCCTTGGTGATGAGGTCGGTGTCCGCGTCCGCGTCGAACCGCGGGAACATCAACTGCGCGAGCTGCGCACCCTTCACCCGCTTCAGCGCCTCGTCGGTGTCGATCACGCCCTCGTCGATCAGGCTGGTCGCGATCCGGAACGCGGCCGCCGCGGTCCGCTTGCCGACCCGCGTCTGCAGCATCCACAGTTTGCCGCGCTCGACGGTGAACTCGATGTCGCACAGATCGCGGTAGTGGCTCTCGAGCTTGGCCATGATCGCCATCAGATCGTCGTACGACGTCTTGTCGATCTGCTCCAGGTCCGCGAGCGGGACGGTGTTGCGAATGCCGGCCACCACGTCCTCGCCCTGCGCGTTCTGCAGGTAGTCGCCGTACACACCGGGCTGACCGCTCGACGGGTCGCGGGTGAACGCGACGCCGGTGCCGGAGTCCATGCCGAGGTTGCCGAACACCATCGAGCAGATGTTGACCGCCGTACCGAGGTCGGTCGGGATCCGCTCCTGCCGGCGGTAGAGGATCGCCCGCTCGGAGTTCCACGAGCCGAAGACGGCCTCGATCGCCAGGTCCATCTGGGTCCGAGGGTCCTGCGGGAACTCGCGGCCGGTGTGCTCATGGACGGCCTGCTTGAACGTCTCGACCAAGCGCTTCAGGTCGTCCGCGTCCAGGTCGAGGTCGTTGCGGGTGCCCTTGACTTCCTTGGCCGCCTCGATCGCGTCCTCGAACACGTCGCCGTCCATGTCGAGCACGGTCTTGCCGAACATCTGGATCAGCCGGCGGTACGCGTCCCAGGCGAACCGCGGGTTGCCGGAGTGATGCGCGAGCCCGTTCACCGAATCGTCGTTCAGGCCGACGTTCAGAACGGTCTCCATCATCCCGGGCATCGACACGGCCGCTCCGGACCGGACCGAGACGAGCAGGGGGTCGTCGGCCTGGCCGAGCTTCTTGCCCATCTTCTGCTGCAGTACGTCGACGTGGTGGTCGATCTCGTCGGCCAACTCCGGTGGCACCGAGCCGGTGGTCAGGTACGCGCGGCAGGCCTCGGCGCTGATGGTGAATCCGGGTGGCACCGGCAGGCCGAGGTTGGTCATCTCGGCCAGGTTCGCCCCCTTCCCGCCGAGCAGCTCCTTCATGTCCTTGTTGCCTTCGGCGAAGTCGTAGACGAGTTTCGGCACGATCACTCCCTGTGGTTCAGGCGGTGCTTCTGAGCGCGGTGTGGTGGCCCGCTGGCCCATCGACTCCAGTGGCGGGGGCGTTGCTCTCAGAGTAAGCCCAAAAACCAGTCCAGTTGAACACTGGTCTCACGATGCCGACGTGACTCTGCCCACAGGTCGAAGGCCGGAAAACCCTTCCCCCGTTGACAACGCAAGACAATCGGCACGTCCGCCAACGAAACCTTCTGGCGAATCGATCCCGGGGTTTCGTCGCGTCGACGGCGGGTACCGCGAGTGGTGTTCGTCTCGCCGTCCGGCGCGTCGCGGTGCTCGCGGGTTACGCTCGGCAGTGCCGACGGTTCGCCTGGTCGGGTGGTCGACGACGAGGCGAGGCAACAGGGAACCCGGTGTGAATCCGGGACTGCCCCGCAGCGGTGAACGGGAACGACAGCCGTCAGACAGCACTGGACGCCCGGCGTCCGGGAAGCGACGGCCAGTAGGCCAACCGGTCAGACCGACCGGACTGCCCGTGAGTCCGAAGACCTGCCGACGGTCCGCGCACCAGCCGGTGCGCGGTGGATCGGTGGTCTCGTGGGAGGACCCGTCCGGCGTCTCCGCGACCCCGCCGATCCCTGGCACGCTCGCGAGGAGAGAGACGTGAACACCATCAAGACAGTGCTGGGCTATCCGCGCATCGGCCCGGACCGCGAACTCAAGAAGGCCGTCGAGAAGTACTGGTCCGGCGACAGCGACGCGGCCGAACTGGAGGCGACCGCCCGCCAACTGCGCGCCGACACCTGGCGCGATCTGGCCGGCCGCGGACTCGACGTTCTCCCCGGTAACACCTTCTCGTACTACGACCAGATGCTCGACCACGTGCAGCTGTTCGGGATCATTCCCGAGCGCTTCCGCGCCCTCGATCGCTCCGGACTCGACACGTACTTCGCGATGGCGCGTGGCCACGCCGAGGTGGCGCCGCTGGAGCTGACCAAGTGGTTCGACACCAACTACCACTACTTGGTCCCCGAGCTCACCGAGGACACGGTGTTCCGGCTCAACCCGGCCAAGCCACTCGAGGATCTGGCGGCCGCGCAAGAAGCCGGGGTGGAGACCCGCCCGGTCCTGATCGGGCCACTGACCTTCCTGCTGCTCTCGAAATCCACAACTCCGGGCTTCGAGCCACTCAGCCTGCTCGACCGTCTCCTGGACGCGTACGCCGAACTTCTCGGCAGGCTCGATGCCGCGGGTGCTGACTGGGTGCAGCTGGACGAGCCGGCCTTGGTCCAGGACCGCACACCGGCTGAGCTCGACGCTCTCCGTCGCGCGTACGACCGGTTGGCGAAGCTCACCGAACGCCCGCGTCTCCTGGTCGCGACGTACTTCGGAGATCCCGGTGCAGCCCTGCCGGTGCTCGCGTCCACAGCGATCGAGGGGCTGGCGGTCGACCTCGTGTCCACTCCTGGCCTGGTCGACCGGCTGGCCGTCTTGCCGGCCATCCAGCGTAAGACCGTTTTCGCCGGGGTGGTCGACGGCCGGAACGTCTGGCGCACTCCCCTCGGTGAGGCGTTGTCGACCTGCGTGCAGCTGCTCGGCTCCGTCGGCCGGCTCGCCGTTTCCACCTCGTGCTCGCTGCTCCATGTGCCGTACGACGTGGATGCGGAGGACGAGCTTGATCCGCAGGTGCGGGCGCGACTCGCGATCGCGCGGCAGAAAGTCGACGAGGTAGTCCTGCTCGGCCGTGCGCTCAGCGAGGAGGAGCCCGGCGTACTGGTGAACCTCGACAATCCGTCGCCCGGCTTGTTGAAGGAGTCCGGCCTCGCTCGTGAGCAGGCCGTCCGCGCCCGGGTCGCCGCGATCCGTCCCGAGGATCGGCAGCGAGCGCCGTACGACGAACGCCGGACCGCGCAGGAGTCGATCGGGCTGCCGGATCTCGCGACCACCACGATCGGCTCGTTCCCGCAGACCGCGGACCTCCGCCGAACCCGCACCGAACTCCGGTCCGGCCGGATCGACCAGGCGACGTACGACGAGCGGATGCGGGCCGAGATCGCGCGGGTGATCAGCCTGCAGGAGGAGCTCGGGCTGGACGTGCTCGTGCATGGGGAACCCGAGCGCAACGACATGGTCCAGTACTTCGCCGAACAGCTGGACGGCTTCGCGACCACCAAATACGGCTGGGTGCAGTCGTACGGCAGCCGGTGCGTCCGGCCACCGATCCTGTACGGCGACGTGTCGCGACCCGAGCCGATGACCGTGCGCTGGGCGTCGTACGCGCAATCGCTGACCGAGCGGCCGGTGAAGGGGATGCTGACCGGGCCGGTGACGATCCTGGCCTGGTCCTTCGTCCGCGACGACCAGCCCGCCGCCGTTACCGCCGATCAGGTCGCGCTGGCCCTGCGGGACGAGGTGGCCGACCTGGCGTCGGCCGGGATCAGGATCGTGCAGGTGGACGAACCTGCACTGCGCGAGCTGCTGCCGTTGCGATCGGCGGAGCAGAAGGCGTACCTGGACTGGTCGGTCGGTGCGTTCCGGCTGGCCACTGGCGGCGCGTCCGCCGAGATCCAGATCCACACGCATCTGTGCTACTCGGAGTTCGGTGCGGTGATCGCCGGGATCGACGGACTGGACGCCGACGTGACCACGATCGAGGCCGCGCGATCAGGTATGGAGATCCTCGGCGACCTCACCGCCGCCGGCTTCCGCCGCGGCGTCGGCCCGGGCATCTACGACATCCACTCTCCTCGCGTCCCCAGCCAGGACGAACTCACGGACCTGATTGACCGGGCCGTGGCGGCCGTGCCGGCAGACCGGTTGTGGATCAATCCGGACTGCGGCCTGAAAACCCGCGGCTACGACGAGGTGATCCCTGCGCTCCGGCACCTGGTCCAGGCGGCCCGGACCGCCCGCACCTGAGTGCCCTTGCCGTGGGCACCTTGTTAGGTGCCCACGGCAACCGGGTCAGGCTGTCACGGTGCAGTAGTCGGACGCCCAGAACGAGTCGCCCTTCCACATCTCCACGCGCAGGGTGTGGCGGGATCCTTCGGTCAGGTTCCCGGTGATCCAGTCGGTGTGATACGGGTAGTTGTGACCTAGGGTGCTTGCCCGGCGGCCGGTGTCCAGCACGGCCACGACACCCCACCCGTCCTTGGCCTCATCCATGCCCTGAGCGCGTCACCGGGGGTCCAGTCGAACGGGTCACCATTCCACTCGCCCATCCCGACCAGTTCGTCGTCACTGGATCGATAGACACGCAGGAGGTACCCCTTGTGGTCGCTGTCGAGCAAGGCGCAGGTCGAGTAGTAGGGCTCACCTGCGTTCGCCTCGGTCTCGGCGACCACTGCCAATCCACCGGCGAGCAGCGAGGTGGCAGCGACGAGTGCACCCACACGAGCTTTCAGATTCACAGATTGTCCTTCCAGGAACGTCCTTCAATGCCGCCCCTAGCCTGCACAATCTCTTGTGATATCGCAGCTGGTTTTTCACATCAACTTACGAGAAGTTACCATCACATCCTGCGGCGGGTGCGGAGGTAGTCGCCTACTACGGCGGCGCCGAGGCCGTCGGGGTCGGGGGCCAGGACTCGGCCGCCGCTGCGGCGGGCCAGGAGGTCGACGAAGGCGTTGAGGCGGGGGTCGTCGCCCAGACGGAAGACCGTGAGCGACGCGCCGAGTTTGGCCAGGCGGTCCACCTCGAAGATCGTCTTGCGGAGCGTGGCCGGCTCGGGTGGGTAGGAGAACTCCGCCGTACCGTCCGGCTCCAGGTGCGCGGTCGGCTCGCCGTCGGTCACCATCAGGACCACCGGCTGCGCGTCCGGATGACGACGCAGATGACGGCCGGCCAGCAGCAGGGCGTGATGCGCGTTCGTCCCTTGCTCCCAGGCGCCCTCCATCCCGATCAGCTGCGGCAGCTCGACGACTCCGGCGTACCTCCCGAACGTGATCAGCTGGAGCGCGTCGTTGCGGTAGCGCGTCGAGATGAGCTGGTGCAGGGCGAGTGCCGTCCGCTTCATCGGCAGCCAACGGCCCTCCTGGACCATCGACCACGACGTGTCGACCAGCAACGCGACCGCGGCCCGGGCCCGATGCTCGGTCTCCGCGATCTCCACATCAGCCACATCCAGCTTGACCGACCCACTGCGCGTAGCACTCCGCAGTACTGCGTTCCGCACGGTCCGAGGCACATCCCACGGCTGGGTATCGCCGAACTGCCATTGCCGGCTGGAGCCACTCAGCTCGCCCGCCGCCCCGGCATTGGCTGCGTCGCGTTCACCCGATCCCCGAGCAGCCCGCAGTACGTCGGCCAGCGCGGTCTGCCCGAGCTGTCGCAGAGCCTTCGGCGACAACCGCAACGAACCATCGGGCGCTCGCTCGAGCAAACCCTGGTCGCGCAGCTGCCTCTCCAGCTCGGACAACCGGCGAGCATCCACCGTTGCCTCGTCGCCGAGCTGCCGGGTGAGCGCATCGAGGTCGATGTCCTCGAGCCGCGCGCCCGGATACGACTGCGCCAACTGCTCGGCCAGCGCATCGAGCTCGGCGAGGTCGGACATCGCCTGCGCACCGTCGGCGAGACCGAGCGGGTCGTCACCGCTCATCCGCTCCGACCCGGTCCAGTCCTCCCCCGGCCGCAGCGACTGCAGCTGGGCGTCCAGCTGCGCCAACTGCTGGGCGAGTTGCGGACTGCCGAATGCCTGCTGCGACAACTCCATCAGCTCGGCCCGCTGCTCGGCAGTCATCGAGTTCATCATCCGCTGTGCCGCGGCCGCCCGCTGCGCCAGTACGTCGATCAGTTCGTCGACGTTCTGCGGATTCTCCGGGAAGAACTCGCCGTGCTTGGCCATGAACTCGTCGAACAACTCCGGCACCTCGGGCCGGTCCTGTGCATGCGCGGCGAGCAACGCGTTGAGGTCGGTGAGCATCTCGTTGATCCGCTCGACGTCCTCAGGCGTGGTCTGCTGCAGCGCCTCCTTCATGCCCTCGAACCGCGACCCGAGCAGCTCGCGCCCGAGCAACTCCCGGATCTCCTCGTACTTCTGCCGCGCCTCCGACGACTCCCACTGGTAGTTGGCCAGCTCCCGTACGGCGGCCGCCGTACCCGACGGAAGCGCGTCGAGCTCGGCCTCCTTGAACCGGGCGTCGTCGGACGGGTTCGGGAACAGCTCGCGCCGCTCGGCTGCCAGCGCCTCGTCCAGCAACCGCTGGACGTCCCGCAGGGTGCCGTCGAGGTTGTGCCGCCGCTGGATCTCGCGGCGGCGCTCCCACATCCTGCGGGTGAGGTCGTCCAGGCCCTGGGTGTTCCGGGTGCCGCGCCGGAGAAGTTCTTCCAGCGCGGACCGCGGCGACGAGCCGTTCATCACGTCGCGGCCGATCTCGTCCAGCGCGTCGCGCAGATCCGCGGGCGCCTTCAGTGGATCCGGCCCGTCGTGCCACGGCCCGTAGGACCAGCCTTCCGGTATGGACGCGGACATGTCAGATCCCGTAGATCGTTGTGTCGTTGTCGGCGTCCTTGGCCAGTCGTTTCGACAGGTACAACGCCTCCAGGGCGAGCTCGACCGCGGCAGCGATGCGGCCGGGCGACTCGTCCGGCTCGACGCCGGCGCGCGCGGCGACGTCGTGCAGAACCGGCAGCTCCGGCAGCGCGGCCAGCACGTCCCGGCCGGGCACCCGCTCACCCGTGGTCACAAGGTTGCCATCGGCAACAGCGTTGGCCAGCGGGCTGAGGTCCAGCCCGGCGAACCGCTCCCGGGCGGTGTCCGCGACCGAGCGACGCAGCAGGTACTCGAGCAGCTCGATCTCGCGCCCTTCCTCACCGGGCTCGAACTCGAGCTTGCCGCGCAGTACGGCGGGCACGGCCTCCAGGTCGACCGGCCGCGCGACCGCCGGCTCCTCGCCGGTGATCGCGCTGCGCCGGAGCGCGGCGGCGGCGATCGTCTCGGCCGCGGCGACCGCGAACCGGGCCGACACACCCGAGCGCTGATCGATCGACGTCGACTCGCGCAGGTGCCGGACGAACCGGGCCAGCACCTCGAGCAGCGGCTCGCCGACCTCGGCGGTGAACTCGGCCTCCTGCCGGATCACGTCCACCTCGGCGTCGATGTCGAGCGGGTAGTGGGTCCGGACCTCGGCGCCGAACCGGTCCTTCAGCGGCGTGATGATGCGGCCGCGGTTGGTGTAGTCCTCCGGGTTGGCCGTTGCCACCAGCAACACGTCGAGCGGCAGCCGCAGCGTGTACCCGCGAACCTGGATGTCGCGCTCCTCCATCACGTTGAGCAGCGCGACCTGGATCCGCTCGGCCAGGTCCGGCAGCTCGTTGATCGCCACGATGCCGCGGTGCGCCCGGGGCACCAGACCGAAGTGGATGGTTTCCGGGTCACCCAGACTGCGGCCCTCGGCAACCTTCACCGGGTCCACGTCACCGATCAGGTCGCCCACCGAGGTATCCGGTGTCGCGAGCTTCTCGGCGTACCTCTCGCTTCGATGGATCCAGGCGACGGGCAGTTCGTCGCCGAGCTCCGCGGCGCGGCGGCGCGACGCCGGCGTGATCGGGTCGAGCGGGTGCTCGGGCAGTTCGGCACCCTCGATCACCGGGGTCCATTCGTCCAGCAGACCGACCAGCGTGCGCAGCAGCCGGGTCTTGCCCTGGCCGCGCTCACCGAGCAGGACGACATCATGCCCCGCGAGCAGGGCGCGTTCGAGTTGCGGAATCACCGTCCGGGTGAATCCGACGATGCCGGGCCACGGATCACGCCCGGCCCGGAGTTCTGTCAGCAGGTTGTCACGAATCTCGGCCTTGATCGACCGTGGGAGATACCCGGCGGCCCGGAGGTCACCAGCCTTACGAGGAAGTTCAGCAGGTGCACTAGTCACAGGTGAGACGTTAGCTCGCTCACCCCAAATCGCACCCCGAATATCTCAGCAGGCGGCCTCGCTCAGCGCTTGGGCGTGACCCGGCCGGAAGTGAAGACGTGACTCGGCGTGAAGGTGACCGGAACCCACGGATGCTCCGGCGCCTCGCGGGTGACGAAGTGATCGCCGTCCGCGGGCTCGGTCGGGCGCAGCTCGTACTCCTGCACAGGCTGCTCGGCGAACGACAGCCGGTCACCGGTGGCCTGATACGCCATCACCAGCGCATCGTCGCGCCGTACGACGTCCAGCCGGACGCTGGCACGTTCGTAGCGGCCGACATGGCGGTCGTCGACCGGAGCGTCGGCCGGCTGCGGTGAGGCCGGGTGGCCGACCCCGGTGAAGTGCGTGAAGACCTCGGTGGCCAGCGGCTCGAACAGGGTCGTGCCGTTGCCGGAGTTGGTCAGCAGACACATGATCAGCCGCGCCTCGGGGTCGATCCGGAGGAACGCCAGCTGGGAGATCGTCGTACCGTCGTGGCCGAACAGGCCGCGGCCTTGCCAGTCATAGATCCGCCAGGCCAGGCCGAGGTTGCTGAAGCCGCCGATGCCACCGGCGTACGGGACCTGCGGCTCCTGCATCGACCGGTAGCGGTCGTCGGTCAGGTGCATCCGGGCGAACTCGAGCAGGTCGCCGGCGGACGCGGTGACCCCTCCGGCCGGACCGATGCTCCGAGGCAACTGCCATGTCTTGACCGGCGAGCCGTCGGTGCCCAGGTGACCCAGGGCGGCGCGGTGCAGGATCGCCTCCTCCGGCAGCGTGACTGTCCTGGTCAGTCCGAGCGGCTCGACCAGCCGCTTGCGCAGCGACTCGTCCCAGCTGCCTGAGTCGAGCACCTCGATCAGCCTGCCGAGCAGCACGAACCCGGCGTTGCAGTAGGAGTACGCCGTACCTGGCTCGAACAACTGCTCGACGTCGGCGAGAAGAGCGACGTACCACTCGAGGCACTCGTCGCCGCGGCCGGTGTCGGTGAACACGTCGCCGTCGATGCCGCTGGTGTGAGTGAGCAGGTGACGGACGGTGATCCGCGGATCGATCGATGCCTCAGGCAACAACTTCACCACGGCGTCGTCCAGCTCCAGCCGCCCCTCCGCGGCCAGTTGGACGATCATCGTCGCGGTCCACGGCTTGCTGACCGACCCGAGCTGGAAGACCGAGTCCTCCGTCGTTTCGACCCCGGTCGACGCGTTCAGCACGCCGTACGGCGCGATCGTCGTCTCACCGTCGTGCCAGATCCCGAGCACCGCCCCCGGAACCTTCGCCGTCACCGCCAGTTCACTCAACCGTGCAGACCAGTCAGGCATGCGCCCAACCTACTTCGTCGCCTCCTCCAGCAGCGCACGGAGGGCAGTCCAGGCAGCGGTCTCATCGAAGTTCTCCGCCAGCAGGATCTTCGTCGCCAGGCCGGCCGAGTCCCGGTAGAACGCCAGCAGCAGGTGCTCGGTGCCGATGTAGTTGTGCCCCAGCGTCAGCGCCTCCCCGACCGCGCCTTGCAGCACGTGCGCGGTCCGTCGGGTGAACGGCGGTCGCTCGGCGTCGAGCGCCTTCGGCGGGTCGGTCGGCTCCTCCGCCGGATTCACCTCGTCGACGGCGGCGCGGACCCGTTCCTTCGTGATGCCGTGGTGCAGCAGGGCCTTCGTACCCAGCGACTCGGGCTCGGCGTAGAACGCGAGCAGCAGGTGTTCGGTGCCGATGTAGTCGTGGTTATCGCCACGGGCCACGTCCGCCGCGGCCTTCACCACAGCCATCGCGCGCTTCGTGTACCGGTTGAAGGCCGGCTTGCTGGTCCACGAGTCGGCGAAGCGCTTGTGTGCGGCCTGCTTGCTCACGCCGAGCACCGCGCTGATCTCGACCCAGGATTTGCCGGCGCCGCGGGCGCGGTCCACGAAGAAGCCGAGGGCGGCATCGCCGGTGCTGGTCAGTTCGCTGATCGTCGATGCCGCGGCGGCCAGCTGCTCGAGTTCGTCGTCGCTGCCGGCGTCCGCCTTGATCGTGTTGATGAGTTGCTGCAGGTCAGGTCCAGGAGTCATGCCGTCAACCTTAGGTTGACGAGCGGTTGAGCGTCAACCCTGGGTTGACGTGGCCTGGGCTGTACGGTGTGGCGCGTGCAACCTCTGCCGGACGTGATCAGTGACGGGCTGCGGGTGCTGTTCTGCGGGATCAATCCCGGGCTGATGTCGGCGGAGACCGGCCATCACTTCGCCCGGCCGGGGAATCGGTTCTGGCCGGCGTTGCACCTGGGTGGGTTCACGCCGCGCCAGTTGCGACCGGACGAGCAGGGTGAGCTCCTGACCTACCGGCTCGGGATCACCAACGTCGTCGACCGCCCGTCCGCGCGCGCCGACGAACTGACTCGCGCGGAGTATCTGGCCGGCGGGGAGAACCTGGTGAAGAAGGTCCTTCGCGTCCAGCCGGAATGGCTCGCGATCGTCGGCGTCACGGCGTACCGGGACGCCTTCGGCGAGCGGAAGGCTGCCATGGGCAAGCAGGACCGCCTGATCGGGGACACCCGCGTCTGGATCCTGCCGAATCCGAGTGGACTCAACGCGCACTACACCTTGCCGAAGCTCGCCGCCGCGTTCGCGGAACTCGAGCAGGTCAGTTGACAGGTCGCCGTACTGCTGCCCGACGCGACCCTGCCCGACTGACCTGACACCCGGGGTCGGCAGGATTGGGCCCATGCGTGCGAGCGAGCTGATCCAGTCCGTCGACAAGCTTCCGTACGGCGCTCGGCAGCGGGCGGCCGCACTAGCGGGCCGTCGGCTGAACGGGTCGGCGCTCCTCGATGAGCTGGCACGCGGTACGTCGTACGAGCGGACGCTGGGGCTGACGGTGGCGCAGGCGGCCGGGCACGTCTCCTACGTGACCGCGTTGCTGCGGGACCCAGATCCCTCGGTGCAGGCGCGGGCGCTCGCCGCGGTTGCCGGCGGCGTCCCGGTGTCTGATGACGATCTGCGGATCCTGTACGACGATGCACCCGCCGTACTGCGGACGAAGCTGCTTCACGTGATCCGCAAGACCGGGCGGTCGCATCTGGCTGCGCGGCTGATCGACGACCACCGGGAGCGCTGGGGCGATCGGGCCGCGGCGGGCCTGCTGAACAGCACCGACGATGCGACGGTCGAGCGGTTGCTCCCGGAGCTGGCGTACTGCCTCGGTAGTGGTGAGTGGCAACGACTTGGCTCGCGGCATCCGAAGGCTGTGCTGGCCTACGCGGGTAGCACGCTGCCGACCGGTCCGGACAAGAGCGAGTGGTGGCAAGGCGCGGCGTACGGCGTTGTCGGCGCGCTCGACCACGATGCGGCGCAGGTCGCGTCCCTGCTCGTCACGGCACTCCCGGCGGACCAGTTGCCGATGGCAATCGTCTCGATCCTGGGCCGGTTGATCGACGCCGACCCCGCCGGTGTGCTGGCGATTCTGCTCGCTCCCGAACGTGCTCGCTCGTTGCACACCGCCCTGAGCCCGGCGGTCCGGCGCCGGTTGCACCGATACTCGAACGCTGAGCTGATCGCTCTCGGTCGGCTTCTCTGGCCGGATCTGACCCAGCTGCTCGAGGATCTGCCGCCGTCGCGCCGGACGAGGATCTTCACCGCAGTCACGAGCACCGTGGATCTGGGCCAGAGCGTGCTTTCCGCCGGGCTGCTCGCCGTACTCCCCCGCGAGCTCAGGTACGAGCAGGCGCGGCGGATGCTGACGCTCGCGGTGATCGCCGACGACACGCGCGAGCGGTGGCGGGTCACCGCGTTCCTTCCGTACGACGAGGCGTTCGCACTGCTGTCGCCGGAGATCAGCCGGCCGGATGCCGACGATCGGCATTGGGTCTATCGCGCGGTGATCGGTGCGGCCGGGCATTCCCGGCAGCCTGAGCAGGTCGCGATCGCGATCTCCTGGGCGACCCGGGTGCGCAACGACCGCGATGCCGTTCGCCAGGGCGTGCTGCTTGCTGTCAACGAGCTCCCGCCGTCGACGTACACCGACGCTGCGGTGACCGCACTGGACACACTGCTGACCGCTGCACTGGAGGCTCGCGACAGCTCCTGGTACACCCGGTCGGCGCTCGGCCACATCGCGGAGACCGCCGTACGGGAAGGTGCGCTGCGGCAGCAGGAACGGCTGCTCGACTGGGGTCTGCAGGCGCATGCGCGGCTCACCGAGAACCAGGGCAGCCTGCAGCTCTACGGAATCGTCGATGGTCTGCCGCGTGGACGTGAGACGGCGGTGTACGACGTACTGCGGCGGTCTGTCGACGACAGTGTGGCGCGACGCGAGTTCACGCTGACCTTCGGGATCGCGCGCGCGTTCGGGAAGCGCGGGTGGTCGAACGAGCATCTGCACAACGCGCTCGAGCAGGCTCTCTGGTCGAACCAGGAGAACACCGTCGGTCAGGCGGCCGAGCTCTGGCTGGAACCTCCCGCGACGAGGCCCGAACGGATCGGTCGCGTCATCGGGAGAGACGTCGGCATGGCGCGGTGGGACGCGGTCTGGCGCGCTGTCACCGAATCGCGGACCGATCTGCTGGATGTCGTCCTCTCACAGCCGGCGCGCATCAGGCGATTCGATCGCAACCATCCGGCGTGGCCGGTCTCCGGCGCCGCGCTCCGCCGCTGGCTCCCCCGCCAGCAGGCGCGGTACGCCGAACTCGTCGCCGAGGCGGCCGGCGACGCGCGGATGCCGGACTGGGCTCGGGCGCATGCGGTGTCGATGCTTGGACACGTGCCCGGGGTCGGACGTACTGCGCTCGAACCGTTCCTGCGGCACGAGTCGGTGTTGTTGCAGGAGGCTGCGCTGGGTGCGTTGGCGTGGACGGACTCACCGCAGCAGGCGTTGCCGGTGTTGCTGTCTCATGCCGGTGACGATCGGGCGCGGGTCGCGATCTATGCGGCGTCCAGGGCGGCCCGGTTCGTCCGGCCGAGTGTGTTGCCGGGGTTGCTCCATCCGGTGCTGGTCGCTGAGGGCGTGAAGGTGACGTCGCGGAAGGAGGCGGCGCGGCTGCTCGGCGAACTCCGTGCTCCGGGTGCGAGCGCCGTACTGACTGATGCTTGGGCCTCGGCGCATCGGGATGTGAAGGCGGCGATCACCAGTGCGGCGTCGCAGTATCTGTTGCACGAACCCGCTAGCTGGGCGCTGCTGCAGCAGGCGGTGCACGACAGCGCGGCGACGGCGATTGTGCTGACGCAGCGGTCGGCTTTCGGGCTGGCCGCGAAGTACCGGTCGCGGTACGCCGACCTCCTGGTCGCGGTCACGAACCGGTCGGAGCCTGAGGTCGTGCGGGCCGCGTTGTTGTCTCTGCCGTGGTGGGCTCGGTGGAACCGGTCGGCGGCGCCTGTGTGCGCGGGGTTCATCACCGACCTGGCGGCTCGCAATCGGACGTGGAGTGACGCGACGACGGCGCTGGTGGCGATCGTGGCGACGGACCCGCGGCTGGGACTCGACGATCTGATCTCCGCCGTACGGCTGCTGGTCCGGCTGGAGAACGATCCCAACCTGCCGAACGCCACTCCCGACCGGGACCACCCGGCCCGACAGCGTCTCACCATCGTCGTCCATCGGCTGGCCGCGGCCTTCAGCGCCAAGCCGTCCGAGCGCCGCCAAGTCCTGAAGACCGTCGCCGGCGAACTCGAATCCCCAGACCTCCTGGCGCTGCGCCTGCACCTCCTGACCTACGCAGTCGACTGGCCGAACCTCTCGGCCGAGCTGCCTGACCTGCGCAGCAGACTTGGCGACCGCCCGTTGACCGCCTTCTCGGCAGCCAACCTGCTCCGCTCCCGTCTGTCGGCAAGCGAAGCCAGCTGGTCCCCCGAGTCGCTGGCGGATCCGGCGACACAGCTCGTCCACGACCCGGACCTGGCCGCCGGCCTCCTCGCCTGGTCCCTGATCTCCACCGCCGGCCCGCGCTCAGGCTGGTCCTCCACCTGGCGCGCGTTACTCATTGCCCTGCGCAACCACCCGTCCACCGACGTACGTCAGCTCGCGCTCGAACTGACGACGGCGAGCGAGGATTAGTCCTCCTTCTCGGCCTTCTCCTTGGCCCGTTTGCGGCGCTTGCCTTCGTGCATGGCGATGACGCGGGCGATGGGGATGGCTCGGCCTTCCTCGAGGAGGTCTTCGGGCAGGGATTGGGGAGCTGGGAGTTGATCGGCCCAGCGGTCGGCGTCGCCCAGTTGATCGACGGCGGTGCGGACGGTGAAGTCGCGCGGAGTGACCCGGTCCAGGTCGTCCCAGCCGACCGGGAACGATACCGGCGTACCAGGCCGGACCCGCGGACTGTACGCCGCGACCACCGTCGCCCCACCGGATCGGGTCGAGTCGACGAACACCTTCCCGCCCCGGTCCTCCTTGATGTACGCCGTGGTCGCGATGTCCGGGTCGATCCGCTCGGCCCGCGCCGCGATCGCCCGGGTCGCGGCAGCCGCATCCTCGATCGACACCGACTCGTCGATCGGCACGAACACATGCACGCCCTTCGCGCCGCTCGTCTTGACCGCACCCGACAGCCCTGCGTCGCTCAGCGCCTGCCGTACCAGGAACGCCGCCTGTACCGCTTTCGCGAACGTCTCGTCTCCCTCCGGCGGGTCGAGGTCGAGCACAAGGTGCGTGATGCGGTCCCAGTGATCCGCGCGCATCAGCGTCGGGTGGTACTCGACCGCGCGCTGGTTCGCGAACCACAGCAGCGTCCGCCGGTCGTCGCACAGCGCGTACGACACCTCGCGCTTGGACGCCTCCGCCCACACCGGCACCGTCTTGACCCAGTCCGGTGTGTACTTCGGCACGTTCTTCTGCATGAACTTCGGCTGCCCTGGCCGGATCCGGATCACCGACAACGGCCGCTCGCGCAACTCGATCAGGATCCGCTCGTGCACCGCATCCAGATAGTCGACCAGGTCCCGCTTGGTCGCGTCAGCCCCGTCGAACAAGGGCTGATCCAAGTTGGTCAGGTCGACCCCGTCCCGCGTCTCATCCGGCTTGCTCGCCATTCCCAGAGCTTAGAAGGCCGACAAGGGCTTCGAGAACCTTTTCCTCCTCGCCGGGTTCCACCGTCTGCGGGTTGAGTGCGATCGCGTCGTCGGGCAGGCGATAGGTGCCGACCGCGATCCGCGGGTCGCCGTCCCACAACGCCGCGACCAGGTCGTCCCGGGTCCAGCCGGAGGTTGTCGACAATCGCACAACCGCTCGGCTGTGCGGCTGACCCGCCTCGCTCGGATAGCCGCGGGTGACGGTCACTCCCGGCATTCCCTGCAATCCGCGGATCCAGTTGTCGACAATCCGTTCGTAGCCGGCGAGCATCGCCGCCTCATCCTGCTCCAGCGTCCATTCGACCGCGGCGACCAAACCGAGCAGTTCCTCCTTCCCGACCTTCATGCCGCGCCCGATGTCCTGGTTCGGCGATGCATGCAGCCGGCAACGGTCCACGATCCACCGGCGGCCCAGCACCAGGCCGCTGGCCTGCGGACCCCGTAGCCCCTTCCCACCGCTGAGGATCAGCGCGTCCGCGCCCACCTCCCGAGTGAATCGCCACAGTGTCGATACCGGAGGGATCTGTGCAGCCGCATCAACGATCACCGGTACGCCGGCCTCCGCGGCGACGCCGACCACGTCTTCGACGGCAAGCGCGCCGGCCGCCAAATGGGTCCCGGCGAACCACAAGACGCAGGCCGGCTTCCGAGCGAGCGCGGCCCGGAGGTCGTCGACCGACGGACCGATCTCGACGATCCGAGCCCCGGTCAGCTGGACACCGTAGTCGTAGCCGTTCCGCTGCGAAGCGAACATCACCACCTCGGTGTCGACCGGGAACGCCCGCGACTGATCGGTGATGCAGGCGGCAACGGTCAGCGTGATCGCCGCCGCCGCACCGCAGGTCACGTACGCCGCCTCGTTGTGCGTCAGCGCGGCCAGCCGCTCACCCACGCGAGTGTGCAGTTCGTCCAGATCGACGAAGTGAGCGGCCGCGTCGTTCATCGCCTGCAGAACCGGGGCCGGCATCAACGAGCCACCGAGCATGGTCAGCGTGGCGGACGCGTTGATCACCGGCCGCACCCCAAGCTCGCCGAGCGTGGTGGACGGACGGACCGGCGGATCCACCTCGAGCGGATCGCTCATCGGACCAGGAACCTTGACATCGGCCGGACCCCGGACAGCTCGGCCAACCACGCGTCGTGGAAGTCGTTGTCCGTCCCATCGAGGTGCGTCAGCTTGTAGACACCCGCGGCAGGCAGAGCGCTGATCAGCGGCGCACACCAGTCCGGATCGTCCGCCGCGACCAGGCTCGTTGCGGTCACCGCTGGCGCGTGCCGGGTCGGATCGAAGTAGGACAGCGTGTTGTCGACAATCTGCACCGACGATCCGGCGCGGAGATGATCGTTGAGCTCCTCGAGCGGATACGAACTGGACTTCAGCCGCGCCTCCGTCGCCCGGTAGAACAGCAGATCGGTCACCCGGAGCGCGGTGAAACCGGGCCGCCGGGCGGCCGTCAGCACGGCCAGGTCGTCGCCGGTCACCGCGACGCGCGCCGGATCGACCTCCGACAACCCCAGCAGGAACTCGGCCGCCCGAAGACAGTCCGCCGCGATCCCGCGATAGATGTACGACGCCGGATCGTCGATGCCCATTGTCAACAATCCTGGGTACGCCGCCGAGAATCCTTCGTCGGCCAGTCGCTGACCACGATGCATCACACCGAACACGACGTACCGGCTCCGGTCGTTGGGGTGCGGTACGTGATTGACGCTGCCGTATCGCGGTGTCTGGAGGAGCGCGGGGAACGGGCCGTCACCGGTGGGGATGCTCAGGTGGCCGAAGACGCGGTACGGGCCTGTGCTCGTCAGCCGGACGGTGTAGCTGGTCGCCTCGTCGGTCGCCCGGGCCGGCACCACGTCGAGCACCGGCCGAGCGGGTATTGCAGCGAGTTCCCTGTCGACCGCGGCCCAGTAGTTGTCGAAATCCATCAGTCACCGCTCCGGTTGCAGGTGCTCGGCAAGGAAGTCCTCCACGATCCGCATCACGCCCGGCAGCCCGGCGTGATGCGCGCAGTGCGGGAAGGTGTGCAGCGTTTTCTCGCAGGTCAGTGTCCGATGCAGCGCGAACCCGGTCTCCGGCGGGCAGACATCGTCCTCCAGCCCGAGGTACAGGAGCGTCGGCGCCTGCACCTTCGGCGCGAAGTTGAGACCGTCGTAGTACGCGACCGACTCCCGCACCCGATCCACGTCCTTGGGGTGCACCCGCAGGTACTCGTTGATCTCTTCGTACGGGTACGACCGAGTCAGCGTCGGCGCGGTCATGATCCCGCACAAGTACGGTGCCCCGGCCGCGACGGCCTTGATCGCGTCGGGTCGCAGCGCCGCCGTACTGATCCCGAGCCCACCGCCCTGGCTCGATCCCTGCAATCCGATCCGCGCCGTGTCGACTTCCGGACGACCTAGCAAGACGTCGACCGCCCGGACGACGTCGAGGTAGAAGCCGCGATACCCGTAGGTGTTGTGGTCGACGATGTTGTGCGTCAGGAGCCCCGGATAGCCGGGGTTGAACACGTCGTTCGACCGGAGCTTGCCGCGTGGCGCCACCGCGAGGGCGGCGTACCCGAGCTCGGACCATTCCTTCGGGATCGTCGGCTCGGAGATGTAGCCGGGGATCGTCACCAGTGCCGGGTACGGCGCTGGCCTGTCGCGCGGGATGGTGTACCAGCCGGCGATCCGCAGACCGCCGAAGCTGGTGTAGCGCAGATCGTAGACAATCACCTTGTCCGTGGAGAGTGCCGGCGTCTCGGTGAGCACCGGCTCCAGCGGGTACGACGCGCAGTCCGCCAGGCCGGCCGCCCAGAAGGCGTCGAAGTCGTCCGGCAGTTCGACCTCGACGATGGCGTTCTCAGGGTCTCTCAAGAGCATTCCTCTCGATGGGGGTGCTGCGTAGAGCGTGCGCTGGGTGCTGTGCAGAGCGTGCGCTGGGTGCTTGGTACAGCGTGCGCCGGGTGCTGGGTGCTCACACGCGTTGGGGTGCTTGCAGCGCGATGCCATCGGAGGCTGTGAACAGATGCAGCCGGTCCGGGTTGAACCAGACGTACAGCGGACAGCGGCCTGCTCTCACCCGACCCCCACAGCCTGGTGCTCGGGCTCGATGACGGCCACGACGCGCTCCTCGCCTCGGGGATAGGGTGCGCCGGCGTACTTGATGGCCAGATTGTCGACAATCTCCCAGGCCTCGTCGCCCTCGATCCATTCGACGACCCGGCCGCGAATGACGACCGGCTCGAACGGATTGTCGACAGGCGCGATGGACAGCGCCATCCGAGGGTCGCGGCGCAGGTTGCGTGCTTTGCGCATGGTCGGACCGGTGAAGAAGACGATGCGGTCACCGTGGGCGCCGACGTACACGGGAGTGCTGTGCGGCGAACCGTCGGCGCAGATCGTGGCGAGGTGAGCGATCGAGGTGCCGTCGAGGACGCTCCGTACTTTCGGGTCGAGCATGCTGTTCTCCTTCAGCGAGGGTTGGCGGCGCGCCATGCGACGTAGTCGGCGACCGCCTTGGGGACATCGAAGGCCGGCTCGAAGCCGGTGTCGTTGGTGAGCCGGGTGATGTCGAGGTACGGGTTGTCGTCGGGACCGTCCTGCCGTCCCGGCAGGAGGTCGAGCTTCAGGCCGGGAGTGATCGCCTGCAGAGCACCCGCGAAGTCGCGGTTGGTGTACGGCTGGCCGCTGGACACGTTGTAGACGTTGTGCGGAAGGGTTTTCGCGGTCGTCAGGAGTGCGATCGCGCGGCCTGCGTCCGGCGCATAGCAGCAGTCTCCGCCGTCGTCGGCGTAGAGCGGCTTCGGCTCCTCACCCCGGAGTACGGCGCTGATGTACGGCGGGATGTAGAAGAACGGTGATTCCGGATCGACGAGCGGTCCCCAGATGGTCCCGATCCGGAGTACGACGGGCTGGACGCCGCTGCCCTGAAGGCTGTGCATGGCGAGCGGCTCGACGGCCTTCTTGAACGCGATGACCAGGTGCGGCAGCTCTGTGGTGGGCAGGTCGAGCTCCTCGTGCCAACCGGTTTCGGTCCGGCCGATGTACACGCCGAGGCTGCTGGCGACGGCACACCTGCGGACGCCCCAAGCGCGGGCGGCGTCGAGCGCGTTGAGCAGACCGGTCGTGTCCGTGCGGAAGAAATCCACCGGGTTCTCGCCCGGAACGCTGCCCGCGAGGTGGACGATGTCGCTGATGTCGTGGCGGGCGCCGAGGGCGAGGAAGGCGTCCCGGTCGGTGACGTCGAGGGGTTCGACGATGACCTGGCCGGCGAGGAACGACGGGACCTCGGTACGGCGGTGGGTGGTGACGACGACCTGCTGTCCGAGGTCGAGGAGCGCGCGGGCGGTGTGGGCGCCGATCATGCCGAGCCCGCCGGTGACGAGGATCATCGGACGACCTCGTAGTGCAGGTGGGTCACGCCGGGCGCGGGGATGGCCTCGAGCAGGCGGAGTTCCACGTGCTCGGGGAGTTCCTGGAAGAAGCTGCGACCGGCGCCGAGCAGGATCGGCACCTGGTGGAGGATCAGCTCGTCGACGAGGCCGACCGCGAGCGCCGAAGTCACCGCGCCGCCGCCCATGATGGCGACGTCCTTGTCGCCGGCGACCTCGCGTGCCGCGGCGACGGCGTCCTCGATCCCTGTCGTGATCAGGGTTTGACGCTGGTCGCTCATCCCCGGCACCGGACGGTGGCTGACGACGACCAGCGGCGCCGTCGGGTGTGGGGCCCCGCCGTTGACCCAGCCGGAGTCGTCGTACGTGTTGCGACCGGCCAGGCTCGCGCCGACGCGTTCGGCACTCGCGTCGAAGAACCGGACACTGGCCTCGCTCAGCTTGAAGCCGTCGAACACCTGGCTCGGCGTGTCCCCGTCGAAGTACCAGTTGAACAGCATCCCCCCGTCGCCGAGCCCACGTCCGGCGCCGGGATCGCGACCGGTGATGTAACCGTCGACCGAGACCGAGTGGGCACTGATGACCTTGCTCATGGCTGTCCTCCGTGGTGATCAGATGGCTTGCGGGAAGTCGAAGAATCGGTGCGGGTCGTAGGCGCGCTTGACCGCTGCGAGCCGCTGATAGTTGGCCGCGTGGTACGCCGACGCCCAGTCGTCGAGCGCGCTGTCGGGGAAGTTGGGGTAGACGCGGCCGGACCCGTCGGCGTGCGCGGTCGCCCAGGACTCGTCGACCCAAGGATCGTCCGCGTCGCCGATGTGCTCGAGCAGGAAACGCGTGCTGCGATGAGCGAACGCCGTCGCGTTGTCGACAATCCTGTTGTAGGCCCCGCCCATCGCGGTGAACGCCAGCTCCCGTCGGCCCGTGGTCGTCGAGAACTGGTCCAGGAGAGATGCGATGGAGCCGTCGGCCATCGAGTCGGAGAAGAACTCCGACCTGAACCGGGTGAGGCGTTCGGGTTCATCGAGTGGGTCACCGAAGGTGCTCTTCAGCCGGCTGTAAGGCAGGCCGGCGCGCAAGTCGACGGTCGTGGCCTGCTCGGTCAACTGTTGCAGCAGTTCCCGGGTCGTCGCCTCGTCGAGTGTCGAGGCGCCGAAGATCGTCGCCTGGACGGGTTCGCCGGGCTCGGACACCAGGGAGAGGTTGACGGTGAGTTCGTCCGGGGCGTCCGGTGCCCAGACTTGCCAGGCGGACACCAGTTGCTCGAGAGCGATGTCTGACCACTGCGCCTGGATGCGGGTGGTCATCGGCTCAGGGACGGTGTCGAACCGCAGTGACGTGACGACACCGAACTGGCCGCCGCCGGCCCCACGAAGACCCCAGAACAGGTCTGGTTCGTGGTCAGCGTCGCACTCCACGACGCTGCCGTCCGCGAGCACGACCTGTGCGCCGACGAGGCGATCGCAGGTCAGGCCGTACTTGCGCCCGAGCAGACCGATCCCGCCGCCGAGGGTGAGGCCCGTGATGCCGACGGTCGGACCGCATCCGCCCGGCACGGTTCGGTCGTAGGCGTGCAAAGCGGCGTACACCTGTGCCAGGCGGGCGCCGGCTCCGATCGTGGCGATGCCATCAGATCCCACCGCGATGCCGTCGAGGCCGGACAGGTCGAGCACGATCCCGTCCGTCGAGGATCGGCCCGCGAAGCAGTGGCCTCCGCCACGTGGGGCAATACGATCTCCGGTGGTTGCGGCGTACTTGATGACGCTGACGACGTCCGAGACCGAGCGGCACTGAGCTACGAGCCTGGGCCGCGCGTCCCGGTAGGCCGGGTGGAACGGGCGGCGGATCTCTTCGTAGCCCGCTGAGCCGGGGCTGAACAGCTCGCCGTCGAGTGCGTCGGTCCAGTCGGTCATGAGTCAGACGCTATGACCGGCACGCCGACGGGTCTTGAACGAATCGCGCACGGGTCAGACTCGGAGCGGCTGCCTCCGGGAAGCGAGGAACGGCTTGTACGACGCGGAGTGGTCGTGGCCGCACATGCACCGGTCGACGGTGCCGCCGAGGGGCTGGCTCGGGTTGAGGCCGAGGAGTTGGCTCGGGGTGAGGCCGGTCAGGCGGAGGCATTCCCGGCTGAGGTGCGCCTGGTCGGCGTACCCCGCGTCGATCGCCAGACCCGCCGTACCGTCCGCACCACGCCGGCCCGTGGGCGTGGCGCCTGCCTGCGCCAACGCGAGAAACCCCTGGAACCGCAACGTCCGTTGGAGCACCTTGGGGCTCGTCCCCACCGCGTGCAGGCAGCGGCGACGCAGCTGACTCGCGGAGAGCGCCAGATGGCTGGCCAGCGTGTCGATGTTGAGCGGGTGCCACGGCATCAACGCCTGCACCGCCTCGCCCACCAGCGGATCCACGCGCACCGCGGTACGAAACTCCTGCACGAGGTGGGCTTGCAAGAACATGAGCGCTCGTTCGGGTGTGCCGGCTCGGGCCATCGCCTCGACGAGACGGTCCTCCAAGCTTCCCCACAGGTCTACCAGGCTCACGCGCTGATCCACGAGATCGTCGAGCACCGTCGGCAAGGGCGGCGCCGTGCCCGGGTGGAACCGCACTCCCACGATCGTGGTGTGGGCGGGAATGACCTCGACCTCCGGACCAGTCAGCGGGCCTACCAACTGCGGACGCCCACCAATCGGAAAGTGAATCTCCACGCCACCTGTCGGCAAATGCCGCTGCACGTACGCCGCTTCGCCGGTCCGCTGGATCCAGACCGTCCGCACCACGCCCGCGAGCCCCGGCAACGGCGGCCGCTCGACGTAGGACTCCACAACGGCCATCTTGGCACTGAAACGGCCAACCACGACCGCCGTCAAGAGCACGGCGCGCATGGTCACGACCGCCCGACCTCAACGCGCCCGCACACCGCGACGAATCAGCAGAAGCCCCAAGCCCGCACGACTTTCTGCCGAATCCTTGCCCTTTCAGGCATCACATCCGTTCCGCGGAGGTCCGCCTAGCGTGTGACGAGCCGCGGTCCGCCGAAGGCGCCAAGGCAGCGGCCGGAGGCCGTGACCTTCAGCCGCCGGAGACGCCTAGTTCGGCTTCGGCCAGGTCGGCGGTGAGGCCGTCGGTGTCGTCCAGCCAGCCGTGTGGGAGGACGATGTGGTCGCGGGGACTGCCTTGGCGACCTCGGGGTGCACCGAGTTCGGCGACCGGGAACGGGACGGTCGGATCGAGCTGGGCCAGCAGTTCGTCGAGCTGGGCGAGGGATTCGACCATGCCGAGGGCCGCGCGGAGTTCGCCGCCGGCCGGGAAGCCCTTCAAGTACCAGGGGACGTGCTTGCGGAAGTCCCGCAGGCCGCGCGGCTCCCCCATCAGGTCAGCCAGCAACTCACCGTGCCGGCGCATCACGACAGCGACCTCACCGAGGGTCGGCAGGTTCAGCGCTTCCCCACCGGAGAAGGCGACCGCGAGGTCCCGGAACAACCACGGCCGACCAAGGCATCCGCGCCCGACGATGACTCCCGCGCACCCGGTCTCCGCCACCATCCGCAAGGCGTCGCCCGCCTCCCAGATGTCGCCGTTGCCGAGCACCGGGATGCTCACGTGCTCCACCAGCGCAGCGATCGCGGACCAGTCGGCCTGACCGGAGTACGCCTGGGCCGCCGTACGCCCGTGCAACCCGATCGCCGCGGCGCCCGACTCTTCGGCGATCCGGCCCGCGTCGAGGTACGTCTGGTGGTCGGTGTCGATGCCGATCCGGGTCTTAATCGTGACCGGTACGCCGTACGGCGTCGCGGCGTGGACGGCCGAGCGCAGGATCGCGCCGAGCAGGTTGCGCTTCCACGGCAGCGCGGCGCCGCCGCCCTTGCGGGTCACCTTCGGGACCGGGCAGCCGAAGTTCAGGTCGATGTGCGCGACGCCGTACTGATCGCACAACACCTGCACCGCACGACCGATGTACGTCGGATCGACGCCGTACAACTGCACGGAGCGGACTGTTTCCCGCTCGTCGAACGTGAGCATGTCCAGCGACTTCTGGTCACCCTCGACGATCCCGCGCGACGTGATCATCTCGCACACGTACAGCCCGGCGCCCTGCTCCGCGCAGAGTCTGCGGTACGCCGCGTTGGTGATGCCGGCCATCGGCGCCAGCACCACGGGTGTGTCGATCGTGAGGTTGCCCAGTTGCAGCATGACTCAGGCCTTCGCCACCAGCACCTGGCCGTTGCCGGAGATCTGCGCCTCGTACGGCTGGACCGCGTTCGACATCGTGGTGACGTCGCAGGCGATCGGCTTGCCGGAATGCTTGACCACGGCAACATCAGCCATCGTGCAGGTCACCTTGGCCGCGTCGGGCGCCGTCCGCAGCACCGCGTCCACCACCTTGGCCTTCACGATCGCGACCGAGTCGGAGGTGAACTTGTACGACGCCGAGTACTGCTTCGCGTCGACCGTCAGCGTCCCGGTGTACGGCTTCCCGCCGTACGTGACGGTGCACGTCAACGAGTGATTGCCGGGCTTCTCCACGTCGTCGATGCCCGGGCACTTCACCGTCGTGGTGGCGGACTTGCCGGCCGCGATCTGCGCCTGCTTGGCGATCGCGAACCGGATCCGGTCGGCCAGCGGCGCGTCGCTCGCCGGCTCGCCGGTCACCTTCGGCGTCGGCCACGGCTTCGACGGTGTCGGCAGCGGGGTCAGCGCGGGCGTGGATGCGGTCGGGATCGGCGAGTTCGAGCTCGCCGGGGGCGTCGACGGAGCGGGGCTGTCGTCGGCCGCCTGCGGCTTGGAGTCCGAGCATGCGGCCAGCACGAACACCATCACCGCGGACAAGCCGAAGATCGTCAGTCCGAAGCGCAGGTGGTCACGACCGAGGAACCGCCGAGCCGCCATGTCAGCAGCCGACCAGGTGCTGGGCGAGGTAGCCGGTGACTTCGGTGAGGGCCACCCGTTCCTGTTTCATCGAGTCGCGCTCCCGGATCGTCACGGCCTGGTCGTCGAGGGTGTCGAAGTCGACGGTGATGCAGTACGGCGTACCGATCTCGTCCTGCCGGCGGTAGCGCCGGCCGATCGCACCGGCGTCGTCGAAGTCGACGTTCCAGTTCTTCCGCAGCTCGGCGGCCAGGTCCTTCGCCTTCGGGGACAGCTCGGCGTTGCGCGACAGCGGCAGTACGGCGGCCTTCACCGGCGCCAGCCGCGGGTCGAACCGCAGCACCGTGCGCTTGTCCACGCCGCCCTTCGCGTTCGGCGCCTCGTCCTCGGTGTAGGCGTCGAGCAGGAACGCGAGCACGTTGCGGGTCAGGCCGGCGGCCGGCTCGATCACGTACGGCGTCCAGCGCTCGCCCTTCTCCTGGTCGAAGTACGACAGGTCGGCACCGGAGTGCTTGGAGTGGGTGGACAGGTCGAAGTCGGTCCGGTTCGCGATGCCCTCGAGCTCGTCGAACTCCTTGCCGCCGAAGTTGAACTTGTACTCGATGTCGACGGTGCGCTTCGAGTAGTGGCTCAGCTTCTCCTTCGGGTGCTCGTAGAACCGCATGTTGTCCGGGTTCAGCCCGAGGCCGACGTACCAGTCCCAGCGGGTCTTCAGCCAGTACTCGTGCCACTCCTCGTCCGAGCCCGGTACGACGAAGAACTCCATCTCCATCTGCTCGAACTCGCGGGTCCGGAAGATGAAGTTGCCCGGGGTGATCTCGTTGCGGAAGCTCTTGCCGACCTGGGCGATGCCGAACGGCGGCTTCTTCCGGGCCGTGCCCATTACGTTCGCGAAGTTGATGAAGATGCCCTGCGCGGTCTCCGGGCGGAGGTAGTGCAGGCCCTCCTCGGACTCGACCGGGCCGAGGTAGGTCTTCAGCAGGCCGTTGAACATCCGCGGCTCGGTGAAGGTGTTCTTGTTGCCGCAGTTCGGGCAGGCGATCTCGGCCAGCTTGACGTCGTCGACGTCCTTGTTCTTCCGCCGGGCGTAGTCCTCGCGCAGGTGGTCGTCGCGGAACCGCTTGTGGCACGACTGGCACTCGGTCAGGGGGTCGACGAACTCCGACAGGTGCCCGGACGCCTCCCAGACCTTGGTCGGCAGGATCACCGAGGAGTCCAGGCCGACGATGTCGTCACGACTCGTCACCATCGCCCGCCACCACTGGGTCCGGACGTTGTTCTTCAGCTCCACACCCAGCGGCCCGTAGTCCCAGGCCGACTTGGTTCCGCCGTAGATCTCGCCGCACGGGTACACGAAGCCTCTCCGCTTGCTGAGGCTGACGACGGCATCGACGGTTTCCACGGGCACTTTTCGACTCCAGATAACGGGCACGGGTTGCGGTACGAAGGGTCCAGGCTATCGGTCCGGGGCGGCCACCGTCGCATCCGGCCGAACGACCGCTGCTACGGCATGAACTCGGGTACGTCGTCGTACGCGGTGGGCTCGTCGATCGCCTGGGACAGCAGCGGGACGGCGGCCACTTTCACCTCGTACGGCGACAGTGCGCGACGGTAACTGCCGATGTTCTCCCATTCCATCGTCAAGGCGAGCAGTTCCGGGTCGTCCGCGTTCCGCCCGGCCCGGGCGGCGACGAACCCCTTCTGCTTCCCCAGCACCTCGACCGCGCCCCGTAGCCGCTCGAAAAACCCCGGCTGCTCCCCTGGTTCCACCCGGAACCTGATCACCACGAACACGGGGTCCACTGTAAGACCTGGAACAATGGGGAGATGAGTTCCCCCAGCGGTCAGCCGGCGAGTCCGCTCCGGCAGCGGATCACGAAGTTCAGTTACCCGTACGTGGCGAAGCTGCACGGGATGCCCACCCTTACCCTCCCCGCCATCACGCTGGTGCTGGCCCTGGCCGGAGTCTTCGCTCCGCTGGTGATCGCGATACCGGCGCTGATCCTGCTCGCGCTGCTGCTGGCCTGGCTCGGGTTCCTGTCCTGGCCCGCCGTCGGCACCGGTCCGCGGTTCCTGCGCGTGTTCTCGATCCTGATCATCCTGCTCTTCGCGGTCTCCAAGATCGCCAGCAGCTGAGCCCGGCCAGCCGGTCGTTGCCTCGGGCACCTTCCTGCCCGCTGAGCTCAGCCTGAGGCCTCGAGTCCCAGGCCCAGCAGGTGTTTGCGAAGGCAGCCGAGTTCTGCCGCGATGCGTTCGGCCAGTTTCTCCTGCGTCCGTGGCATCCGCGGCCAGGTGTAGACCTCCGACTCCAGATGGTGCGTCAACGGGTGACCACCACCAACGAGGCGGTTCAAGCAGTCGTCGAGTACGCCGTTCGTGCCGGTGAGCGGAGGCGGTAACGCCTTGTACACAGGGACATGCGCATGCATCCGCCAGGCCGCATGACCCGACAACTGGTAGGCCAGCTCGACGTCGTCAACGCCGGGACCGCACCACTCCCGGACCTGACGCAGGTACTTCGGATCACCCAGCTTCGCGAGCGCTCGACGCCCCGAGTAGTCGGACGGATCTGCGAGCTGGGGCGCCGCGGACAGCTGCGCCTTCACCACATCGATGCCCGCTCGCCACAGCGTTTCGAAGCCACGATCGGGTTCCTCGAACTGCACAGCCAGATGGCAGGTGTCGAATCCCAGTCCGATCGCCGAGCCCCCGGCGTACGGGCTGGCATAGCGGCTGAGCCAGGCGGCGGCCTGGCCGAGCATCTCCAGGACGCAGCCCGGTTCGGGTTCGACCGCGATCCGGATCCGGCGGCCCGTGCGCGCCTCGGTCCGGGTGAGATGCCGCTCGACCCGGTCGAACGCCTCCCGCGCCGCGGCGTTGCGGGCCTTCGACCACGGCACCCGCCAGGCGAGCGGCAGCGTCGAGATCGAGCCGTACGCCGCATCGTCCGGGAGCAACTCGGCCAGGACATCGACCAGGTCGAGGGTGTAGCGGAGCCGCTCCGGCTCGGTCCAGTCCGGGCAGTAGACCCTGGTACCGACGATCTCCTCGGTGAAGTAGCTGTGCGGGATCCCGTTCAACGTGACGACTTCGAGCTGGTTGCGAGCGAGCGCCCGGCGCAGCCTGTTGAGCGCGGCCGGCGAGTTCGCCAATCGGTCGGCCAGCGGGCTCGGGAACCACAGGCCGACACCGAGCACCGGCACGTCCAACTCCTTGCGAACCAAAGACGCGCAGCCGTCGAGACCGGCGATCACGCCGTCCAGATCGCCGGCCGGATGGACGTTCGCGCAGTACCCCAGGTGAACGGCGGAGCCGTCCCGATGCCGAAATCTCATCAGCACTCCTCACTCCGTTGCAGCCACGGAAGGTAATTGCGAGCGGACTTTCCGTGACCTACTCAGCACTCTAGGAGCCACGTGCTCCCGGGGGAAGAGGATGGTGCGCAGCTATACCGGTTCGTGAACGCGCTCGGGCTCGGTCGAGATCAGGTCGCGGGAACGATCGGCCACCGCCATCGCGGCCAGGGCCGTCGTGAGCGGGACCGCGGCGATGATGCCGAGGCTGCCGACCAGGCCGCGAACGATCTCCATGGCCACCATCTCGGTCGAGATCACGTACCGGCCGGGAACACCTTGGATCGCGAAGGTCATCAGCACCGGCAACGAGGCACCGGCGTACGCGAGCACAAGTGTGTTGACGACCGACGCGACATGGGCGCGGCCGATCCGCAGGCCCGCACCGACCAGCTCACGCCGGGTCGCGGCCGGGTTCGCAGCGGACAGTTCCCAGACCGCCGCGGCCTGCGTGACAGTCACGTCATCGAGTACGCCGAGCGCCCCGATGACGATGCCGGCCACCAGCAATCCCTTCAGGTCAACGCCGGGCACTAGAGCCTGCACCCCGGAGGCACCCTCCGACGCCAGTCCACTCAGTTGGCAGAACTTGGTGAAGAACCAGCCGAGCACCACGGTCAGGCCCAAGGCCGCAATCGTCCCGGACAAGGCGATCGAACTCTCGGCATTGATCCCATGCGTGAGGAACAGCGCGATCGCCATGATCACGGCTCCGCCGACGACCGCGACCAGCAGTGGATTCGAGCCCTTCAGGATCGCGGGCAGGATGAACTGGGTCAGCGTGACCGCGGTGACCGCCAGCGCGATCAAGGCCGCGAAACCACGCCATCTCGACAGCGCCACCACGGCGACCGCGAAGATCGCGGCCAGCAGGAGCAACGGCATCGTCCGGTCGTGGTCGACGTACTGGTAGCGCTGCTCGAGCGGGGCACCCTTCTGAATACCGAGCATCAAGGACTGCCCGACCTCGATCTTCAGCGGAGCCTGGCCTGCCTTCGGCACTTGGACCGGCACCGACTTGCCCTGGTCCGGCCCGCTGGTCAGCTTCACCGTGGCCTCGTCGCACTGATCCTTCTGCTCGGCGCACGGCTTCAGCGCGGTGACCTCGCCCCTGGCCGAGTCGGTCTGGTACGACGCGACCTTCACGCCGCCGCCGGGCCACATCACGATCATGGCGATCACCGCGGCCGCGAGCAGGGGCGCGAGGACCGCCGCGACCACAATGCGGACGCGGCGGGCGACGATCGCATCCGAGTCGACCACCGAGGTATCCACCACGTGATCGCCATGCCCGTGACCGTGTCCATGCCCGTGACCCTGCGGAATATCGATCTTCCGGCGGCGGTTGGGACGACGGTCGGCACGGCGGCGTCCAACGCTGCGACTGGCCATGGATGAACTCCCTGTTTTGACAATCAGTTCCAACTAAATGAAAATGATTGTCATGAGATCTCGTCTTCGTGCTGTCATCGCCGGCGCCACCGCCCTGGCTGCCGTCACCCTGGCCGGGTGCGGCGGCTCGTCCGTCAGCGGCTCTGCTGACGGCAAGCTCGACGTCGTGGCATCGTTCTACCCGCTCGAGTTCATCGCCCGCACAGTGGGGGGTGACGCGGTGCACGTGACCACCCTGACCGCACCTGGTGTCGAGCCGCACGATCTCGAACTCACCCCCAAGCAGGTCGGCACGATCGCATCGGCGAAGCTCGTCGTCTACGAGAAGAGCCTGCAGCCGGCGGTCGACGAGGCGGTCGAGCAGAACGCCAAGGACGCCGGCTTCGACGTTGCCCCGGCGGCCAAGCTGGAGGCGACCGGCGCGGACTTCGAGGAGCACGACGAGACCCAGGGCGCGGCCACGCCGGGCGACACGGTCACGCCGGCGGCGTACGTCGCCCCCGCCGCGCACACCGACGACGCGCTCGACCCACACTTCTGGCTGGACCCGCTCCGGTACGCCGACGTCGTCAAGGCGGTCACCGACAAACTGGTCGCCACCGACAGCGCGAACGCGGCGGGCTACCAGGAGCGGTCGAAGGCCCTGCTCGCCGACATCGGCAAGCTCGACACCGAGTACAAGACCGGCCTGGCCAACTGCCGGCTCAAGACCTTCGTGACCAGCCACGAGGCCTTCGCCTACCTCGCGAAGCGATACGGTCTGACGATGGTCGGCATCGCCGGGTTCACCCCGGACGCCGAGCCGACCCCGGCCCGGATCAAGGAGGTCCAGGACATCGTGACGGCACAGAAGGTGACCACGATCTTCTACGAGGAGCTGGTCAGCCCGAAGGTGGCCGAGACGATCGCCCGTGACGTCGGCGTACAGACCGCCGTACTGAGCCCGATCGAGGGCCTGTCCGACGCGAACTCGCAGGAGACGTACCTGACCCTGATGCGGGAGAACCTGCAGGAGCTCCGGAAGGCGAACAGCTGCGCGTGACATCACAACCACCGGACTCCGCTCCGCCGGCCGTCCAGGTCGCCGATCTATCGGTCGAGCTGGGTGGCCGGCTGATCCTGCGCGGCGTCGACCTGCAGATCCGCCAGGGCGAGGTGGTCGCCGTCCTCGGCACCAACGGCTCCGGCAAGTCCACCCTGATCCGGACCGTCGTCGGTCTGCTGCCCGCGGCCCGCGGACAGGTCCGCCTCTTCGGTACGCCGGTCCCCCGCTTCCGGCAGTGGAAGCGGATCGGATACGTCCCACAGCGGATCACCGCGGCAGGCGGCGTACCGGCGACCGTGTACGAAGTGGTGTCGTCCGGACTGCTGTCGCAGCGGCGGCTGTTCACTCCGATGCACGCGCCCGGCAAGCAGGCAGTCGAGGACGCGCTGCGGATCGTCGACATGGCCGACCGGCGCAAGGACGCCGTGGCGGAGCTGTCCGGTGGGCAGCAGCAGCGGGTCCTGATCGCGCGAGCGCTGGTGTCCGACCCGGAGCTGCTCGTCCTCGACGAGCCGACGGCAGGAGTGGACCTCGCCAGCCAGCAGATCTTCGCCGACGCGATCCGGGACCGGGTCGCGCGCGGCACCACGGTGGTGATGGTGAGCCACGACCTCGGCCCGATGGACGCGCTGATCGACCGGTCCGTCGTCCTGCGCCGCGGCCGGATCGTGTACGACGGCCCGCCGCACGCCTCCCAGACCCACGCCCACGTCCACCACTCACACGGCGGCGACGAACCGGGGTGGCTCACCTCATGACCATGTTCCAACTGGAGTTCATGCAGCGGGCGCTGATCGCCGGGTTGCTCACCGGACTGTCCGCGCCTGCTATCGGCACCTACCTGGTGCAGCGGCGGTTGTCGCTGATGGGCGACGGCATCGGGCACATCGCGATCACCGGTGTGGCGCTCGGCCTGCTCACCGGCACCGCTCCGGTGTTCACCGCGGTCATCGTGTCCATCGCGGGCGCCACGGCGATCGAGCTCGTCCGGGCTCGCGGGAAGGCCAGTGGCGACGTCGCCCTCGCTCTCCTCTTCTATGGCGGCATCGCGGGCGGTGTACTGCTGATCGGCCTCGCGGGCCAAGGTGCGGCCACCCTGAACACCTATCTGTTCGGCTCGCTGACCACAGTCTCGTCCAGCGACCTGTACGTCGTCGTCGGACTGGCTGTGACCGTCCTGGTGGTGGCCATCGGACTGGGCCCGCAGTTGTTCGCGGTGTGCCAGGACGAGGAGTTCGCCCGGGTGACCGGCCTGCGGGTCCAACTGCTCAACCTGCTCATCGCAGTCATGGCCGCTGTCACTGTGACGGTGGCGATGCGGACTGTCGGCCTGCTGTTGGTGAGCGCACTCATGGTCGTCCCGGTGGCGACGGCACAGCAGATCACCCGGTCGTTCCGCAGTACGTTCGTCACGGCGTGTGTCATCGGTGTCGTCGCCTGTCTGGCCGGCATCGTCACGTCGTACAACGCGAACGTCGCTCCGGGCGCGACCATCGTCGTACTGGCCCTGGCCGGGTTCGTGGTGGCGGCAACGGCCGGCACCTTGATCCGCCGCCGGCAGGGCCGGGTCGCGCCACTGGCCGACGCGGAACCGGAGGTCGGCGTACCGGCGCCGGAGCCGCATGTCGTGAGCGCCGGGCACCCACATGCGCACAATCCGCAGTGCGGCCACACCAAGGTTGAACACGACGACCACGTCGACTATGTCCACGACGGTCATCTGCACGCCGCGCACGGTGACCATTGGGACGAGCACTGATATGAATGCTGACTTGCCGACTTCTGCGAGAATTGACGCGGACCAGAGAACAGGAGGAACGGTGGCCATCGGAACACGCTCGACCCGTCAGCGTGCGGCGGTAGCGTCGGCGCTCGACAATCTCGACGACTTCCGGACCGCCCAGGAGATCCACCAGGAGCTCCGGTCCTCCGGTGAGGCCGTCGGCCTGACCACTGTCTACCGGACCCTCCAGGCGCTGGCCGACTCGCGGGAGGTCGACGTACTCCGGACCGCCGACGGCGAAACGGCGTACCGGCGCTGCTCCAAGGGTCATCACCACCACCTGGTCTGCCGCAACTGCGGCCGCACCGTCGAGGTCGAGGGGCCGGCGGTGGAACGCTGGGCCGACAAGGTCGCGGCCGAGCACGGCTACGCGGACATCAGCCACACGCTGGAGATCTTCGGCACCTGCGGGGACTGCCAGCAGCCTGCCTGAGCAGTGTGGGCCAGGTCACCTTTGCGTTTGAGCGCGCTCTAAGGCGTACGGTCGAAGACATGACCACGACCGAGCTGACCGCACAGGAACGCTGGCAGGCGATCGCCGCTCACCACGGGGGCCCGGAGCCGATCGACGCCGACCTGCTGTGCCTGCTCGATCTGCCGGACGACCTGCCCGAGCGGATGACCATCGCCGAGGCCGCGGACGTCACCGGGCTCACCGCCCACACACTGCGGTACTACGAACGGATCGGACTCGTCCGCGTGGAGCGCGACGACACCGGCTACCGCAGCTACGACCGGCGGGCGCTGGCCCGGATCGTGTTCGTCACCAGGCTGCGCGTGTCCGGCATGCCGATCGGCACGGTCAGCCACTACCTCGACCTGGTCGAGGAGGGCGAGCACACGGGGCCGCAGCGGCTCGCCCTGATGGAGGAGCACCGGGCCAGGATCAAGCAGCAGTTGCACGATCTGCAGCTCGCGCTGGCAGTGACCGACTACAAGATCACCGTGTACGGCGGCACCGCCGAACCGTAAATCACCTTTCGCCCGGCCGACGGACGCTCACGAGTCCTTCGGTGGGCGGAGCCATGCCACCTTTGGGAGCAGAGAGATGAAACTGGGAAGCACTGGAGCCGAGGTCAGCCGGCTGGGACTGGGCTGCATGGGAATGAGCTTCGCGTACGGCACCCCCGACGACCCCGAGTCGATCGCAACACTGCACCGTGCCCTCGATCTCGGCATCACGTTCCTCGACACCGCCGACCTGTACGGCTTCGGCGCGAACGAGGAGCTGGTCGGCCGGTCGATCGCCGATCGCCGGGACGAGGTGTTCCTGGCGACCAAGTTCGGCATCGTCGGCGATCCCCGCGCCGCCGCTCGCAGCGCCGTGAACGGCTCACCCGAGTACGTGCGGTCGTCGATCGACGCGTCGCTGTCCCGGCTCGGCGTCGACCACGTCGAGCTGTACTACCAGCACCGCGCGGACCCCGACGTACCGATCGAGGAGACGGTCGGGGCGATGGCGGAGCTGGTCGAGGCCGGGAAGGTGCGGTACCTAGGGTTGTCGGAGGCCTCGGCGGACACCATCCGGCGTGCGCACGCGGTCCACCCGATCACGGCGGTGCAGTCCGAGTGGTCGCTGTTCAGTCGCGACATCGAGGAAGCGGTGCTGCCGGTCTGCCGGGAGCTCGGCATCGGGATCGTGCCGTACTCGCCGCTCGGCCGCGGCCTGCTCACGGGCGCACTGCCAACGGACCTCGCGGACGACGACTTCCGGCGTACGCTCCCCCGCTTCACCGGTGAGAACCTCGAGGCGAACCTCGAGCTGGTGGAGAAGGTCCGCGCGATCGCCCAGCAGTACGACGCGACGCCGGGCCAGGTGGCACTCGCCTGGGTGCTTGCACAGGGCAATGACGTGGTGCCGATCCCGGGGACGAAGCAGCGCCGCTACCTGGAGGAGAACTGGGCCGCGGTCGACCTGAAGCTCTCCGGCGAGGACCTCGCCTCGCTGTCCGGGCTCACGCCGGCAGGCGCTCGCTACCCGGACATGAGCTGGGTCGAGCGCAGCACCGCGTCGCGGGCCTGATAAACTGCTCTGCAGTAAGCCTTCCGTACCGGATCTTCTTCCGGCGGGAGGCTTTTCTGCGTTCTCACACCCTTGAGGAGATCAATGTTCGTACGGCGTGCCACCGCGGAGGACCGGGTCGTGATGGAGAGGTTGTGGCTGCTGTTCCGGCATGACATGTCCGAGTTCCAGGGCCAGCTGCCCCGGCCGGACGGGAGCTACCGGACCGAGTGGCTGGAGAAGGTGCTGACCGGGGACCCGGAATGGGCCGGGTACCTGTTCACCGACGGCGAGAGCCCGATCGGCTTCTGCTTCATGCGGGCGCTGCAACAACCGGTGCATGTCCTGAACGCCTTCTTCATGGTGCGGCCGGTCCGGCGCAACGGTCTGGGACTGCGTGCGGTGCTGGACGTACTCTCACACCACCCTGGCCCCTGTGACGTCGCGTTCCAGGACAACAACGAGAAGGCCGTCCGCTTCTGGCAGCGCGTCGCCACCGCGGTCTCCGGCGACGTCTGGACCCAGGAGCGCCGCTCGATCCCGGGCAAGCCCGACGCGAAGCCCGACGTGTGGATCTCGTTCAAGGTCGCCTAGAACACGACCACCGAGCGCAGTACGTCGCCGTGGTGCATCTTGGTGAACGCGGCCTCGACCTCGTCCAGGGCGATCGTCTCGGAGACGAACCGGTCCAGTGGGAGCCGGCCCTGCAGGTGGAGGTCGATCAGCAGCGGGAAGTCGCGGCTCGGCAGGCAGTCGCCGTACCAGCTCGACTTGAGTGAACCGCCGCGGCCGAAGAAGTCGAGCAGCGGCATGTCGAGCGTCATGTCCGGCGTCGGTACACCGACCAGCACGACGGTGCCGGCCAGGTCGCGGGCGTAGAACGCCTGCTTCCAGGTCTCGGGCCGGCCGACCGCGTCGATCACCACGTCCGCCCCGAACCCACCGGTCAACTCCTGGACTGCCTCGACGACACCGTCGTGGTCGAGGTCCTTGGAGTTGATCGCGTGGGTCGCACCCAGTTCCCGGGCCACCGCGAGCTTGCGCTCGTCGATGTCGAGGGCAATCACCTTCGCCGCGCCCGCGAGCCGGGCGCCGACCACGGCCGCCGTACCAACGCCACCGCAGCCGATCACAGCGACGCTGTCTCCGCGGCCGACGTTCCCGGTGTTGATGGCGGCGCCGAGGCCGGCCATCACGCCGCACCCGAGCAGGCCGGCTACCTCGGCCTTGGCGGCAGGGTCGACCTTGGTGCACTGGCCGGCCGCGACGAGGGTCTTGTCGGCGAATGCGCCGATGCCGAGCGCCGGGCTCAGCTCGGTGCCGTCCTTGAGCGTCATCTTCTGCTTGGCATTGTGGGTGTTGAAGCAGTACCACGGGCGGCCGCGCAGACAGGCACGGCAGTTGCCGCAGACGGCCCGCCAGTTCAGTACGACGAAGTCCCCGGGCTCGACGTCCGTGACGCCCTCGCCGACCGACTCGACCACGCCTGCCGCCTCATGGCCGAGCAGGAACGGGAAGTCGTCGTTGATGCCACCCTCCCGGTAGTGCAGGTCCGTGTGGCAGACACCGCACGCCTGGATCTTCACCACCGCCTCGCCCGGGCCGGGATCGGGAATCGTGATCTCCTCGATCGACACCGGCTTGCCCTTGCCTGCCGCCACTACTCCACGCACCGTCTGAGCCATGCCCAGACGCTAACCGGCCGCGGGTGGTCTCGTCATCTCACGGCGTGCCTAAGAACAGGACGTAGTCGTCTACGTATATCCCTCGTCCCGCCTGATCTCACCGCTGTTTGCCCTCACCGACCCACTACCTCCTGTCCGTAGGACACGGTCTGTCCACCGGTCGGGGGACAGAGAGTCCGCCGGGCGACGCTCCCGGGACACGGGGCGCGGACGGGAAGGTTGAGGCATGCAGACAGACAACGCAGTGAGGGTGCGGGGGCTGGTGAAGCGGTACCCGGACAAGGTGGCGGTCGACGGGGTCGACCTGGACATCCAGCACGGTGAGGTGTTCGCCCTGCTCGGGCCGAACGGCGCCGGCAAAACGACGACCGTGGAGATTCTGGAGGGGTATCGCCACGCCGACGAGGGTGAGGTCAGCGTGCTGGGCACCGATCCGGCGCACGGGGGCCGGCAGTGGCGGGCGCGGCTCGGCATCGTGTCGCAGACCTCCCGCGACGAGGCCGAACTGTCCGTCGCCGAGCTGGTCCACCACTTCGCCGGGTACTACCCGAACCCGCGTGACCCCGACGAGGTGATCGCCGCGGTCGGTCTGGAGGAGAAGCGCCGTACCCGGACCCGCAAGTTGTCCGGCGGTCAGCGCCGCCGCCTCGACGTCGCGCTCGGCGTCGTCGGCAACCCAGAACTGCTGTTCCTGGACGAGCCGACCACCGGGTTCGACCCCGAGGCGCGCCGGCAGTTCTGGACGCTGATCGAGAACCTGCGCACCGAGGGCACCACCATCCTGCTCACCACCCACTACCTCGACGAGGCCGAGCACCTGGCCGACCGGGTCGCCGTGATCGCCGACGGCCGGATGATCGAGGTCGCGACGCCCGACACGCTCGGCGGGCGCGGCGCTAGGACCGCACGGGTCTCCTGGCTGTCCGCCGACGGGATGCGCGAGGTGCGCACCGATCACCCGACCGCCGAAGTCGCGCGCCTGATGGCCCAGTACGACGGCGAGGTGCCGGAGCTGCAGGTACGGCGGCCGAGCCTGGAAGACATCTACCTGGACCTGATCGGGGCGGTCGCGGCCGCTCCGGTCCTGGAAGGAGCGGTTCGATGAGCACGGCGTTGCCCTCCCCCCTCAAGACCGGCGTCTCGCGGACCCGCCTGGAGGTGAAGGAGTTCTTCCGGGAGCGGGAGCAGCTGATCTTCACGTTCCTCTTCCCGATCATCTTCCTGGGCATCTTCTCCGCCGTGTTCAGCGGCACCGACTTCTCCGGCGGCGTCGACGCGGCCACCTACTTCACCCCGGGAATGATTGCCTCCGGCATCTTCCTGACCAGCTTCCAGTCGCTGGCCATCGGCATCGCGATCGAGCGCGACCAGGACGTGCTGAAGCGGCTGCGCGGTACGCCGATGTCCTCCCAGTCGTACTTCATCGGCAAGATCGGCGTCGTCCTGGTCACCTCGGTCCTGCAGTTCGGGCTGCTCCTCGCGATCGCCGGACTGCTGCTCGGCGTCGACATCCCGAGCGAGCCGGAGAAGTGGCTGAACTTCGTCTGGATCTTCATCCTCGGTACGGCGTCCGGGTGCGTGCTGGGGATCGCGTTCTCCGTCGTACCGAAGTCCGGCCGGGCCGCGTCCGCGGTGGTGACGCCGGTGGTCCTGCTGCTGCAGTTCATCTCCGGTGTGTACTTCGTCTACAGCAGCCTGCCGGCCTGGATGCGCACGGTGGCGGAGATCTTCCCGCTGAAATGGCTCGCGCAGGGCATGCGGTCGGTGTTCCTGCCGGACGGGTTCGAGGTGAACGAGCCGGGCGGTTCGTGGCAGCTCGGAACCGGTGCGATCGTGCTGGCGGTCTGGCTGGTGCTCGGCCTCCTCGTTGCCCAGCGCGTCTTCCGCTGGACCCGCCGGGACGCGGGCTGATGAAGCAGCACCCCGGTACGGCGTCGGCCCCGGTGGCCCGGCGCCGTACCGTGTCCGCCGGGGGTGCACCCCGTGTGTGGGTCCTGGTGTGGAGGAAGATGGTGACCGTGGATACGGCGAAGCGGGTGGATCAGCCGGTCTGGACGCGCACGCTGGTCGGCTGGCACGTCGTGTTCTGGGTCCTGCTGGCGACGACGCTGGCGGTGTCCTTCACGGTCGACCTGAGCCCGGTCCGGCGTGCCTTCTTCGTCGGCGCGGTGGTCGTGCTCGGGGCGGCGTACCAGTTCATCGGGCTGCCCGCGATCAGGTCCCGGCGGCGGCTGCCGTCGCATGCCTATCGATTGATCATGATCGCGTGCCTGATGGTGCTGGTCGGGCTGTTCCCGCAGTCGGTGTTCCTGATGTTCATCGTGTCGGCGCAGATCTGGTTGCTCGGCGAGGACGTACGCGAGGGTGCGGCGTTCAGTGTGCTGCTGGTGATCGGGGTCGGCGCCGCGCAGCTGTGGAGCGCGGGGTGGGGCTGGGACACGTTCTGGGAGGTCCTGCCGTGGATGCTGGTCAGCCTGGTGGTGAGCCTGCTGTTCGGCATCTGGATCGAGAAGGTGATCACGCAGAGCGAGCAGCGGGCGGAGCTGATCGAGCAGCTGGAGTCGGCCCGCGACGAACTGGCCGAGGCGCACCACAGCGCCGGCGTGATGGCCGAGCGGGAACGGATGGCCCGCGAGATCCACGACACGCTCGCGCAGGGTATGACCAGCATCGTGATGCTCGCCCAGGCGGCCGCCGTCGAGCTCCAGCGCGGCGGTACGGACGGAGCGGCGGCACGGTTGGCCGCGATCGAGGACACGGCCCGGGAGAACCTCGCCGAGGCCCGCGCGCTGGTTGCCGCGTTCACCCCGGTCGCGTTGTCGGAGGCAACGTTGGCCGAGGTACTACGTCGGCAGGCCGAGCGGTTCGCGGCCGAGACCGGTGTCGACGTACAGGTGTCGCTCGATCTGCCGGATGAGGAGGTCGCGGCGCTGCCGCAGGCGCAGCAGGTCGTGCTACTGCGGGCCGCTCAGGAGGCGCTGGCAAACGTACGGAAGCACGCGCGGGCGACGCAGGTCCTGATCACGCTGGGGTTGTCCGACGGCCGGGTATGGATCGAGATCCGGGACGACGGGTCCGGGTTCGCGCCGGCAGCAGTGTCCGGGGGCTTCGGGCTCGCCGCGATGCGCGGGCGGGTCGAGGAGTCCGGGGGTTCGGTGCAGGTGGAGAGTGCGCCGGGCCGCGGTACCAGGGTCCAGGTGTTGATGCCGGCTGGTCAGGAGGACGTGTGATTCGGGTTCTGGTGGTCGACGACCATCCAGTGGTGCGGTCCGGGCTGACCGGCATGCTCTCCGTCACCGAGGACATCGAGGTGGTCGGCGAGGCCGGCGACGGTTCGGAGGCCCTCGCGCTGGTCGAGTCGGCGCGGCCGGACGTCGTACTCATGGATCTGCGGATGCCGCGGACGGACGGGGTCACTGCCACCGGGGCGATCGTGTCCGGGTATCCGTCGACGCGCGTGCTGGTGCTGACGACGTACGACACCGACACCGACATCCTGCACGCGGTCGAGGCGGGCGCGGCAGGGTATCTGCTGAAGGACACTCCGCATGCCGATCTGCTGGACGGGATCCGGGCGGCGGCGCGTGGAGAGACCGTGCTGGCGCCTCCGGTCGCGGCGCGGCTGATGTCGCGGTTGCGTACACCTAGTACGCCGCCTGTCGCGCAGCCGTCACCGCGTGAGCTCGAGGTGCTGGCGGCTGTCGCGCGGGGTTTGAGCAACGCTGAGATCGGGCGGGAGCTGTTCATCGGCGAGGCCACGGTGAAGACGCATCTGCAGCGGCTCTTCACCAAGCTCGACGTGGACGACCGGACTCGCGCGGTGACGGTCGCTTACGAGCGCGGGTTGTTGCCTAACCCTCGTACTACTTGACGCCCGTCGGGTTGACGCCCGTCGGGTTGACGCCCGTCGGGTTGACGCCCGTCGGGTTGACGCCCGTCGGGTTGACGCCCGTCGGGTTGACGCTCGTGGGGTTGACCTCGTTGGGGATGGCGCCGCCGTAGCGGCGGTCGCGCTGGGCGTAGATCTCGATCGCGCGCCACAGGTCGCGACGGTCGAAGTCCGGCCACAACGTGTCCAGGAAGACCATCTCGGCGTACGCGAGCTGCCAGACCAGGAAGTTGCTCGTCCGCTGCTCGCCCGACGACCGGACGAACAGGTCGACCTCGGGGATGTCCGGCGCGTACAGATGCCGCGCAATCGTCTGCTCGGTAATCCGGCCCGGCTTGAGCTTGCCCTCGGCAACTTCTACCGCGATCTTGCGCATCGCGTCGGCGATCTCGGCGCGGCCGCCGTAGTTCACGCAGAACTGCAGCGTGATCGTGTCGTTGTCCTTGGTCCGCTCCTGCGCGTACTCCAGCTCGTCGATCACGCTCTTCCACAACCGCGGCCGGCGGCCCGACCACACCACCCGGACCCCCATCGCGTCCAGCTCGTCCCGCCGGCGATGGATCACCTCACGGTTGAACCCCATCAGGAACCGCACCTCTTCCGGCGACCGCGCCCAGTTCTCCGTCGAGAACGCGTACGCCGAGATGTACTTCACCCCGATCTCGATCCCACCCTTGATCACATCCAGCAGCGAAGCCTCCCCCGCCCGGTGCCCCTCCGTCCGAGCCAACCCCCGCTGCTTGGCCCACCGCCCATTCCCATCCATGACAATCGCCACGTGCTTCGGCACCAGCTCCTTCGGCACCCGCGGCACCACAGCCCCCGACGGATGCGCCTCCGGCGCCACCACCACCTTCTCCCCCCGCGACCCCTCCACACCCCGACGACGACGACCAATAGGCGACATACCCAAATCCTCCCCCACACCCCCACCCACCGCCTTCGGGGGTAGCGCCCACCAACCACGACGACACATCCGACCGCGCCCAAGCCCACGGCAAGGCACCCGCCGCCCACCCCTGCCCCGGCCGCCTCCAGGCGGACCAACGTCGAGGACAATCCCCGCGTCAACGACGCAACGTCACGCCCACCCCTGTGGAAAACCGGCTGCCGAACACCCTCCGTATGACACCCTTACACCAACAGCAACCCCAGATCGGAGCCCTGCATGACCCGCCGCCCCCTCACCACCGCCGTCGCGACGCTCTGTGCCCTCAGCGCACTGACCGCCTGCGACGGCTCCCCCGAGGCAGGCCGGCCCAACACGACTCCAACGTCCCCCACCGCCAGTCCAACCCCCACCGCTCCCTCGACCCCAACCTGGACACCAGAGGAACTTGAGGCGATTGACGCGGCTAGGTCGAGGTACACGATTGCTCGCGCAGCTGTCGACAAGGCGATGCAAAGCCCGTCCACAGCCACCAGGGCGGAGCTCCTCAAAGCAGGCAATGGCGGCGCCTGGCTGATCTCCGTTCTCGGGGAACTTGACTTCCAGCAGGACAACGACTGGTACCAGGTAGGAAGCCTCCAGGTCGCGTCTACATCGATCCGTGCAGTCAAGCTGACTGCGACGCAGCCAGAGGTACAACTCACGACCTGCATCGACAGTTCGAAGGTGACGACGCGCTTCCAGAAGACCGGGAAGCCGGTCCCGGCCGGATCGAGTGACGGCGACCGCCACCGCTTTCTCTCTCGGCTGGTGTTTGCGCCTCCTACGGGACAGACGGAAAAGATGTGGTTCCTCATCGAAGACAAGGTGGCTGGGAAATGTTGACCAGACTGCCCCGTGCTATCGCCTTCGGCATCTTCATCGCCACGCTTTGGGCCGTCACCACCCCGTCATCCCAGGCCGATCCGCCGGGATACAAGAAGGTCTGTAATCCAATCAGTGGCAGGTGCACCTTCATCGCGATCTCAGGATTCGGCACTCCCGGCGACGAGGGCGACGAGGGCGACGAAGGAAGAGCACCTGCCAAGGCAGGCAAACCTACATGTCGATTCCATGGTGGACCGCAGGCTTGCACCCATCGGGAGTTCGGCAGCTGGTCGAACAGCCAGCAGTGCTACCTCCAGAGGGAGGAGCCCCAGCCGCCGCCTGAGGACCCGCGTTGGCAGGGCCATACCGACGGGAGTATCTGGGCTTGCGTTCGGGAGCAGGGATACGACCAGGGGCGGCACTTAGTTACCAGGTGGGTGTGGCTGCCGGGCGAACCCGACACTGTGGTGATTGATCCGGTGACGTTGGCTTATCGGGCGGTGGCGGCTATGCAGTTGGCTCCGCCTTTGGTGAAGTCGGCGCCTGGGGTGGGGCAGATCGGGCTGGTGAACATGCCGGTGTGGTTGTGGGTGGAGAAGACGGAGAACACCTGGGGTCCGATTGTGCGGAGTGCGAGTGTGCCGGGGTTGTCGGTGACGGCTACCGCGCATGTGAAGGCGGTGAACTGGGCGCTCGGGGATGGGAACACGGTTCGGTGTGAGGGACCAGGTACGCCGTACGACAAGGCGATGGGGATCAAGGACTCGCCGGACTGCGGGCATCGGTACAAGAAGACCTCGCGGGAGTTGCCGAAGTGCACCTACCCCGTGACTGCGACCGCGCAATGGGACATCACCTGGCGAAGCACGCTGGGCGACACCGGGCAGATCTCCATGACCCAGCAGGCGGGCACGCAGCTTCGGATTGGAGAGGCGATTCCTGTGCTGGTTGATCCTGATGGAGGCGAGGTCGCGGCGCCGGCCAAGGGTGGCTGTGGATAACTCGGGCTCTCGTTGCCGCGGAACGAATACATTCAGAGCATGAGTGGACTGCTTGGCGTTGATGAGCTTCGTGCGGATCTGGCTGGCGTACTGGCGAGGTTCCGGGCGGGGCGGACGCGCGCCTTCAGCTTTGGTGACGGTACGCCGGAGGCGGTGGTGCTCACGTACGACGAGTTCGAGGACCTCGGTGGTGACGAGAAGTTCGAGATCCCGGGCGTGGTACTCGAGCCGAACGTGCTGTCGGAGCGGTTGCACGGGTTGGTGGAGGCAGTTCGTGCTGGGCGTGCGGTCCCGGTGGTGTGGGGCGAAGGTGGCGAGCCGGAAGCGGTGGTGCTGTCGACGACTCAGTACCGCGATCTGAGGGGCGACGACCATCCGCCGGCGGGCGTGGTCGACGACCCGACTGTCCGCACCTACGCCACCGAGCCACTCCCAGGCAGTCGGCCGCTGGATCTGGACGAGTGGGCGGCCAACGATCCGTTTACGCGGGAGCTTCTTGACGAGATTCGCGCCGGGGAGAGACCGCCGAGTGATGAGCGGTGACACCAGGTACCTGATCGTCGGTCACGAGAAGTTCCACCAGGACCTGCACTTCCTGCGTCAGCAGGCGAAGGCGGGCGCGGGCTCCTACCGTCAGCTGTACCGCGAGGTCCTGCGCGAGATCGAGCGGCTCCGGGCCGGGACGGCGAACGGTCACCACGCACTCGGTTACGAGTCGGCGAAGGGTGACCTCCGGGACTGCGTGACGTCGTACCTGCAGTCGGATCCGGAGCGGAAGGCCGACTACCGGCTGGTGTTCCGCGAGATCGGGCCGACCGCGCCCGGTGAGTTGCCGCGGCGCGAGTTGTTGGCTGTCAAGGCGCGGGGAGGTCGGAACGATATCTATGCGCATGTTTGTGCTCGGCTGAATCGGGGTTCGTACGATCGGCAGCCGGGGCTTGACCGGTTTGGGGAGCGAGGGGCTGGGTCGGGTGGGAACGAGCTAGATGTACCGGGACAAGACGTTGGTGGCAGGTGAGTTGGGGTTGACGTGAGGAGAACCTCCGGTTGGGGTGTGGCTTGTCGAAGGCTTCACAC
>NZ_JBFAKS010000051.1:0-61348 GCF_040655855.1 Kribbella sp. NPDC050281 | reverse complement strand
CGCGGCACTTGCCCAGCGCCCACGATGCTCCGCATCGAGGCCACTGCTCAAGCACCCCGATGCACGCACCTGAACACCGAAATCTCTCGCCGAACCTCCGACCCAGGACACTAGACCGCGACGATCGCGACGCCGTGACCCGCCAACCGAACGCCCTCGCCGACCGGTTCGGCCGGCAGGAAAGCCATCAACTGGTACGTCGGGACGCCGTCGACCGGGACCACGGCCTCGGTCGCGGCCAGATTCACCACGACACGCAACCGGCCGCGAGTGACCACGATCCAATCCCCGTCGGCGCCGGACTCGATGCCGACCGACGCGAGCCGGTCGTCGCGCAACTCCGGCGTACGGGCGCGAAGGGCCAGCAGGTTCCGGTACCAGGCCAGCAGCTCGCGGTGCGGCGGCTCGTCGACCTCGGTCCAGTCGAGGACCGAACTACGCCACGTCGCCGGATCCTGCGGGTCCGGGATCTCGTCGGCGTTCCACCCGTGCGCGGCGAACTCCCGCCGCCGACCGCTGCGCACAGCCTCGGCCAGCTCCGGCTCGTCGTGGTCGGTGAAGTAACGCCACGGCGTCGACGCGCCCCACTCCTCGCCCATGAAGAGCATCGGCGTGTACGGCGACGTGATCACCAGAGCAGCGCCGATCGCGAGCTGGCCGGGGGTCAGCGCCGGCCGGTCGCCCAGCGCACGGTTGCCGACCTGGTCGTGATTCGACGTGTACGCGAGGAATTCACTGCCGCGATGCTTGGCCGGGTCGACCGGCCGGCCCCAGTCCTTGCCGCGGAACGTCGAGTACGACCCGTCGTGCAGGAACACCTGGGTGAGCGTCTTCGCGAACACCCCCGGCTCACCGAAGTCCACGTAGTACCCGGCTCGTTCCCCGGTCAGCAGAGTGTGCAGTGCATGGTGAAAGTCGTCGCTCCACTGTGCGGTCATCCCCAGACCGCCCTCGGCTACCGGCTCCACCATCCGCGGGTCGTTCAGGTCCGACTCCGCCACCAGTCCGAGCGGCCGTCCGAGCTCCCGCGACAGCTCCGCGGTCTCCGTCGACAGCTGCGCCAGCAGGTGCGTCGGACTCGCGTCAGTCAGCGCATGTACGGCGTCCAGCCGCAGAGCGTCGAGGTGGAACGACCGGAACCACCGCAGAGCGTTGTCGCAGATCCACCGCCGTACCTCGGTGCTTCCGGGGTCGTCAAGGTTGACCGACCGGCCCCACGGCGTCGCGTGCCGATCGGTGAAGTACGGGCCGAACATGTCCAGGCGGTTCCCGCTCGGACCGACGTGGTTGTAGACGACGTCGAGGCAGACGGCCAGACCGACTTCGTGACACCGGTTGACGAACCGCTGCAGCGCCTCCGGACCGCCGTACGGCTCGTGGACGGCGTAGAGGTCCACACCGTCGTACCCCCAGCCGTGGCGGCCGGGGAAGGCGGCGACCGGCATCAGCGAGACCATCTCGACGCCAAGCGCCACCAGGTAGTCCAGATGGTCGGCGGCCGCGTCCAGCGTGCCTTCCAGGGTGAAGGTGCCGATGTGCAGCTCGTAGAACACTGAGCCGGGCACGTCCCGACCGGTCCAGTCGCCGTCGGTCCAGCGGAAGCGGTCCTCGTCGAAGACTCGGCTGAAGCCGTGCACACCGTCCGGTTGCCACGGGCTCCGCGGATCTGCCAACGGCTCGCTGCCGTCGACGGAGAACGCATAGTCGGTGCCGTGATATGCCTCGACCACGTCCCGCGTCCACCAGCCGTCCGCTGGCCAACGTAGTGGCAGTACGCCGTCGCGCAAGACCAGGTCGACCGACGACGCGTTCGGCGCCCAGACACGGAAGGTGTGCATTCAGCTCCTTACGAGCAGGGCCACCGGGAGATCCTCCAGCAGCTCGTGAATCCGGGCAGCTCCACTACCCACCTCCCGGCCGGTCAACACGTTCTTCCATTGGCCACTTGGCAGCACCACTGTGCTGTCGCCCCAACCACCCACGCGCTGCAGAGCGACCGGCAGCCGGGTCGCCACGGTGATCACCGCGTCTCCCCTCGCAAAGGCAACGGCGTGACCATTGGACGTCGGCAGCGGGGTGTAGCTGCCCGCGAAGGCCTCCGGGTACTGCCGTCGGATGCGGAGCGCTCGCGAGGTGACCAGCAGCTTCTCGTCGGACAGGTCGTCCGGCTTGCCACCCTCGTCCAGCCGCAGCAAACGGGCGATCCGGTCCTCGTAGTCCACCGGCCGCCGGTTGTCCGGGTCCACCAAGGACAGGTCGACCACCTCAGTGCCTTGGTACACATCCGGTACGCCGGGCATGGTCAGCTGCACCAGCTTCTGGCCGAGCGTCGCCGCCCGGACGAATCCGGATTGCTTGGCGGCGAAGCGTCGTACCGAGTCCAGTACTGCGGAGTCGGCCAGGATCGCGGTGCCGAAGGCGGCGACGGCCTGCTCGTACTCCTCGTCCGGTGAAGTCCAGGCTGTCTGGCGCTTCGCTTCGCGGATCGCCTTGAGCAGATAGGCCCGCACGCGATCCTCGGGCAGCGGTCCGTCCTCCCAGGTGCCGAAGAGCGTCTGCCAGAACAGGTACTCCGTGCTGCCGTCGAGCAGCGGGCTCCGGTGGTCCTCAGACAGCCGACGCCACTCGCGCACCGCCTCCGACCAGGCAGCAGGCTGTTCGGACAGCACACCGAGGCGCGCACGTACGTCCTCGGACCGCTTGGTGTCGTGAGTGGACAGCGTGGTCATGGTCTTGGGCCAGTGCTGGTTCAGCCGGGCCGCGAACGCGTGGAACTCCTCCGGCGTCACGCCGAAGTGCTCCGGATCCCCACCGACCTCGTTCAGCGACGTCAGCCGGAACCACCGGTAGAACGCGGTGTCCTCGACGCCCTTCGCCATCACTGGGCCGCAGGTCTGCTGGAACCGGACGATCAGCTCATGCCGCGCATGCTCGTCGATCCGGCTCGTCTCTCGACCCAGCAGCAGATGCAGGACGACATCCAGCGTCTCCCGCCGGTCGTCGTCGAGATTCTCCCGCGCCTTCTCGGCCGCCCGCTCCAACGCCTGCACCGCCGTCGGTGACGGCGGCTCCCCTGGGATGACGTACGCCCGATAGATGTCGAAGTGGACCAGCAGTTCGACGACCACTTCATGGAACGCGCGACGGGTGTGATCACGCAGCCGAACGTCGTCCTGGCAGATGCGGGCCAGCAACTCCACCAGGCGGTGGACTTCGGCGTACTGCCCGTGCTGGACGATCTCGCGCTTCGCCTGCTCCACAACGGGTGCGAAGTCGGCAGGCTCACCGGTCAGCTCGGAGTGGAGGGCAGACAGCGGCGCCGCACCCGCAGGGTCGACGAAGAGACCGCCGACGCGGAGCAGAGCGTCGTACCCGGTGGTGCCCGCGCAGGGCCAGTCGGGTGGCAGCTCCTCATCGCCTTCGAGGATCTTCTCCACCACGACCCACGCACCACCGGTCCGCTCGGCCAGCCGGCGCAGGTATCCGCGCGGATCGGCCAGACCGTCCGGATGGTCGATGCGGAAGCCGTTGAGCTCGCCCTCGCGCAGCAGCTCCAGCAGCAGCTCGTGCGTGGCTTCGAAGACCTCCTGCGTCTCCACGCGTACGGCGGCCAGCGTGTCCACGTCGAAGAACCGCCGGTAGTTCAGCTCCTCGTCAGCCACCCGCCAGTGCGCCAGGCGATACCACTGCTCCGTCACCAGCTCCGCGATCGGCAGATCCTCGGTGCCCGGCCGGAGTGGGTACTCATGCTCGTAGTACCGCAGTACGTCGCCGTCGACCGACAACTCGCCGTCCGCGAGCACCCTGCCGATCCGCTGACCCAGCACTGCCATCAGCAACGGCTGGTTCCCCGAACCCCAGTCGACGTCGAACCACTCGGCGTACGGCGACCCCGGTCCGTCCCGCAGCACCGACCACAACGCCTTGTTGAGCCGCGCAGGCGTCGGCACCGCCACATGATTCGGTACGACGTCCGCCACCGCGCCCATGCGATGGTCGCGCAGCCGTGCGGCCAGCCGGTCGAACGCGGGACGGCCACCGGCCGCGTCGGACAGCCGGCTGTGGTCCACGACGTCGTACCCATGGGTGGAGCCGGGCGCGGCCTGAAGGATCGGGGACAGGTAGGCGTGAGAGATCCCGAGGCTGTGCAGGTACGGGACCACCGTGGCGGCGTCGTCGAACCCGAAACCGGCGTGCAACTGCAAGCGGTAGGTGGCCTGCGGGACCCCTGTCATCCCGCAGCCTGCCTCGGGCGGGTCAGGACGAGCGTGCTGCGTGCCTCCAGTCGCACTGTGCTGCCGGCGGCATGCGGCTCGTCGCTCGCGCTGCCCTGCGCGGTCGTCGTGTCCACGACCACCGTCCAGTTCTCGCCGTACTCCTTGGGTGGGAGCAGGAAGTCCTGCGGTTCGTAGTCGCTGTTCAGCAGGACCAGGAACGAGTCGTCAACCACCGGCTCTCCGCGCTGGTCCGGCTCGGAGATCGCGTCGCCGTTGAGGAACACCGCGATCGCGCGGGCGTCGTCGCGCTGCCAGTCGCCGTTCTGCATCTCGGTGCCCATCGGGGTGAACCAGACCAGGTCGCCGAGTCCGTCGACACCGGTGTCGCCGTGGAAGAAGCGGCGGCGGCGCAGTACCGGATGGTTGTTGCGCAGCTTGACCAGGAGGCTGGTGAACTCCAGCAGATCCTTCTGCGGATCGGTCAGCTCCCAGTCGACCCAGGCGATCTCGTTGTCCTGGCAGTAGACGTTGTTGTTGCCGCCCTGGGTCCGACCCAGCTCGTCGCCATGAGCGATCATCGGCACGCCCTGCGAGATCAGCAGCGTGGTGAGGAAGTTGCGCTGCTGCCTGCCCCGCAGCTCGAGGACGCCGGCATCCTCGGTCTCGCCCTCGACGCCGCAGTTCCACGAGCGGTTGTGGCTCTCGCCGTCCTTGCCGCCCTCGCCGTTCGCCTCGTTGTGCTTGTCGTTGTAGGAGACCAGATCGCGCAGCGTGAAGCCGTCGTGGGCGGTGATGAAGTTGATGCTCGCCAGCGGCCGGCGGCTGTCGTCCTGGTACAGATCCGACGAGCCGGTCAGCCGGGAGGCGAACTCGGCCAGCGTGTACTTCTCGCCGCGCCAGAAGTCCCGCACGGTGTCGCGGAACTTCCCGTTCCACTCCGTCCACAGCGGCGGGAAGTTGCCCACCTGGTAGCCGCCGTCGCCGACGTCCCACGGCTCGGCGATCAGCTTCACCTGGCTCACCACCGGGTCCTGCTGCACCAGGTCGAAGAACGCAGACAGCCGGTCGACCTCATGGAACTGGCGGGCCAGCGTGGCCGCCAGGTCGAAGCGGAAGCCGTCGACGTGCATCTCGGTGACCCAGTAGCGCAGCGAATCCATGATCAGCTGCAGCACGTGCGGGTGCCGCATCAGCAGGCTGTTCCCGGTGCCGGTGGTGTCGTAGTAGTGCCGCTTGTCGGCGTCCACCAACCGGTAGTACGCCGCGTTGTCGATGCCCTTGAAGGACAGAGTGGGACCGAACTCGTTGCCCTCCGCGGTGTGGTTGTAGACCACGTCGAGGATGACCTCGATGTCCGCCTCGTGCAGGGCCTTCACCATCGTCTTGAACTCGGTCACCTGCTGACCGCGGGTGCCGCCGGCCGCGTAGTCGTTGTGCGGCGCGAAGAAGCCGATGGTGTTGTAACCCCAGTAGTTCGACAGGCCGAGCTCCTGCAGGTGGCCGTCCTGGGCGAACTGGTGGATCGGCATCAGCTCGATCGCCGACACCCCGAGCTCCTTGAGATGCTCGACGATCGCCGGGTGCCCGATCCCGGCGTACGTGCCACGGATGTCCTCCGGCAGCGCCGGGTGGGTCTTGGTCAGACCCTTCACGTGCGCCTCGTAGATGACCGTCTGGTGGTAGGCGTGCCCGGGCGGCCGGTCGTTGCCCCAGTCGAAGAACGGATTCGTCACCACCGACAGCATCGTGTGCTCGCGGTTGTCCATCGTGTTCAGCTCGTCCGGATTGCCGAACCGGTAGCTGAACAGGGACTCGTCACCGTCGATCTGCCCGTCGATGGCCTTCGCGTACGGATCCAGCAGCAGCTTGGACGGGTTGCACCGGTCGCCGTCGGCCGGATTGTACGGACCGTGCACCCGGAATCCGTACCGCTGACCCGGCTGCACCGCGGGCAGGAACGCGTGCCAGACGAACCCGTCCACCTCGGTCAGCTGTACCAGTTGCTCGGTCCCGTCGTCGGCGACCAGGGCCAGGTCTACTCGTTCCGCTACCTCCGAGAACACCGCGAAGTTGGTTCCGGCACCGTCGTACGTGGCACCGAGAGGGTAAGGACGACCAGGCCATTTCTGCACCTGACGACAGTAGCCACCTCGGGCCCCGGCGGCACATTCCCCTGCGCATCTCGCCTGACCGATGGGTAGCGAGTAGGCTTCCCGGCTTGTGAAGTCGCCCTCCTCCCGAGGCCCGGTCTTTCTGGACTCGACCGGGCGCCGTCGCCGAACCCTGCGTCGTACCGGGGTGGTGCTGGCCGTGCCTGCGGCCGCCTACCTCGTCCTGACGGCCAGCAGCCTGTTCGGCGGGCCACGTCCGGACACCCCACTGATCCCGCTGCCAGAGGCCGTCACACGACCCAAGCCGCAGCTGACCCCGGCCCCAGAAGCCGTTCGAACGATCGATCCATCGGCGAAGCCGACCTCAGGCAACCCGACCGGCACGCCGGTGCGATCGAGCGGTACGCCGTCATCCACCACGAGCTCAGCGGCGACGCCGACTGTCATCCCGACCACCACGCCGACAGTCGCACCGACGACTCACCTCACCGGCTCCCCCACCACGCCACCCGGTAAGTCGACCACAACCCACAGCAACAAGCCGACCGCAGCACCTGGTCGCACGAAGTCACCCGCCAAGCCGTGAGCCGCCCGGTCGCGCGGCGCGCCAAGCAGGTCCCGCTCCGGACCCACTGGATCGTGCTGACCATGCTGCTCGTCTGCCTGTCCAGCATGCTGCTCCTGAACGGATACACCCGCCACCTGTTCGGGGCGGAACCTGACGGCGCCGTCACCTCGGGCGGCCCGGCCGGCGCCGTACCACGGGCGATCGCCGGTGGGGGTCCGGTGATCGACGCCCAGCCAGGAGAAGTCCGCTCGGTCCGGCCGGCCAACCGGACCATCGCACTGACCTTCGACGACGGGCCGGATCCGGTCTGGACCCCTAAGGTCCTCGACGTGCTGAAGGCGCAGCGCGTGAAGGCGACCTTCTTCGTCGTCGGCACCGAGGTCGCGGCCCACCCGGCGCTGGCCCGCCGGATAGTTGCCGAGGGCCACCAGATCGGGATGCACACGTTCACCCACGCGAACCTGAGCACGGCGCCCGGCTGGCGCCGGTCACTCGAACTGCGCCAGAGCCAGCTGGTCCTGGCCGGCGCTACCGGCCTCAGTACGCCGCTGCTGCGTCCGCCGTACTCGTCCGAGCCGGACGCACTGACCGATGCGGACTGGACCGCGATCCAGGAGACCCGGCAGGCCGGCTACCTGACCGTCCTGACCACCCAGGACAGCCAGGACTGGCGCCGGCCGGGAACCGCCAAGGTGATCGCGAACTCGACGCCGCGCGGCACCGCGGGCCAGGTGCTGCTGATGCACGACGCCGGTGGTGATCGCAGTGAGACCGTCGCCGCGCTGGCCAAGCTGATCCCGGCGCTGAAGGCACGCGGCTTCAAGTTCGCCACCGTGAGCGATGCGGTCGGCCTCCCGCAGCCGACGCACGGCGCCGGCCTGCTGGCGCGCGGCCGCGGGCTCGCCGCGATCTGGGCGATGCGGGTGAGCGACGGCGTGCAGTCCCTGCTCACCTGGTTCCTGTACGCCGCCGGCGCGCTGAGCGTGCTCCGCGCGATCACCACGGTGTGGGCGGCCCGGCGGCATGCCCGGATGCGGGACTGGTCGTGGGGCGAGCCGGTCACCGAACCGGTCAGCGTGATCATCCCGGCGTACAACGAGAGCGCGGGCATCGGGGCCGCGATCCGGTCGCTGGTCGCCTCGGACCACCCGATCGAGGTGATCGTCGTGGACGACGGCTCGACCGACGGTACGGCGGACATCGTCGAGGCGATGGGCATCCGCGGAGTGCGGGTGATCCGGCAACGGAACGCGGGCAAGCCGGTGGCACTCAACACCGGCCTGCAGGCCGCGCACTTCGACCTGGTCGTGATGGTCGACGGCGACACGGTGTTCGAACGCGACGCCGTGCGGATGCTCGTGCAGCCGTTCGCCGATCCTTCGGTCGGTGCTGTGTCGGGCAACGCGAAGGTCGGCAACCGGCGCGGCCTGCTCGGTCGCTGGCAGCACATCGAGTACGTGGTGGGGTTCAACCTGGACCGCCGGTTGTTCGACCTGGCCGAGTGCATGCCGACCGTCCCGGGTGCGGTCGGCGGATTCCGGCGTACGGCGCTGGAACGCATCGGCGGGCTGAGCGAGGTGACACTCGCCGAAGACACCGACCTCACGATGGCGTTGTGCCGCGACGGCTGGCGAGTGGTGTACGAGGAGCGTGCGGTCGCGTGGACCGAGGCCCCTGCGTCGCTCGGTGCGCTGTGGCGGCAGCGATACCGCTGGTGCTACGGCACGCTGCAGGCGATGTGGAAGCACCGGGGCGCGTGGGTCCAGCGCGGTCAGGCCGGCAAGCTCGGCCGCCGCGGTCTGACCTACCTGCTGCTCTTCCAGGTTCTCCTGCCGCTGCTCGCGCCGGTGGTCGACGTCTTCGCGATCTACGGACTGGTGTTCCTCGACCCGCTCCGCGTCGGGCTCGTCTGGCTGGGGTTCCTCGCGCTGCAGTTCGCGATGGGCTGCTTTGCGTTCCACCTGGACGGCGAACGAGCCGGGCCGCTGTGGACGCTTCCGCTGCAGCAGTTCGTCTACCGGCAACTGATGTACCTCGTGGTCATCCAGTCCGTCTTCACCGCGCTGGCCGGTTCCCGGCTGCGCTGGCAAAGGATGGAACGCTACGGAAGTCTGCGCTCCCCCGCGAGCACCGAAGGTTTTCCCTAGACCGCCGGAGAATCGACGGCGATCGCTTCCGGAGCAGGGACCTTGTTGCGGAGGATGCCGGGCAACCGGCCGCCCGCCCAGTGGCCCGACCCCGGAGGAACGCGCCATGCGATCTTTCATCCCCAGTCCCCGCGCCGCCGCCGTCCTGCTGGCCGGCTCGGCGCTCCTGCTCAGCCCGCTCAGCGCCCAGGCGTCGGCCAGGCCCGCGGTGGATCATGCACCGGCGTCCGACTGTTTCGTGCCGCCCGGGAATGCCGCGGCCAAGGGCGGCCACGGCCCGGACACCCGCGACATCTCCGTCGCCGAACAGAAGGCGATCGAGGCCAGGACCGCGCAGATCCTGAAGGCCAAGGCCGCCCGTGGCACCGCCGTACCGAAGGGTGCCCTGGCGGCGGCGACCGTACCGGTCTACGTGAACGTGATGCGCGACGCGGCCGGCAATGGTGACGTGACCAACACCCAGATCTCGCAGCAGATCGCCGTCCTGAACAAGACGTTCGGCGGTCAGGAGTCGTCACAGGCGGCCAACACCGGCTTCACCTTCACGCTGGCCGGGACGTTCCGGTACAACAACAACCAGTGGCACCAGGACAAGCAGAGCAGCAGTTACCGCAAGCAGACCCGCAAGGGCGGCGCGAACGCGCTGAACATCTGGCTGGTCGACTTCGCCTACCTCGGCATCGCGACCTTCCCGTGGGACTACGCACGCCAGCCCGGGATCGACGGCATCCGGGTGCAGTACACCTCGCTGCCCGGCGGCTCGGAGACGAACTACAACCTGGGCGAGACGGCGACGCACGAGGCCGGCCACTGGTTCGGGCTCTACCACACCTTCCAGGGCGGCTGTACGACGACGAACGACGAGGTCGCGGACACCCCGGCCCAGAGCAGCCCCACCAACGGCTGCCCGACCGGCCGGGACTCCTGCTCGCTGCCTGGTCTGGACCCGATCCACAACTACATGGATTACTCCTACGACTCCTGCTACAACCAGTTCACGCCGAACCAGAGCACCCGCATGAGCAACATGTGGACCGCCTACCGAGCCTGAACTCACTGACGTGGCCACCCCGGCATGCGTGGCCGGGGTGGCCACCTTCCGCTGTCACCTGCTTACCTGGAGTAAGTTCGTCGGCATGCTGAGACGGGCTGCTGTGTTGGCGATGGTTCTCGTGGTGGTGTCCGCGGGAGCGGTGTCGGCGTCGACAGGGAAGAAGCTGATCGTCGGGGGCACGCTGGCGAGCGTCAGCGAGGCTCCGTGGGCGGTGGCGCTGACCAACACGGCGTCCGCGCGGCCGACCGGACGGTATTGCAGTGGGGTGCTGGTGCGGCCGGACAAGGTGCTCACCGCCGCGCATTGCATGGGCAGGGCGGTCACGACGTACACGGCGGTCCAGGGCCGCGCCGATCTGCGGGACGACACGGTCGGCCGGGTGTCCGGGATCAGCAAGGTGTGGATCCATCCGGACTACAGCACGAAGACCAACCGCAACGACTTCGCCGTACTGACCCTGGCCAAGCCGTTCACCGGCGTTCCGGTCATGCGCCTCGAGACGAACCCGAAGGCCGATCGGCGCGGCGTCGTACCGACCGTCTACGGCTGGGGCGACACCGCGGGGACCGGGCCTGACGACACCCTGCAGAAGCTGGCCGTGCCCGACCTGGGTGACGACGTCTGCCTGGCGAACAAGGAGTACGTCGCCGGAGGCTACGCAGCCGCGCCGAACGTCTGCGCCGGCTACCTCGACGGCACCGGCGACGCCTGCCAGGGCGACTCCGGCGGACCGCTGGTCCTCAACGGCCGCCTGCTCGCTCTCGTCTCCTGGGGCAGCGGCTGCGCCGAACCCAACTACCCAGGGGTGTACGCCGAGATCGCGCCGGCCGTGAAGGCACTACGGCCCCAGCTCCAACAGGTTCGTTAACCCGAAACATACCTGTCAGTATCGATCTCAGCTCGTCACCGCCCGGACACAGAGCGAAAACATCAGGTCCTTACCTTTCTGGTCAGCTACCCCCGTTGCCCAGTGAGGAGAAGGCATGGCGCAAACCAGACGTCAATTCCTGCAGCAGGTCGGTATCACCGGTGGGGCCGGTGTCCTGTACTCCACGATGTCGGCGCTCGGCCTCACGAGCGTTGCCGAGACCCCCGCGTACGCCGCTCCGTCGCGCGTCGAGCTGAACGGCCGCGGCACCAAGCACATCGTCGTCCTCGGTGCCGGGATCTCCGGCCTGACCTCGGCGTACGAACTGCTCAAGGCCGGCTACAAGGTGACGCTGCTGGAAGCCCGCAACCGGCCGGGCGGCCGCAACTGGACGGTCCGCGGCGGAACCACGGAGACCGATCTGGCCGGCAACACCCAGCGGGCGACGTTCTCCCCCGGCCAGTACATGAACGCCGGGCCGGGCCGCCTCCCGCAGCATCACCTGACGCTCGAGTACTGCCGTGAACTCGGCGTCGCGATCGAGCCGTTCGTCAACCAGAACGCCGACGCGTACCTGTACCGCGAAGGCTCAACAGCCCTTTCCGGCAAGGCGATCCGGCACCGCACCGCCAAGGCCGACGTGTACGGCTACGTCTCCGAACTGCTCGCCACGGCAACCGACCAGGGCGCACTCGACAGCCTGCTGACGGCGACCGACAAGGAGGCGCTGATCGGATTCCTCAGCAGCTTCGGTTCGATCGGGAACAAGGCGGCCGGCTTCGCCTACAGCGGCACCGACGGCCGTCGCGGCTACGAGGTCGAGCCGGGCGCAGGCCTGGAGGGCGGTACGACGGCCGCGCCGTACCCGTTGAGCGATGTCTTCGCCAGTGGCGTCGGCAACTACTTCTCGTTCGAGTTCGGCTGGGACCAGGCGATGATGATGTTCCAGCCGGTCGGCGGGATGGACCGGATCCCGTACTCGTTCGAGAAGGCGATCGGCAAGGACAAGATCCGGTACGGCGCCGAGGTGACCGGACTGCGCAACACCGGCGCCGGCGTCGAGGTCACCTACACGAGCGGAACGCGGAGCCGGGTGCTCACCGCGGACTACGCCATCTGCACGCTGCCGCCGCACCTGGCAGCGAAGGTCCCGTCCAACCTGCCGGCCCCGATCCTGGAGGCCCTGAAGTACGCCCGGCCGACGAACGCGGGCAAGATCGGCATCGAGTACGGCCGCCGCTGGTGGGAGGAGGACCACAAGATCTACGGCGGTATCACCAACAGCAGCCTCGACACCGTCAACACCTGGTACCCGTCGACGGGCTTCCACGGCGAACGCGGCACGGTCATCGGCTACTACAACACCGGCGCCAACGCGACCGCGTACGGCGCTCTGACGCCGGCCGCCCGGCTCGAACGCGCCCTGATGCAGGGCGCCAAGATCCACGGCGACGTGTACACCAAGGACGTCAAGGCGGCGTTCTCGGTGAACTGGATGGGCACGAAGTACTCCGAGGCGTCCTGGGTCAGCTGGCCGTCCCAGACCGACGGGATCTACGCCCGGCTCCTCGATGCCACCGGCAACATCTACTTCGCCGGCGACCACCTGTCCCACACCATCGCCTGGCAGCACGGTGCGATCGTCTCCGCCCGCGCGACCGTGACCGCCCTGCACGACCGCGTCGCGGCGGGCCGATGAAGACCCGCCTGATCGCCGGCCTGGTCGCCGTCGTCGTGACCTTCACCGCCGGAGCGTCCACCGCCGCGGGCTGGTGGGACAGACCGAAGCCGCCGAAGCCCGGCACCGTCGTGCCCGCGCTCCCAGCCGGCCAGTCCAACCCGATGATCGCCACCGGTGTCGGCATCGGGGCCAACACTCCCGTCTACAAGACCAGCGGCATCGGCCCGACGGCCCTGAATACGGACGCTCCCGCCGGGTCCGAAGCGTCGTACGTCGACACCATCGTCTTCCCCGGCGGCGCCCTGCCCGCCGGGGTCACCATCACCGAGGCCCAAGGCATCAACGTGCTCCGCCGCATCGGCGAGAACCTCCAAGCGGTGGGTCTCTCGTACGCCGACGTCTACACGATGCGCGTCTTCCTGCAGAACCCCGCCGGCGCCACCACCGCCGACTTCGCCGGCTGGAACCGCGCCTACCGCCAGTACTTCGCCAACACCGACCTCACCACCGGTCAGTACGTCCCGGTCCCACTCGGTACGGCGCCACCCGCCAAGCCGTTCGTGGTCAACAAGTCCCGCCCCTCCCGCTTCGCCCTGGAGATCGAGAACCTCCCGGTGACGGGCTGGCTCGTCGAGGTCGAAGTCGACGCCGCCTACCCCGCCAAGCGCTGAACGGACCCGGATACCCTGGCGAGTCGGCGCCAGGGCATCCGGGCGCACTCAGCGGTTACAGGACCGCACCCCGCGGCGCGATCTCGATCGCGGCGACTCCCCGCGCGTACAGCACGAGAAGCCGGTCGCCATGTCTGCACCGAAGCATGCCGCTGTCGGCCGTGAGGGCCACGACGGCGTGCTCGGCAACTTCGTCTTCATCGGCCGCAGCAGACTCCTCGTAGGTGACATCGAGGTGGTCACCGCTCGTCAGCCGGACCCGCAACACAACGCTCGCCATCCTCGCACCCTACGCGCTGACCAGGTGGCGGGATCAGCTCCAGCAGAGGCAGACTGGTGCCATGGGTCAGCCGATTCGGGTCATTCGGGCCGGGGAGTTGGTGGCCGCCGATCCGACGTCGGGAATGCTGCGGATGCGGGCGTTCGAGCTGCCGATCCTCTGGGCCGGGAAGGTCATCACCGACCCCGGAGCGATCTCCGGCTGGCATCACCACGACAAGAACGAGAGCAGCCTCTACATCGTCTCCGGCGTCCTGCGCATGGAGTTCGAGGGCAGCGACGAATACCTGGACGCCGTCGCCGGGGACTTCATCCATGTCCCGGCGTTCACCGTCCACCGCGAGAGCAACCCGACCAGCGAGCCGTCCCTCGCGATCATCGCCCGAGCAGGCGGCGGCATCCCCACCGTCAACGTCAACCCACCCGAGCGATCCCACTAGCCCGTTCGGGGAGTGCAGCCCACCCGATCCGATGAGCCCCACTCCCCAAACCCATCACCCCCACCGCCCCGGCCCCCGCCCGTCTCCTGGGTTGACCCACGAGACGGCGGGTTAGCCCATCGCCTGCCGTTGGCCAACCCACACGCTCATGAGTCAACCCATCCCAGCGGGCCCAGCCGACGCGCCCCCACCGCCCCGGCACCCGCCCGTCTCCTGGGTTGACCCACGAGACGGCGGGTTAGCCCATCGCCTGCGGTAGGCCAACCCACACGCTCATGAGTCAGCCCTTCCCAGCGGGCTCAGTCGAAGCGCTCGTAGGCGGGGATGGTCAGGAAGTCGACGTAGTCCTCGGAGTTCGCGACCTCCAGGAACAACGCTCGCGCGGACTGGTAGCGCAGGTACTGGTCGAGTTTCAGGATCTCCTCGTCGGCGATCCGCTCGACCAACTCGGTCGTGACGGTCTCCCCGGTGTCCAGTACGACGCCGTTGAGGCGCCACTGCCAGATCTGGGACCGGGAGATCTCGGCCGTCGCCGCGTCCTCCATCAGGTTGAAGATCCCGACCGCGCCGGTCCCTTCCAGCCACGCGGCCAGGTACTGGATCGCAACGCTGATGTTGTTCCGCAGCCCGGCCTCGGTCACCTCACCGGGTGTCGACGCGACGTCGAGCAACTGTTCGGCCGTCACCTGGACATCCTCGCGGAGCTTACCCACCTGGTTCGGCGACGAGCCGAGCACCGAGTCGAAGACGGTCCGGCAGGTCTCGACCATCCCGGGGTGCGCGACCCACGAGCCGTCGAACCCGTCGCCGGCCTCGCGCGTCTTGTCCGCCTCGACCTTCGCGAACGCCTGCTCGTTCACCGCCGGGTCCTTGCTCGGGATGAACGCCGCCATCCCGCCGATCGCGTGCGCGCCGCGCTTGTGACAGGTCCGCACCAGCAGCTCGGTGTAGGCCCGCATGAACGGGACCGTCATCGTGACGCTGTTGCGGTCCGGCAACTGGAAGTCGGCGCCCCGGGTCCGGTGCGTCTTGATCACGCTGAACATGTAGTCCCAGCGCCCCGCGTTCAGACCGGCCGAGTGCTCGCGCAGCTCGTAGAGGATCTCCTCCATCTCGAACGCGGCCGGGTACGTCTCGATCAGCACGGTGGCCCGGATCGTCCCGCGCGGGATGCCGAGCTCCTCCTGAGCCGTCACGAACACGTCGTTCCAGAGCCGCGCCTCCAGGTGCGACTCCATCTTCGGCAGGTAGAAGTACGGTCCCTGGCCGCGATCGATCTGCAGCTGCCCGGAGGCGGCGAGGTAGAGCGCGAAGTCCACCAGCGCCCCCGACGTCCGCTCGCCGTCGACCAGGAGGTGCTTCTCCGGCAGGTGCCAGCCCCGCGGCCGGACGACGATGGTGGCCAGTTCGTCGTCCGGCTTCAGGGCGTAGCTCTTGGCATCGGTGCTGAAGTCGATCGTGCGGGTGATCGCGTCGAGCAGGTTCAGCTGGCCGCCGACCACGTTGTCCCAGGTCGGCGTGTTCGCGTCCTCCTGGTCGGCCAGCCAGACCTTGGCGCCCGAGTTCAGGGCGTTGATCGTCATCTTCCGGTCGGTCGGCCCGGTGATCTCCACCCGCCGGTCGACCAGCCCCGGCGCGGCCGCGGCGACCCGCCAGTCCGGGTCGTCCCGGACGTCCTTGGTCTCCGCCAGGAATCCCAGCGATCCGCCGGCGGCGATCTCGGCGACCCGCTCCCGGCGACGGTCGAGCAGCTCGCGCCGCCGCCCGTCGTACTCGCGGTGCAACCGCTCGATCAGGCCGAGCGCGCGCTCGGTCAGGATCTCGTCGTACCGCGCGCGCCGTGCACCGATGACCTCGACTGCCACGAACTCACTTCCTCTCAGTCACAACCACGACCTCGTGATCGGCGATCCTCGCCACCTCGACCGTAATCCAGCCGTCCTCGGTCTTCACCTCCGCCTCCCCGCCCGCGACCAGGAAGCGGGCGTGGTCGCCGGTCCCCCGGATCCGGACGGTGAACGGCCCGGCCGGTGTCAGCTCCTCCAGCCGCCCACGCCACGCGCCGCCCTGATCCAGATTGACCAGGTGCAGCACGAGCGCATCGTCCTGCCGGTAGACCTGGCAGTCGAGTACGCCGGCTCCCTCCACCTGCAGCGGGATGTCGTCCCGGGCGGCCCACCGGACCAGGTTCGCCAGCAACCGACCGTGATCCGGGTGGTGGTACTGCGCGTACATCCGGTCGAGATCCGCCGCCAGGTACGCCGTCTGCTCGCCGAGCACCACCACGGGTACGTCGGTCCGCGACTCCGACATCCACGACTTCTCCGGCGGATAGATCGGGAACGGCGGCACGTACGTCACCGCCGCTCCGGACGCCGCGACCACCTCCAACTGCCCGCCGAACGGCAGTACGTCGGTGTCGTCGAAGCCGTCCGCGATCACTCGGTCCTCGATCCGCAGGTACGTGTGCGCGGCGTACGTCTCCCAGTCGACCTTGCCGGCCTCGAGCGTCTTGCCCTGGTGATGGACGCCGAGCAGGTCGGCCAGCGCGAAGTCGTCGCGCCGATCGCCCCACTCGTCGTACAGGCTCGACTCACCGGTGACCACGAGCCGCCCGCCACCATCGACGTACTCGCGCAGCGCCACGCACTGCTCGTCGGTCAGCACCCCGACATTCGGTACGACGATCACCGCGAACCGCTGGTCGACCTCGTGCACCGGCAGGTACGGGATGCGCGCCCGGACCAGTGCGTCGACCCAGCCGCGGTACGGCAACCAGCTGGTGGTCTCCGGATCGGCCTTGCCGTGGAAGTCCACGCTCCGCTGACTCCACAGCAGCCCGACCGTGGCGACCGGCTTGCGGTTCACCAGGTATCGATCGTTCTCCTCGTGCCAGCCGAACAGCGGCTCGGCGGTCGCGTACTGCCGCCGGTCCTCGTGCACCGAACCGATGTGGTGCCACCACGGCTGGATGCCACCGGCGAATCCCTCGACCGCCCACATCCGCGCCTCCGGCGCGGGCTTGCTCCCGAGCCGGAACGTCGGCGTGCCCGCGTCGTACATGGCGGTGCTCTCCGGGATCAGCGTGTCCCAGCCGAGCAGGCCGTGCAGCCGCTTGCCGCTGTCGGAGTTGGCCTGGAAGCCGGACTCGTCGTGCCGCCATTGCGAGTCGAGCATGAAGATCGAGGCGCGCTTGCAGATCTCCACGTCGTCCCGCAGCCGCTTGCTCTGGGCAACGACCTCGCCACCGTTCATGCCGATCCACAGGCAGTCCGGACCGCCGGCCCGGCGGGTCACCTCGTTGTTCAGGTCCCACACCGCCAGCCGCCGGTCGTAACTCCACCGGATCCACTGCCGGTACACAGGGTCGGCCCAGTCCACGCCGGTGGGGAGGTCCTGGCCGAAGCTGTCCCGGCAGTTCGGGCAGTAGCAGATCGTGTCCCGGCCGAGACCGCTCCAGCTGTTGTCGGTGATCCCGTCCGGCGCGGTCCGTTCGATGATCTCCTCGAGGATCCCGGTGAGGAACTCCCGGTAGTACGGGCCGGTGACGCAGGCGACGTACAGCTTCCCGGCCCGGTGGGGGTTGCCGTCGGCATCGACCGCGAACCAGTCCGGATGGGCGTCGTACAAGGGCTGGTGGGCCCGGTTGGAGTCCATCCGGGCCAGCACGGTCAGCCCGTCCTGCTTGGCCAGCTCGACGATCTCGCCGTACAGGTCGCGATCGCCGAGGAACTCGGCCCGGTGCTGCAGCTCGAACTTGCTCGGGTAGTACGCGACGATCCCGCCCGCGTTGACGATCACGCCCTGCACCCGGGTACGACGCCAGTGCTCGCGCCACCAGTCGGCGTCGTACCGGGCCGGGTCCTTCTCGGTCAGGTTGGTCTGCGCCCAGCGCAACGTGCGCTGGTACCAGGGCACCGTCACTTGAGACTCCGGATCGCGTCGCCGGCGCCCGACACGTTCTCCAGCAGCATCTCGGAGTACTTGCGACTCAGTACGACGCCCTCCGCGCCTCCCTCGAACGCGGCCAGGGTCGCGTCCCGCACGGACTCGCGGGTGCACGCGGTCAGCTCACCCTCGTTGTCGTCCCAGTTGATCTTGGTGCCGACGTCACGCGGCTTCTCCAGCCCGCGCTGCTTGGCGACGCCGACCGGGATGTCGATGTCGATGCCCGGGTAGATCTTGCTCTGGCCACCGACTCCGGCGACGGCCCGCTCGGTCTCGCGCCGTACGTAGTCCGCGGTGAAGCCCGTCTGCGGCAGCTTCTCGTACGCACCCTCGTCGAGCTGCAGCAGCTTCATCATCAACGGATAGACGTCCTCGGGCTCGGCGTCGGCGAACAGCGAGCCACAGATGCTCTTCACCCAGGTGAAGAACCGCGGGCCCGCGCAGTTGTTGTAGATGACGACCTTGATGAAGTCGGAGAACTTCGCCATCTCGGTGTAGTCCTGGTCGGCCCGGTAGAACGGGCTGAACGAGATGTTGTGGTAGACGTGCCAGCCGACCTGCACCTCTGGCGAGATCGCCTTGGCGACGCCGTAGATGTCGCGGTACAACTGCCGCTGGCTCTCGGTCCACAGGTTCTGCCAGGACAGCACTTCGGGGAAGTTCAGCAGGATCCGCCAGAACGTGACGAACGCGCCGTCGACCGGACGCTCGCCGGCACCGACGCGCTGGTTCCACTCGACCAGCTCGCGGTAGCCGCGCATCGCGCGGTCGACATCGATCCCGCGGTCGCGGGCGATCTGCTGGCAGTGCCGGCAGAAGCAGCCGATCTCGGCCACCTCGACGGTCCCCTGCATCAGCATGTTCAGCGGGCCGGGCCGCTCCGAGCACCAGGCCAGACCGTCGAGCTCGTAGCTCTGCACGTAGTCCTCGACGAACCCGAGGTGCCAGTTGCGGTAGTCCGGGTTGTTGAAGCACGGCCGGCGGCCCGGACGGCCCCACGCGTCCACCTCGAGCACCTTGGCGAAGTTCGGGTAGGTCCGCAGCTCGCGGGCGCCACCGCTCTCCTCCATCCAGGCGAACGACTTGATCCCGCGCTCACGGGCCTTCGGGATGACCTCGCCGAGCAGGTCGAGCTCGGGATGCTCGGGCGCCCGGCCGACCGAGCCGAGCGCGGTGTTGGCGTAGTACTGCGGATGCGGCGTCGCGTAGTTGCCGCCGACCCAGCCGAGGTCGTACTCGGAGACGCCGTGGTCGGGAATCGGGTGCCCGGGGATCTGGCGCCCGCCGGTGCCCCGGGTCCAGGTCGGTGTGGCCAGGAACAGCGCGTTGACCGCGCCCCGGTCGGCCAGGATGTCCAGTGTCTGGTCGACGCCTTCGTCGACGAACGAAACCGCTCCGATCTGCATGGCAACGAGCCGCTCCGGCACGGTGCTCACCCCTTCATTCCTGTCATCGTGATGCCCTGGATGAAATAGCGCTGCGCAAAGAGGAAGACGACGATGACGGGGACCACCGAGACGGTCGCCCCGCACATCAGCAGACTGATCTGGGTGAAGTACTCGCCCTGGAACTGGGCCAGCGCCACCGGCAGCGTCTGCAGGTTCTCGGAATTGATGTAGATCAGCGGACCGAACAGGTCGTTCCACGACTCGAGGAAGGTGAACACCCCGATCGCGGCCAGCGCCGGCTTGGTCTGCGGCAGCATGATCCGCCAGTAGATGCCGAACGTGGACGCCCCGTCGATCTTGCCCGCGTCCTCGAGTTCCTGCGGGATGGTCAGGAAGGACTGCCGCATCAGGAACGTCGCGAACACCGGTGTGAGCACCTTCGGCACCCACAGCGGGTACTGCGTGTCCACCCAGCCGATCTGGCGGAACACGATGTACTGCGGGATCAGGTAGGCGATGCCCGGGATGATCGAGGTGGCCAGCAGCACCATGAACGCCGCGTCCCGGCCGGCGAACCGCAACCGCGCGAACGCGTAGCCCGCCATCGACGCGACGATCAGGATGCCGACCACGTTCAGCCCGGCCAGTTTGACGCTGTTCCAGAGGAACACCGGGATCAGCTCGAAGACCTGCCGGTAGTTGTCCCACTGCGCGTCGGTGGGCAGGAACTGCGGCGGCACCGACAGCACCTTCGCCTCCGGCCGCAGCGACGCGCTGATCATCCAGACCAGCGGCGCCAGGAAGACCACCGCGAACAGCGACATCACGACGTACTGCGAGGTCTTGCTCACCAGTCTCATGAGTAGAACACCCACCTCTTCTGGAACTTCCACTGCAGGAACGTGACGGCCGCGATCACCGCGAAGAGGATCCACGCCATCGCCGAGGCGTAGCCGACCTTCCCGAAGCCGAACGCGTTCTGGTAGATGTTGAAGATGTAGACGCTGGTGGCGTGGCCGGGCCCGCCCTTGGTCATCACGTAGATCAGGCCGAACACCTGGAACGACGTGATGAACTGCGTGATCAGCAGGAACAGGAAGTGCGGCGTCAGCAGCGGCAGCGTGATGAACCGCAACCGCTGGAACGCTCCGGCGCCGTCGATCTTCGCGGATTCGAAGTACTCCGCCGGCAGACCCTGCAGCCCCGCGAGCAGGATGATCATCGGGTACCCGATGCCTTGCCAGACACTGACCATGATCACGGCCGGCATCGCCCAGGTGGAGCTCGACAACCACTGCGGCCCGGGGATGCCGATCTGGTCGAGCAGCCCGTTCACCACGCCGTTGTCCGGCTGGAAGAACCAGAACCAGACGAACCCGATCGCCACTACGTTCGTCACGTACGGCGCGAAGTACGCCGTCCGGAAGAACGCGACGCCGCGGATCGGCCGGGCACACAGCAGTGCCAGCACCAGGCCGATCCCGATCGTGAGCGGAATGCTCGCCAGCGTGAAGTAGATCGTGTTCTTGAACGTCTGGATGAACAGCGGGTCGTTGCCGAACAGCTCGGTGAAGTTGCGGAACCCGACGAACTTCGGCGCCGAGATGCCGTTCCAGTCGGTCAGCGAGGCCCCGATCGAGACCAGGATCGGGAAGAACTGGAAGGCCACCACTCCGACCACGATCGGACTGATGAACAACCACCCGACCAGGTTCGCCTTCCGGCGGGCCCGGCGGATCTCGGGCTGATGATTCGGTATCGGGGCCGCGGCCACCGGGGTCCTTGTTGGTGTTGTCGTTGCCATCGACATCAACCCTTCAAGGCGTTCTCCACCTGTGGTTTGATCTGACTCAGCACGTCGCCGACCGGCTTCTCACAGTTGTAGGCCTGATCCAGCGCGGGCCGGTACAGTTCGCGGGCGCCGAGCGTGTTCTTGGTCTGGTTGGTCGCGGTCAGGTGCTTGGCCGCCTCGGCGAACAGCCCGATGTGCGCGGGCATCTTCCCGTTCGGCGCCAACTGGGCCGCGGCCTTGTTGTTGATCGGCGTGAAGGCGCCGCCCTGCAGCAAGGTCTTCCCGCCTTCCTCACTGGCCAGGTACTTGAGCAGCTCCCACGCCTGGTCCGGGTTCTTCGCCTTCTTCGGAATGCAGAACACGATCACACTGGACTCGGTCTTCTGCTCGACATCGGCCGGCGGAGCCGCGACATCCCAGGTGAAGTCCTTGACCGTGGTCCGCAGGTACGGCACGGTGCCGAAGGTCGCGAACATCATCGCGAGCTTGCCCTGCGCGAACATCTGCGTCTCCGCGTTGTCCTGCTGCAGTGCGGACCACGGCGGCTGGACCTTGTCCTTGCAGGTCAGATCCGTTGCCCACTGCAACGCTTCGACCTCCTTGGCGTCCGGCAGGGTGAACTTCGTCCCGTCGGGGGAGAAGATGCCGGTCTGGCTGCCATGGTTGACCGTGAACGTCTGCTCGTAGCCGGTGTCCAGATAGACCAGAGCGCCGTACTGCTTCTTGGCCGGGTCGGTGAGTTTCTTCGCCCGGTCGGCGAAATCGGCCCAGGTCCAGCCGTCCGGCGACCAGGTCGTCGGCGGCAGCGGTACGCCGGCCTGCTTGAAGAGATCGGCGTTGTAGAAGATCAGCCGGGGTTCGTAGCCGAGCACCCAGGCGGTGTGCGAACCGTCCGGCTGCTTCGGGAACTCATACGTCTCCTTGGCGAACGCCGACGTGTCGAGTTTGTCCTTCTCGATGTACGGGTTGAGGTCCAGCAGCGCTCCCTGGGTGGAGAAGCCGCGGACGAAGTCGTCGTTGATCCGCATCACGTCCGGCGGGCTGCCACCCGCGATCAGCGTGCGCATCTTGGTGTCGTACTCCGTGGTCACCGCGGGCTGGATGGTGACCTTCGTCCCCGACTCCTTCTCGAAGGCCTGAATGGCCTGCTCGAGCGGATTGCCCTTGACCTGCTCCCAGTTCAGGAAGGTCAGGCCGTTCTTGCCTCCACCACCACCTGCGTTGCCGTTGCCACCGCAGCCGGCGAGTACCCCACCGGCAGCGAGTCCCGTCAGTCCGGCGAGAAACCTGCGGCGGCTCAGGTTGGAGAGTTGTGTCTGCACCGGAATCTCCCATCCACGAGGGATGAATACGTATACAATTGAATACGTATACACAGTGCTGAACCAGAGGTCAACGGCGAGTGGCGACACTCTTGAGTAGGGTTCAGCATTTGGACTACGAGGGGAGGCGGAGTCATGGCGCGACCACCGACGAGCAGGGATCTGGCCCGGCTGGCGGGGGTGTCCCAGGCGACGGTTTCACGGGTGCTGACCAACAATCCGAAGGTCAACCCGGAGACCAGGGCCCGGGTGCTGCAGGTGCTGAAGGACGCGAACTACACGCCGAACGCGTTGGCCCGCGCGATGAAGACCGGGCGGACCGACACGATCGGCGTCTTCATGACCCGGGTGACCAGCCCGTTCCATGCCGAGCTGCTGGACGAGATCGGCCGGGTGCTCAGCTCGGTCGGGCTGCACATGATCTTGTGGAACATCGAGCACGACCCCGAGGAGACGATCGCCGACGTCCTGCACCAGCGCCTGGTCGACGGCTTCCTGCTCACGTCGGCGACGTACGACTCGAAGCTGCACACGATGGCACTCGCCTCGGGGACACCGACCGTGCTGCTGCATCGCGGCATCGACGGCCTCGACTGTGATCAAGTGGTCGGCGACAACTGGCAGGGCGCGTACGACGCCGGCCGGTACCTGGTCGAGGCCGGCCACACCGACATCGGTCTGGTCACCCTGACCCACACCGGGAACACTTCGCGGGATCGCGACCTCGGCTTCCGCGCCGCGCTCACCGACGGGGGAGTCAAGATCAAGCCCAGCAACGTCGTCTCGGTCGGGGTTCCGCATGCGGACGGTCACGCGGCCGCGCGACAACTGCTGTCGAAGCGGAGACCGCCGACCGCGATCTACACCGTCACCGACCTGCTCGCGTTCGGCATCCTGGACGGTGCGCGAGCGATCGGCGCCAAGGTGCCCGACGACGTCTGGCTGATCGGCTTCGACAACACCGAACTCGCCGCCTGGGAGTCGTTCGATCTGACCTCGGTCGAGCAGCCGGTGCATGCGATCGTCCAGACCGGCATCGACCTGCTCCGCGGCCGGATCGCCGACCCGGACCGGCCGACCGAGATCGTCAGCCTGCCGTGCCCACTGGTGATCCGCGGCTCGACCGCGAACACTCCCTGGGCTAGCTGAGTCTCGGCAGGACGTCGCGCAGGACCTCGGCGTGGTCCTCGGGCTTCGACAGGCCCATGTTCATCGTGTTGACGGTCAGGTGGGTCGCACCGAGCTCGCGCCAACTGTCGACGTACGCCCGCCAGTCCTGCTCGGGCACGTTGCCGAGCGTGAGCCTGGCCTCGAAGCCGATCTGCGCGGGATCGCGACCTGCCTGGACAGCCGCTGCCCGGATCGTCTCCAACTGCGCCCGCGCTGTGTCGTCAGGCGGGCCTTGCGGCATCCACCCGTCACCGATCCGCCCGGTACGACGCAGTACGGCGTCCGCACCGCCGCCGAACCAGACCGGGATCTGCCGGCGCGGCAGCGGGTTGAGCCCCGCTTCCACGATCTGGTGGAACTTCCCGTCGTAGGAGATGACCGGCTCCGACCACAGCTTGCGCAGTACGTCGACCTGCTCCTCGAGCAGAGCGCCGCGCTGCTTGAACGGCACACCGAGGGCTTGGTACTCGACCTGGTTCCAGCCGATGCCGACGCCGAGCCGCAACCGGCCGCCGCTCAGGACGTCCACCTCGGCCGCCTGCTTCGCGGCCAGCGCGGTCTGGCGCTGCGGGAGCACCAGGACGCCGACGACGAGTTCGAGCTCGGTGGTGATCGCCGCGAAGTACCCGAACAGCACGAAAACCTCATGGAACAAGGACTTGTCGGTGTAGCCGGTCCAGCCCGGCCTGTTCGCCGGATCCGCGCCGAGCACATGGTCGTAGGCGAGCACGTGGCTGTACCCGGCCCGCTCCACCGTCGTCGCCCAGTCGCGCACCACCGTCGGGTCCGCACCGATCTCGAGCTGAGGGAACACCGCACCGAACTTCACTTCGTACCCTCCGGCAACAGGTTGATCAAACCCTTCACCGCCAGCTCGAACGGCTCCACGGAACCCGCCGCCCGGGCCAGCACATAACCACCCTGCAGGACGGCGGCGATGGTAGCCGCCGTCTGCTCGGGGTCCAGTGAGCCAGGGTACTCGCCGTTGCGCATGCCCTCAGCAACAATCTCGGCGAGCCGGGCGCGCAGCCAGGTGAAGGTCTCGTCGATCGGTGCGCGCAGCTCAGGGTCGGCCATCACGTCCGGGTCCGAGGTCAACCGCCCGATCCGGCACCCCCGCAGTACCTCCCGGTCCCGCTCCAGGTACCCGCTGATCCGTTCGGTCGCCGTACCGCTGCCGCTGAACTGGTCCTCGGCGGCTTCCCGCAGCTCAGCCCCCGACCGCTCGATCGCCGCGCGCGCCAGCTGAGCCTTCCCGGTGAAGTGGTGATACATACTCCCCTGCCCCGCATCGGCCGCCCGCTGAATCGCCTTGGGACTGGTCCCCACATACCCCCGCTCCCACAACAGCTCCTGAGTACTGCGAATCAACCGCTCCACCGTCTCCACCCCAAAACTGTACCTCCAGGTACAGCTGGTCGACGCAGCCAGGGCTAGGCCATGCGTACACACCGTAGTGGCGACACGGTCATTCGTTTGACGGATTCTGTGGGTGGTGGAGCGCGCGACGAGTAGAACAGGGCCGCGGTGGTCGCGCCGATGACACTCTCCGTGACACCCGCCGCGGGTGCCGCCGGAGGCGGCCGATGGCACTGCCGCCGCGCAGCGGTGCCCTTTGTGGCTCCTTCACCCGCTGAGCTGAGTGAGGCTGGGGGGTACTTCACACGCCGACTGGATGGTGGTGGGTTGGTGGGGACCGATAGTCTCAGGCGCCATGACCACCAGCGTCGCCATTGCGGTAATCACCTTCAGGCGACCTGCTCTGTTGCACGCCCTGCTGACCAGCCTGCAGGCCCAGGAACTTCCGGAGGAATCCGACTACAGGATCCGGATCGTGGTGGTCGACAACGACGCCGACGGGTCGGCGGCTCGGGTGCTCGAGGAGTTCGGCGAGGGGACGCCGTACCCGATCGAGTCGGTGGTGGAGCCAGAGCCGGGGATCCCGTTCGCGCGGGAGCGGTCGGTGGAGCTGTGCTGGAACGACGACGCGCTGATCTTCGTGGACGACGACGAGGTCGCGCCGCCCGGGTGGCTGGCGTCGCTCCTGCGCGCCTGGGAGGCCACTGGCGCCGACGTGGTCACCGGTCCGGTCAAGGGCAACCTTCCGGACGGCGCACCGGTGTGGAACAACTACAGCGACGTCCACGACTCGACGGGCCGGCACGCGACCGGTGTGGAACTGCGCAAGGCGTACACGAACAACACGCTGGTCAGCCGGCGGGTCTACCACAGGGTGACGCCCGGCTTCCATCCCGCGTTCCGCTACACCGGCTCCAGCGACCTGCACTTCTTCCTCCGGGTGCACCGGGCAGGCTTCCGCATCGTCTGGTGCGAGGAGGCGGTGATCTCCGAGGAGGTGCCCGTCGGCCGGACCACTCTGAGCTGGCTGGTACGCCGTGCGTTCCGGTCCGGCAGCGGCGACACGATCAGCCGGTTGCTGATCCGCCCGGGTGCGATCAGCTATCTGCTCGTTCTGGCCTATGCTTCGGCCCGGGTGATCTCGGCGATCGGGTTCGCCCTTACCGGGCTCCTGCTCGGCCGGAGGACGCACCTGCTGAAGGCGGTCCGCCGGTTCTTCTCAGGGGTCGGCAGTCTCGCGGGCATAGTGGGGATCAACCATGACGAGTACCGGGAACGGCACGGCGCCGGGCGTGGGCCCGACGGTGGCGGGCCTGTGCCGGGCGATCTGGCAGGTGGAGCGGGATCTGAGTCTGCTCGAGTGGCGGATCAAGAGCGCGCACCCGTGGCCGATCATCCGGATGCGTGTCTTCCATGAGCTGACCCGCCGCAGCGGCATTCACGGAGCACCGCATCCGGTACGGCGCTCGTCGTACGACAAGGCAAGCCTGGTCGGCAGGCACGTCACCGGACTGGTCACGCGCAGCCCGTTCGTCGGGCATTACGACTCGCTCGTCGTCCCGCACCCGCGGAAACCGAACGGTGTCGAGATCTACACCGACGAGCTCCGAGCCGCGCTCGGCCCGTCGGCGCTGATCCTCGACTCCGGCATCAACGGGACACCCCTGCCCGGCAGCCGGAACCTCGACTTCTTCACCTCCGCGGCGGGAGCGCTGCACGAGCGATCCGCCGACGACCGCGGAGTCAGCGAAGCGCTCCGCGACCTGACCGGGATCTCAGTTCCGATCGGCGCTCTCGTGGCCCGGGAGGTGCCCAAACATCTGCGACTGCGGGCCCTCTACCGCGCCCTGCTGCGGCGGCACCGGATCAAGACCGTGTACGTCGTGGTCGCCTACTTCCACCAGCACATCGTCGGCGCCGCGCGGGATCTCGGAATCCGGGTGGTCGAGCTGCAGCACGGGGCGATCAGCCCGTTCCACCTCGGCTACAGCTACCCCGGCCGGCCGGTGGTCGCCGATCAGCCGGACGAGCTCTGGTGCTTCGGGTCGTACTGGACCACCGTCGCCGACCTCCCGGCCGGCATGACGACGGAGATCGTCGGGACGTCGTACCTGCCGCGTGCGACGGAGAAGAATCCGCACCGGGTCGTGTTCCTGTCGCAGGGCACGGTCGGTGCCGAGCTGCTGCATGTGGCCGAGTCCGTCGCGAAGGAGCATCCGGAGCTGGAGGTGCTGTTCCGGCCGCACCCCAGTGAGCACGCGTCGGACTACACCGTTCCGGCCGGCGTGCAGTTGTCGACCGGCGGGAGCACCTTGGACCTGCTGGCCTCCGCGACGTACCAGGTCGGCGTGTCGACGACGGCGCTGTTCGAGGGTATGGCGCTCGGCTGCCGGACTGCCGTGGCGGACCTGCCGGGGCACGAGTATCTCGAGCCGGCTGTCGCGCAAGGACACGCACTGCTCATGTCGCACCCCAGACAGCTCCTCAGCGCGCCGCTGTGCGCCACACCAGAGGTCTACTACGCCCCGAGCGACCTGCTACGGCTGACGGCCGATCAGACCCAGTAGACGGTCCTGGAGCGGCGCGTCAACAGAGACCTCGACCTCCGGACCGAACACCTCGATCCCCTCCCCGAAGGCGCCGGGCGTACGGAACTGCTGCATCACCTCGGCCGGGATGGCCGCCGTACTGGCCCAGATCCGCTCCACATCGACGGGATCCATCGTCTCGTCCTGACCGGTGGCCCGGGCCAGGTCCCAGCCGTGCAGGACCAGGTCGTCGGAGACCACCTCGTCGACGTGCCGCTCCGCGGTCATCCGTCCGCTCGGGGTGTCGGTCTCGGTCAGCGCGAGCACCGGGTCCTCCAGGACGTCCTCGACCGCCGCCCGCGCCTCCTGGAACGCCGTCAACGGGTCGTCGGACGCCTCGAGCTTGCGGGCGACCGGTAGCAGCATCACCCCGTGCATCGTGACGATGTGGTCGACCACGTCCTTGGCCGTCCAGAGCTCGCACGGCGACGGGTTGTCCCACTGTTCCGGCCGTACCGCCGCGACCTTCCGCTCGAACGCCTCGGCGCGCCGCCGGTACCGCTCCGCGATCTCACCCATCTCCGCATGGTGCCGTGCGGACCGGCCGGGGGGAAGACCCGGTTTCTGTCGGCGGCAACTCCTAGGGTCGTCGGCATGCGGAGTGTGGAGCTGGGGCGGACAGGGTTGACGGTGAGCAGGCTGGGACTGGGACTGGCCTCCATCGGCGGGATGTTCGCCGCGGTTCCGGAGTCGCAGGCGATCGCGACCATCGACTGTGCCTGGAAGCTCGGTGTCCGGCTCTTCGACACCGCACCTGTGTACGGCTACGGCGTCTCGGAGCAGCGGGCCGGGCTCGCGCTGCGCGGGCGGCCGCGGGACGACTTCGTGCTCTGCAGCAAGGTGGGCCGGCTGATCGAGCCCGGCGGGCCGGACATCCAGCCGATCTGGGCGGACCCGCCGCCGGGCCTCGGTCCCCGGCTGGACTATTCGTACGGCGCGGTGATGCGGTCGTTCGAGGCGAGTCTGAAGCGGATGGGCATCGACCGGATCGACGTCCTGCACATCCACGACCCCGACCTCGACTACCTGACCGCGTCGACCGAGGCGCTGCGGGCGTTGGCCGAGCTGCGCGGGCGCGGCACGATCCGCGCGATCTCGCTCGGTGTGAACCACGCGGACGTCGCGGCCCGGTTCCTCAGCGAGACGGGCGCGGACGGACCCGATTGCATCCTGCTCGCGGGCCGGTACACGCTGCTCGACCAGTCCGGGGCCGACGAGCTACTACCGCTCTGCGAGAAGTACGGCGTGAGTGTGCTCGCGGCCGGCGTGTTCCAGGGCGGCGTACTGGCTGACACCGCGGACGGCGCACCACACGGGTACGCCCGAGTGCCACCTGCGTTGCTGGAGCGGATCGCCCGACTCCGTGAGCTGTGCCGGGAGTACGACGTACCGTTGCTGGCCGCTGCGGTCCAGTTCCCACTCACGCATCCCGCCGTACCGGCGGTCGTGGTCGGGGCGCGGAGCCCGCGGGAGATCACCGAGGTCGCCGGGTGGATGGACCATGAGATCCCGCCGGCGTTCTGGACGGCACTAAGGTCTGCCGTATGAGGTACATGCTGCTTCACAAGACCAACGACAACCTCGAGGCCGGGAACCCGCCGGACCCGGAGATGCTGGCCCGGGCGGACGCGGTTCTCGAGGAGATGCGCCAGGCCGGCGTACTGCTCGTCGCCGAGGGGCTGATGCCGAGCGCCCGCGGCGCCCGGGTGACGTTCCCCCGCCCCGGCGAGCCGCGCGTCATGGACGGACCGTTCACCGAGACCAAGGAGCTCGTCGCCGGGGTCTCGATCATCCGCGTCGACTCCAAGCAGGAGGCCGTCCAGTGGGCTCTCCGCTTCGCCGAGGCCGACCCGAACACCCCGATCGACATCCTCGAACTAGCCGGCTAGCTTCATGTGCAGGATCGGGTACGGCTTGTTCGTCGTGTCGTGCTCGCTCCGGGACACCGTTCGGAAGCCGTGATGCTCGTAGAACCCGACGGCCTGCGGGTTCTGCTCGTTCACGTCGACCGCGGTAGCGGCGAACTCGCGGAAGGCATGCGCGAGCAGCAGACTCCCACCGCCCTGCCCTCGGTACGCCGGGTCCAGGAACAGCATCTCGACGTTCCCTTCGGCGACGCCGATGAAGCCGATCAGCAACCCCTCGTCGGCGCGGAGACCCGCCAGCTGGGGCATCTCCCCGAACGACGCCCGTACCAACGGCCGGAACACGTCCAGATCCGCCTCGGTGACGAAGTCATGCGTCGCCCGCACCGACGCCTCCCACAACTCCGCCGCCCGTGTGTACTCGTGCGGCGGGATCTCCGTGATCTCCATGCCGCCCACGGTCGCACCCGCTCCGCCCACTGTCAGGCGGATTACGGCTCGTCGACGGCGAGCGTGCCCTCCTCGGCCGTGACCAGCGAGTCGATCGCGGCGAAGAACCGGGCGATGCCGGGAAGGTTCCCGCCCTTGTCCCGCGACGCGGCGAAGTCCTCCGGGCTCGCCCACTCGACGATGTCGAGCCACTCGTTGTCCGGGAGTTGCACGAGGCGAGCGCCGAGGAACCCCGCGCGATCGGACGTGAAGTCCGTCAGCATGTCGGCGCGGGCCGCGAGCAGTTCCGCGGTCTTCTCGGGCAGCACCCGGAAGCGGGTCAGCTCGACTGTCGTCATAAAGCGTTCCTTTCAGGACAGGTTGGTGGCGGCCCACGTGGTGATGTCTTCGTGGCGGATGGCTGCGGCCATCAGGTCGGGGAAGCGGTCCGGGGTGCAGGCGAAGGTCGGGATGCCGAGGGCCGTCAGCGCGGCCGCGTTCTCCGGGTCGTAGGACGGCGTACCGGAGTCGGCCAACGCCAGCAGGGCGATCACCTGGACACCGGACTCGGTCAGGGTGCGGGCGCGACGGAGCATCTCCTCGCGGACGCCGCCCTCGTACAGGTCCGAGATCAGCACCAGTACGGTCTCGGCCGGTTTGGTGACCAGCTCCTCGCAGTAGGCGAGCGCGCGGTTGATGTCCGTCCCGCCGCCGAGCTGAGTCCCGAACAGTACGTCGACCGGATCCTCGAGCTGATCGGTCAGGTCGACCACCGCTGTGTCGAAGACGACCAGGCTGGTCCGCAGCGTGCGGATCGACCCGAGCACCGCGCCGAACAGCGACGCGTACACCACCGACTCCGCCATCGAGCCCGACTGGTCGATCGCAAGCACGATGTCGCGTTGGACGCTGTGGTTGCGTCTCGCGTACCCGACCAACCGGTCCGGCACGATCGTGCCGAGCGCGGGCGAGAAGTGCTTGAGGTTCGCGCGGATGGTCCGGTCCCAGTCGATGTCCGAATGCCGCGGCCGGCCGGTCCGTCCGGCCCGATCCAGGGCACCGGTGACCGCGGCCCGGGTGCGCTCGGCCAGGCGCGCCTCCAACTCGGCGACCACCCGGCCGACGACCTCACGCGCGGTCTGCTTGGTCTCCTCCGGCATCACCTCGTTGAGCGCCAGTAACGTGCTGACCAGGTGCACGTCCGGCTCGACCGCGCCGAGCAGTTCGGGCTCCATCAACATCCGGGTGATGCCGAGCCGCTCGACCGCGTCCCGCTGCATGACCTGTACGACGGTGCTCGGGAAGTACTGCCGGATGTCCCCCAGCCACCGCGCGACCCGCGGCGCCGACGAACCGAGCCCGGCCGACCGCCCGGGCCCCTGCTCTCCGGGCTCCGCGTCGTACAGCGCGGCGAGCGCCGCATCGACGGACCGGTCCTGCGTGGACAGCGTCGTACCCGTCTCGGGCTCGGCGTCACTGCCCAGCACGAGCCGCCAGCGACGCATTCTCTCGTCGCTCATGAGACCCCCAGCAACTGCGCGACGACGGGCAGCACGGACGTGGCCAGCTCGGTGTCCAGATCATTGTCGTCAGCAACAATCAGCGCGGCCGGGTCGGCCAGGGCACGCGCCCGCGTCCCGATCGACCGCCGCTCCGGCGACGCGAAGGTCCCGAAGGTACGGCGAAGCAGTGGCAGCACCTCGACGAACGCGTCGTCCGGGATCGCGCCCAGCCACGCATCCACCAACGCCAGCAACCGTTCGTCGTGCACCAGCAGTAGACCGCCACCCGCCAGGAATCCCTCGACGTACCCGGCCGCACCGGCGGTCGGCGTACCCGGGGACAGCGCCCGCCCCAGCCGCAACGCGACCTCTTGATCCGCCAGCCGCGACGTGTCCAGCATCAGCCGAGTCAGCCGCCCACGGATCAGCGGCGGCACCGAGGTCCGGTCGCTCAACCCCTCCAGAGTGTTCAGCCACTCCGACCGCACATCCTCGGCCAGCAAGGCGGTTGCGTCCTGAACACCGTCGATCAACTCCTGCACGGCAGCAGCCGCATCGGGATCAAGACCATGGACGGTCCGCCCGAGCCCGGCACAGATCCGGGACACCATCCGCCCCGCGACAGAGGCCAACCCGGCCGTGTCGGTCCCGCGGACGTCGCCGTACCGCGAAGAACGTGCCAGCGCGGGCAGCGCGGCCATCAGGTGACCGACATCGGCGTCGGCCGCCGCGCGAGTGTCGACTCCGCGCAGCAACTCGGGAAGCGCGTCCTCGAGGTCGGCCAGCAGAGACTTCTCCAAGGCCGCGGTGACATCGGCCAGCGTCGACGCATCGCCGGCCACGCGCAGCATCACGGTGGTCGCGGCACCGATCACCGTCGTACCGTGCGCACCCGCTGCGACCAACTCGACCTCGAGACCGGGATCCCAGGTCAGCCGCCACATCTCGCGGAACGTGCCCTGCGCGCGCCGCTCATCGGTCGCCGGAACGCCCCAATGCACGCCGAGAATCCGCAAGCGGTGCAGCAGTCGCGACTTGTCCAGATCGTTCGGCTTCCGCAGGTCGAGCTCGATCACCCGTTCGGTCGCGTCCCGCTTCATCCGCAACCGCCGCGCCTGCGCGGCAAGGTCCGCCGCCACCGGCGCCTGCGGCGTCTCCCCCGGCACCGAACCCAACAGCTCACCGACCACCGCTTCCCGGGTGACCAGATCGAGCAGTACGTCGTTCCCACCACACAGGACTGCCCGCGTCGCCTCGGTGACCTCGCTCAACCCGGCCAGCGGACGTCCGCGCAAGGCCGCCAAGGTGTCAGCGAGCCGGACAGCCTCGATCACGTGGGCGCTGGAGACAGGGAGGTCCTCGTCCCGCAGTACGCGAGCGACCTTCGACAGCCAGCGGGTGGTGATCTGGTCAGGCGCGGTGAACAGATGGTGGTACCAACCGGGTGAGGTGATGCCCGCGCCGTATCCGCTCGCCGCCGCCAACCGGCCATGCGTCCATGGCACCCAGGTGCACGCGACCTTCCGCTTCGGTAGACCCTTCAGGATCCGCTGGTCGTGCGTTGCCGGAGGCAATGGAATCTCGAGCGCGGGCACATGCCAGGCGCCGCAGACGACGGCGATCCGTTCATGCCCCTCGCGCAGGGCCTTGCGCAGCACGGTCCGCATGTACGCCTCGCGCTGTGCCTCGCGGCCGGTCGCCTCCTCGCCGTGCCGCAACTCGCGCATCGCGTCCGCGATCACCGTGAACGGCTCGGCCCCCTCGCGCCGAGACTCGATCACGTCGTCCCACCAGCGCTCGGGATCGTCGTACCCACCCGCGTTCGCCAACGTGGCCAGCGGATCGATCGACATCGCCCGCCGCCCCTCACCACCGGACGACGCGAACTGCTGCGCGGCGGGCAGGTCGCAGAACCGCACCGGCACACCGGCCCCCAGCGCGTACTTGATCGCCTGCCACTCGGGACTGAACACCGCGAACGGCCAGAACGCCGCCCGGGTCGAGTCGTCGACCGCATACGCCAGCAGTGCGACCGGCGGCTCCATCTCCTCCGATGCGGCCAGCTCCACCACCTTGTCGGCCTCCGGCGGTCCCTCGATCAGCACCACATCCGGCTGGATCTCGCCGAGAGCGGTGGCCGCCGCCCGCGCCGATCCCGGCCCGTGATGCCGAATCCCGAGCAGGTGAACGGTCATCCGTTGATCTCTCGGCAGGCTCGGTAGAACGGGGCCCAGTCATCCCGCTCTCGCACGACGGTCTCGAGGTACTCCGACCAGACCACGCGGTCGGCCGACGGGTCCTTGATGACGGCCCCGAGGATGCCGCCGGCCACGTCGGTCGGACGCAGTACGCCGTCCCCGAAGTGTGCCGCCAGCGCAAGACCACCGGTGACGACGCTGATCGCCTCCGCAGTGGACAGCGTGGCCGACGGGGACTTGACCGCGGTCCGGCCGTCCTCGGTCCGGCCCGACCGCAGCTCGCGGAAGATCGTCACCACCCGGCGGATCTCCTCCAGCGCGTCGTCCGGCTGCGGCAACTCCAGCGCCGAACCGAGTTGGGCGACCCGGCGGGAGACGATGTCCACCTCGTCCTCGGCGGAGTCCGGCAGCGGGAGTACGACGGTGTTGAAGCGGCGCCGCAACGCGCTGGACAGTTCGTTGACGCCCTTGTCCCGATCGTTGGCGGTGGCGATCACGTTGAAACCCTTGCGGGCCTGGACTTCCGTGCCCAGCTCGGACACCGGCAGCGTCTTCTCGGACAGGATCGTGATCAGCGCGTCCTGGACGTCGGACGGCATCCGGGTCAGCTCCTCGATCCGGGCGATCTTCGCCTCGGTCATCGCCCGCTGCACCGGACTGGGCACCAGCGCCGCCTCACTGGGGCCCTGGGCAATCAACTGCGCGTAGTTCCAGCCGTAGCGGATCGACTCCTCCGCCGTACCCGCCGTCCCCTGCACGAGCAGGGTCGAGTCTCCGCTGATGGCCGCGGCGAGGTGCTCGCTGACCCACGTCTTCGCCGTCCCCGGTACGCCGAGCAGCAGCAGCGCACGGTCCGTGGCGAGCGTGGCCACCGCGACCTCGATCAGCCGGCGCGGACCGACGTACTTCGGTGAGATCTCCGTGTCACCCGCGCGTCCGCCGAGCAGGTAGGTGACCACCGCCGCCGGCGACAGCCGCCAGGCCGGCGGGCGGGCGCGATCGTCCGCGGCTGCCAGTGCGACGAGCTCGTCGGCGTACTCCTCTTCCGCGTGCGGCCGCAGTACTTCAGTGGTCATGCCAGCTCCTCGTACATCTCACGTCGGAAGATCAGGGTCTCGACCAGCCGTCGGCGCCAGGTGTCTTCCTCGCCGGTCGGCTCCCGGGTGATCGGATGATTCAGTACGTCGGGCGGCGCGGCGCGGGCCGTGATGCTCGCCAACCGGGCCCACGCCCGCGCGGTGCCCACCTTGGCCAGTTGGTCCAGGATCATGGTCGCGAGCGACGACGGCCACGGCACCGGCAGCCCGCCCACCAGTTCGGCGACATCCACGGTGGTGCGGAGCGCCTCCACGGCCCGCGCCCACTCATCCGGCGGCAGCAGCCGCAGCAGCTCCGCCGGACTCCGGCTGCCGGTCGATGCCTCGGACCGCAACAAGCTCCGGGCCCATTCGGCCGAACCCTCCCGGATCGCGGCTTCCGTCCAGGCAGCCTGCAGCACCTCAGGTGAACAGCCCTCCACCGGCGTCTGCAGCCAGCTGAGATCCATGACGGACAAGGGGGTGTTGGCAACGATCTGCAGGAACCACCACGCGCGCTTGCCGACCCCCTCGGGGTTCTCCGAGGTGATCCCGTCGCGCTCCATCGAGGCGCTCAGCCGCCGTGGCAGGTCGACCGCGATCACACCCTGGCTGACGGTCAGGTGTGACCACATCCGCTCGGCCATGCGTTCGCCGTACTTCGAGCCCGGAACTCGCGCGAGGAGACGGGCCGCCACCCGACGTACCTCCCTGGACCGGTCGTCGAGCGCGGCCTCGAGGAAGTCCTCGTCCTGCTCGGACAATCCATCCGCGAGCAGACCGAGGAAGTCAGCGCGAGTCGAGGCGGACTCGGTCGGCCAGACCTCGCTCAGCGCCTCCCGTGCCGCGTGCGGATCGTGCTGCCGCTGGCCGCGCAGCCAGCTACGGCGCTGAATCGCGTTGCCATGCGTCCACAGCTCCGGATCGTTGCTCTCGACAACCGCTGCGTGCAGGAAGCGCCACTCCGGATTCAGATCCGCCAGCCACGCGGCCCGCCGACCTGCGGCGGCGATCACGAGCGGCCGGTACTCCGCTCTGTTGCGGGCATAGTCGGCCAACGCCGGAAGGTGCTCCGGCGGCACGCCCCAACCACGAGCGTCGGCGGCACGCAGCCACTCGCCGAGCGCGGTCGTCTGGAATCCACCAAGCATCGCGGCCAGCCGCCGGATCGCGACCGGCCGGGGCAACGGCCGATCCTCACCGGAGGCCACAGGCAACGGTTCGAGCTCCTGCAGAGGCTTGCGACCGGCGCGCTTGTAGACGGTCGCGAGCGCGGCCGCGTCGAGCAGTCCACCGTCGCCCAGCCGTTCCTGGATGTGCTCCGGCAACTCCTCGAAGTGCACCGGCCGCCGGTCCGTACCGAGCAACGCCGAGCTGACCAGCCCGTCCCAACCCTTCACAGGATCACCGGCCGATCGCCGTGCCAGCAGGTCATCGGCCGGAAGCCCGCGCGGTTCCATTCGCCGGCGACGGTGACCGGATCGCCGGCCGACACCGCCAGCAGCTTCCACGGATCCACGCCGGGCAAGATCTCCAGTCCGTCCCCCGCGTCGTCCACCAGCGCCCATCCCTCGCCGTACTGGGCTGGACGCACGTCCTGCAGGACCAGCGGCCAGCGTTCGTTCCACGGGTCGGCAGCGACGGACTCGACGTACGACGCCAGGGCCTGGCGGGCCGTGAATCCCGTCGGCTTCGGTGCGGGCAGGCGTGGCGCGGTCTGGGTGAGCAGGGCGCGCATCGGGAGGGCACCGGGGTAGAAGGACAGGGTGCCGGGGACATATTCACCCGGTCGCGCCGGCAGCGGGTCGAGCGGGCGACCAGCGGCGGCGAACGTCAGGATCAGACCGAGTCGTCCAGTCGTTGCCCCACGCAACCAGACGCGGCGGACCGTGAGCCGGTCGTCGGGCTCGACCACGCGGCCGAGCACGAGCCAGTCGTCCACGACCTTCTCTCCTTCGGCCAGCACGCGGGCGGTCTCGACGGTCCAGCCGATCCGCGACTGCACGGTGTCGGCCAGTGACGGCGGGAGGTCGGCGAGGCGGCCGTGGGCCGAGACGACCAGGTGGATGAGAGACAGCTCCTCGAGCAGCTCACCCGGCCAGCCGTGACCACGGCCGACGACCCCGGCGGCTCGCCGTACCGCTCCTGCGACTCCTGGCGCCTGCGCGTCCACCATCCGCGCGGCGAGTCTGCTCAGCTCGGTGTACGCACGCTGGTCGAATCCGCCCAGCCCCTGCCGGACCTGGTCATCCAGCCAACTCGACAGCTCGGCCATGCCGGCCGACACCCGGTCGGCCCGCCTCGATGCACGTTGTTGCGCAGCCAGGGGGTCGGCCACCTCACCCGGCTTTCGCTCCGGCCGCTCGGCCCTGGCCGCTCGCTGATCCACCCACGAGCTCACCCACTCCGGCTCGTCACCGCCCTGGACCGCCCCGGTCGCCCACAGCAACAGCAACCCGAGCGCATGCTTGCACGGAAACTTCCGGCTAGGGCACGAGCACTTGTACGCCGGGCCACTCGGATCAACCGTGGTCTGGTACGGCGCCTTGCCGCTCCCCTGGCACAGTCCCCACACAGCACGGTCGGACGCCCCGGTCCCGGACCACTTCTCCGGCCGAGCCTGCGACTGCCCAGCCTTCGCGGACGCAGAATCAGGCGCCAGTCCCAGCACCTGCTCCACGTCCCACGGCCCCACGGCACTCCTCGCTCCCAGGCTTCTCCCGGAAGCATGCCATCCGCACCCGACATCAACCGGGGGTGGTGTGCACTAAGGACAGGAGGTAGTCGGCCCAGCAAGCCGCGGCGCCGCCTGAGCTGCACCCACATCGCCGGCTGGAAGCCACTACCTCCTGTCGTTACGTTCACCCAAACGCCTGGCGCTCCCGGACATCCTCACTGGGGTAGCCGTTGCCGGTCGACCCAGGGGTTGGCGGGGGTGGTGGGGTGTAGGAGAGGCCGTCACGGACGGTGCCGAGGAGGCGTTGTTCGACGGCTTCCAGCTCGGCGATCCGGGCCCGGACCTCGTGCTCCTCCGCTCGGGCCTCGGCCAGGAGCTGGTCGGCTTCGGTCTTGGCGGTTTCGCGGAGGTGATCGGCGGTGCGCTGGCTCGCGCTGAGGACGCTCAGTTCGTAGCGCCGCAGTTCGTCGACCAACTCTCCCGCCGGTCGCTGGGAGTCGAGAATGGCAGCAGCCGGTTGGGGAACCGCGTCGGGGAGGGCGTCCTCCAGGGCAGCGATCTGCTGGTCGACCCGGGTGAAGAGATCGGCGACGTCGGTCCGCATCTGACGGATCACCGTGGAAGCGGCCTGGACGCGTTCGTTGGCCTCGCGCTCACGTTCGCGAGCGGTCCGCTCGGCCGAGGTGATCACGTCGAGCGCCACCACAGCCGCCCGCTCCGCCGGATCCTCCGGCACCTCAGCAGTCATGCCGGCAGGCTCGCCGCCCTCGTCGGTCATCCCGACCGTCCGCCGCAGCGGCACCTCGCGGATGAACAGCACGGCGAGCAGACTGACGACCGCCGAGCACGCCGCGATCACGAAGATCTTCCCGGTCGCATCGCCGTAGGCGTGCCGCACGATCTCGGCGACGGGCGCCGGCAGGGAGTTGACGTCGAGCACACTCCCGCCGCCCCCACTCTGCGCTGCCGCGGCCGCCTCAGGCCCGAGGGCGCGCAGGTTCTCGGCGATCAGATCGGTGACCCGGGTCGCCAGCACCGCACCGAGCACCGAGACACCGACAGCACCACCGAGGCTGCGGAAGAACGTGACGGTGGCACTCGACGCACCGACCTGGCTGACGTCGACGGTGTTCTGTACGGCGAGCACCAGGTTCTGCATCATCATGCCCATGCCGATGCCCATCGACAGCATGCCGCACCCGACGTACCAGTACGGCGACGTGTGGTCGATCGTCCCGAGCACCGCGAGCCCCGCGGTGAGGAACAACCCACCCATCACGAGGTACCGCTTCCACCTGCCGAACCGGGTGATCAGCTGCCCGGACCCGACCGATCCGAGGAACGAGCCGAACATCATCGGGATCGTCAGCAACCCGGCCTCGGTCGGGCTGTAGCCGCGGGCGATCTGGAAGTACTGCCCGAGGAACACCGCGCTGCCGAACATCGCGATGCCGACCGCGAGGCTGGCCAGGATCGCCAGCGCGGTGGTGCGTTCGCGGACCACCTGCACCGGGACGAGCGGCTCGCGCGCGTGGGTCTCGACGATCACGGCCAGAATGGCGAGCAGCGCCGTACCGCCCAGGTAGGCGCCGGTCTGCCAGGACCACCACGGGAAGTGCTCGCCCGCGAACGACACCCAGATCAGCGGCAGGCTGGCCGCGCCCGCGATCAGGATCGCGCCGAAGTAGTCCAGCTTCACCTTGCGCTTGACCAGTGGCAGGTGCAGGTACCGCTGCAGGACGATCAACGAAACTACGGCGAGCGGCACGCAGACGTAGAAGCACCAGCGCCAGCCGAGCCACGAGGTGTCGACGATGACACCACCGACCAACGGCCCGGACACGGTGGCGACCGCCATCACGGCACCCATGTAGCCGGAGTACCGGCCGCGGCTGCGCGGCGGGATCGCGGCACCGACGATCGCCTGCGCGAGCGCCATCAGGCCGCCCATCGCCAGCCCCTGCAGGACCCGTGCACCGATCAGGAACGGGACGTTGTGCGCGGCGCCGGCCAGCGCGGAGCCGGCCACGAACATGATGATCGCGAGCTGGATGAGCAGCTTCTTGCTCATCAGGTCGGACAGCTTGCCCCAGACCGGCGTCGACACAGTCATCGCGAGCAGGCTGGCGGTGACGACCCAGGTGTACTGCGTCTGCGTGCCGTGCAGGTCCGCGATGATCGTCGGCAGTGCGTTGCTGACGATGGTCGAGCTGAGCACCGCGGTGAACAGCGCCGCGAGCAGACCGGCCAGGATCTCGAGGATCTCGCGGTGTGTCAGCCCCGGATCCATGGTGGCGGCGGCCGGTGGTGGGCTGGACGGCGCCGGGCGGTCCTCGGCGTACATCGAGCGGTAGCGGGCTGGGGGTTGCTCGGGGGCGGCGGGATGGGCCGTCGCCGAGTCGATGGCCTCGGTCCGGGTGGCAGACATCGGGTTCCGTTCGTACGCGGGGTCGCTTCGGGGCCGGGGCAGCGGCTCAGCGCTGCTCCGGGGCGGAAACGGCCGGCACGTGTCCCGGCGTACCTGCGCACGTCGGGACACCGGGTCCTCACCCAGGCCTGGTTATGGTTGCAAGAACCAACGATAAGCCCGCTCCGTCAGCGACCGGTCACCGGGCGCCACCATCCGCACGGGTCTTTTCCTGAGACGACCACTCCTCAGGAGAGGGGTCTCCGCATACGATCCGAGCTGTTGAGAGATCAACAGTCACCCCGGCGGTGCTGTCAGGGCCCGCCGGGGTTGTCAGCCGAAGGCCATCACCAGCACGTCCAGGCAGACCGGCGCATCCCCCGTCGCGATCACGAGGTTGCCCGGCGCGGACAGCGTCGGTGCGAACGGCCCCATCCACAACGCACCCTCGGCCGGTTCACACGACGTGCCGTAGACCACGGTCCAGGCCGGCGCACCGGCCGACATCTCGACGACCGTGTCCTCCAGGTTGTCCACCGGACGACCCACGAGCGGTTCGAACCCGGCCTCCCGGCAGGCGCCGACCATCCGCTCGAGCAGCCAAGGATCGGCCGGCAGCCGCAAGGGCAGACCCGCCAGGTCGACGAGCTTCACGCCGTCATCCGCCCGGTACGCCGATGGCACCAGGACGGACAGCGGATCCTGCCAGAGCTCGACCACCTGGAGATCGGCAGCGGCCACCTCACCGCGGACGAACGCGACGTCGAGCTCACCCGCGCGCAGCGCCTCGAGGTGATCCGCGGCCGAGCCCGAGCTGAGCTTGATCTCGATTCCCGGAGTGTCCGACCGCAGCACGGCCAACCCACGCTCGAGCCGATCTCGCAGTCCCTGCGCGGTCCCGATGCGCAGTACGCCGCTCTGTCCGGAAACCAGCTCCGCCGCGACCTCGGTGGCGCGGTCGGCGGCCGCGAGGATCGTCCGTGCCTCGCGCAGCATCCGCTCGCCGTCACCGGTCAGCCGGACGTGGCGGGAGGACCGGTCGAGCAGCTTCAGGCCGAGTTCGCGTTCCAGCCGGGCCACCTGCTGGCTGACCGCGGGCTGGACGATGTTGAGCCGCTCGGCGGCCTTGCCGAAGTGGAGTTCCTCGGCGACGGTGACGAAGTACCGCAGCTGCCGTAGCTCCATCGGAGACCTCCAGCGATCACGAGTCGTTATCGCTGCCCAGCGTAATCGGGGCTTGGTCGCCGCTCCCCGGACTCGTTGACTGATGGACATGAGACTCGGACTGTGGATCGACGAAGAGAACCTGCGCATCGACGAGGTGGGCGCGGCCGCGAAGGCCGCTGAGGAGCACGGCATCGACCGGATCTGGTTCAGCCAGCGGCTCGGGTGGGACGCACTCACGCTGATCGCCGGGGCGGCGCCGTTCACCTCGACCATCCAGTTCGCGGTCGGCATCGTGCCGGTCTATCCCCGGCACCCGCTCGCGCTGGCAGCGCAGGCGCTCAGCGTGCAGGCGGTGATCGGCAACCGGCTGACGCTCGGGATCGGGTCGAGTCATCCGCAGATCATCGAGGGCATGTTCGGGCTGTCGATGGAGCAGCCGGCCCGCTACATGCGCGAGTACGTCGAAGCCCTCGGGCCACTGCTGTCCGGCGAGCCGGTCGCGTACGAGGGCGAGAAGCTCACCGCGCGCGGGCACATCGAGATCCCCGGGACTGAGGCACCTGAACTGATCCTGGCCGCGCTGGGCCCGCGGATGCTGAAGATCGCGGGCGAGCTGACCGCCGGTACGACGACCAGCTGGGTCGGACCGGAGGTGATCGAGAGCTTCATCCGGCCGACGATCGACCAGACCGCGACGGCTGCGGGTCGCCCGCGGCCGCAGATCATCGCCGGCGCGTGCGTCGCGTTGACCGACGATCCGGACGCGACCCGCGACTGGATCCGGGCCCGCTTCGGCCCGGCCGGCGACATGCCCGCCTACAGAGCAGTTCTGGATCGCGGCGGCAAGGCGGGACCGGAGGACACCGCCGTACTGGGCGACGAGTCGGCCGTCGCGAAGGAGATCGAGCGGTTCGCGGAGGCCGGAGCGACCGAGTTCCTGCTCTGCCCGGTCGGCACCGATGAGGAGCGGGACCGGACGATCAAGTTCGCACACGACTATGCGCGTGGGCTGAAATGAGTTCGGACGCGTTGGTCTTCGCGTGTTCCCGCCAGCCGGGTACGGCGACGTCGAGGCTGGCGAGGTGGCGGGGGACCGCGTCCGTTGGAGTGAAGCAGTAGCCACTACCGAAGACGAGACGGTCGGGGCTGTCGGGTGCAGACGCGCCGGTGGAGTCATACCAGAGGGTTTGCAGCTGGGAGGCAACGCTGGGCAGACCGCCGGACGGGGTTGTGAACGTTGTTTGGAAGAGATCGAGGCGTTCGGCGATCATCGGGAGTGCACCGGCGGGCGAGACGATGAAGCGGATGTCGGGGTAGCGGGCGAACACCCCGGTGAGCGCGAGGTCGGTGACCGCCCGGGCGCTGTCGAAGACGAACTCGATCATCGGCCGCGGGCGGTCCAGGGCGACCTGGCGCCACTGCGGCGGCGAGGTCGGGTGCAGCAACACCAGCGCCGACCTGTCGTTCAACGCATGCCACAACGGATCCCACGACGGCTCACCCGGATACTGACCGCCGGCGTTGCTCATCAGTACGACGCCATCCGCGTGCAGGACGTCGTACGCGTAATCCAGTTCGACCAGGGCACAATCGACATCCGGCAGCGGCAGGCTGGCGAAGGAGCCGAACCGTCCCGGGTGGTCGCGGCCCAGCTCGGCGGCGGCCTCGTTCATCCGCCGGGCCAGCACCTGCGCCCGGAAGTCGTCGCCGAAGTGCACCCCAGGCGACGACACGGACAGCAGAGCGGTCGCGATCTCGTTGCGGTCCATCAGGCCGAGCTGCTTGCGGACGCTCCACTCCGGCCAGCCGGGCATCCCGTCTGGACGGAGATGCCCGGCGCGTTCCGCTGCTGCCACGTACTCCGGCAGCAGGAAGTGCGAGTGGACGTCGATCAGGCCCCTCATGCCACCGGGTGGAGGAGGTCATCCAGGCCGATCCGCCGGAGCAGTTCGGCGCGGACCCGGTCGGCCACCCCGTTCACCACTGCGGCACCGTCGTCAGACGGGTCGATGTGCACCCGGAACGGCCGCCGGCCCTTCTCGGTGCCCACCACGGTGACGATCTCCTTGGCCACCTCGGCGACATCGGCCCAGGCCGGCTCGAGCTCGGCCAGCTTCTGGCTGACCTGGTCCATCAGACCGGCGTACTTCGTCTCGTACGCAGACACGATGTCCGTGTCGGCCGGCTTGCCGCTGTGGGCGAAGTGGTTGGTCCCGTGGGTGAAGGCGCCCGGTACGACGATCGTGGTCTCGATCCCGAAGCGCGCGACCTCCAGCGCGTAGCTCTGCGCCAGCGCGTCCATCGCCGCCTTCGCCGCGAAGTACGGAGCCAGGTACGGCGGGGTCCCGCCGCGCGTGCTCGAACTGCCAACCCACACCATCAGCCCGTCCTGCTGCCCGCGCATCTGCGGGAGTGCCGCGCGGTTGAGTCGCTGCGTGCCGACCACGTTGGTGTCGTACAGGTCGGCCAACTGCTCCGGCGTGAACGCTTCGGCCGGGCCGGTGACCATGTGGCCGGCATTGTGCACGAGTACGTCGAGTCGACCCGTCTCGCTCACCACGGTGTTCACGGCCTGGCGGCTCGACTCGTCCGAGCTGATGTCCAGCTCGACGGGCCGGAGGTCGACGTTGTGCTCGGTCGAGTACTGCTTGGCGTCGGAGGCGGCCGCCGCGTTCCGGCCGTTGAGGTCGCGCATTCCGGCGTACACGATGTGGCCGGCGTCGGCGAGGGCACGGGCGGTGAGTGCACCGAAGCCGCTCGACGCGCCACTGATCAGGACTGTCTTGCTCATGACGGTTTTCCTTTCGAAATCAGGGGGTTACGCGGCCGAGCCGCCGTTGGCGTAGATGACCTGGCCGTTGATCCAGCGGGCCGGTCCGGCCAGGAAGGCGATGATCTCGGCGATGTCGGTCGGCTCACCCAGGCGCTCCAGCGGCGGCTCGGCGGCGATCCGGTCGATCAGTTCCTGCGGCTTGCCCTCGAAGAACAGCGGGGTCGCGGTCGGACCGGGGGCGACGGTGTTGACGGTGATGTCACGGCCGCGCAGTTCGCGGGCCAGGATCAGGGTGATGGCCTCGACGCCGCCCTTGGTGGCGGAGTAGGCGGAGTAGCCGGGCCGGGCCAGCTTGGTCAGCGAGCTGGAGATGTTCACGATCGCGCCGCCGTTGCGTACCCGCCGGACGGCTTGCTGGTCGACCACGATGGTGCCGCGAAGGTTGGTCCGCACGACCCGGTCGAACACGTCCAGGTCGAGGTCGGCCAGCGGCGACAGCGGCATGATCCCGGCCGCGTGTACGACCACGTCGACCCCGCCGAACTCCTGCTCGGTCCGGTCGAACAGCGCGGCCACCGCGGTCTCGTCGGCGACATCGGCCTGGACCGCGATCCCCCGGCCGCCGGCCTGCTCGACCTCCTTGACGGCCTCTTCGCCCGCCGCCTGGTTGCCGCTGTACACGATCACCACCGCGTAGCCGTCGCGGCCCAGCCGGGCCGCCGCCTCGCGGCCGATGCCACTGGATCCGCCGGTCACGATGGCGACCCGCTCGGTGGTGGTGTTCTCGGTCATCGTCCTGCTCCTCGATCTCGGTGCCTGGTCTTGCTGACACCTAGATCGTGCTCCGCAGGATGGATCACGTCCAACGAATCAAGTCGATGGGTGAATCAATTCTGTTGATGTACGTCGGCGCCTGGTTCGGTGCCCGACGGATGCCGGAGATGGGTGCTGACCAGACCGAGGAGGGCCCGCAGTGCGGCGGTCGGTTTCCGCTTCTTCAGCGTGGCCATGTAGAGCGACCACTGGAACGACTCGCCGGTGATCGCCACGACCCGGATCGCCTTCTGATCCGCCACGGCGTACCCGGGCAGGATGCCGAGGCCGACGCCGTGCCGGACGAACTCGACGCCGTTCTCGATGCCTAGCGCCTCGACCACCACGTGCCGCCCGATCCCGGCCGCCTCGAAGGTTTGGTCGATCATCGTCCGGGTCCCGAACCCGGGCGGGAAGTCGACGAACGCCTCGTCGGCAAGGTCGGCCAGTGTCACCGAACGCCGGCGCGCGAGCCGGTGCCCGACCGGGACCGCGAGCACCTGCGGGACCCGGAGCAACTCCCAGGCAGTCAGCTCGCGCGGCACGCTGCCGGCCGCGATCCCGAGGAACCCCACGTCGATGTCGCCGTTCCGCAGCGCGACGATCACGCCGGCCGATCCTTCGGCGTCGACCCGCAACTGGAGCTCGACGTTCGGGTACCTCCGGCGGAACTCACCGGCCGCGGCGGGCAGGTCGATCAGCCCGAGACCCGGCAGCAAACCGACCCGAACAGACCCGCGCATGCCCGCACCGAGTTCGTCGACCACGTCACGTGCGCCCTGGACCGCGTCCATCACCGCCAGCGCTTCCGGCAGGAACGCCGTACCCGCCTCCGTCAGGACCACCCGCTGGGCGCTCCGCTCGAACAGCGTGACCCTGAGATCGCGTTCCAGTGCGGCGATCGCGGCGCTCACCGCGCTCTGCACCACATGCAGCCGCCGAGCGGCCAGCGTGAAACTGCGCTCGTGCGCCACCGCCACGAAGTACTCCAGCTGCCGCAACTCCACAGCCGAAGTCTGCCGCACCGCACGTCAAGAACGCGGGGCCCGCTCCGACCTGGCAGTGACGGAACACCGAAGGAGACAGGATGGGCAACGTGGCGAATCTTCAGGAGCAGGTGCAGCAGCGGCTCGACGAGTTGGCCGAGACCGAGATCGGATTGCAGGTGGCGGCGTACCAGAACGGTGAATTGGTCGTCGATGCCGTCGCGGGTGTCTCCGACCCCGCGACTCGGCGCCCGGTCACCGCTGACACGCTGTTCTTCAGTGCCTCGACCGGCAAGGGCGCGTCCGCCACCGTCGCCAACGTGCTGGTCGATCGTGGCGTTCTCGCGTACGACGCTCCGATCGCGGACGTCTGGCCCGAGTTCGCGGCGCACGGCAAGGAGAAGGCGACACTGCGACACGTCCTCACGCACTCGGTCGGCCTGCCCGCACTGCCGCCGGACGCCACCGCCGGGGACCTGGCCGACTGGACGAAGATCACGTCGTACCTCGCCGCGGCCGAGCCGTGGTGGGAGCCGGGCACGAAGACGGCCTACCACTCCGAGACCTTCGGCTACCTGGTCGGCGAGATCGTCCGTCGCTCCACCGGCCGCAAGATCTCCGACGTTCTACGGGAGATCGCCGAGCCGCTCGGGATCGCCGACCAGGTGTACTTCGCCGTACCGCGGGACCAGCAGCACCGGGTCGCCACACTGGTCGAGCCGGACGGCGCAGAGGACACCTTTGCCCGGCTGGCCGACATGTTCGCCCAGGTCGAGCCGCCGGCTGTGATGCCTCGCGCGGCACACGTCAACACCCCTGAGTATCTGGCCGCCGAGCTGCCGGCTCGCGGCATCCTGACCGCCCGCGGCATCGCCAAGCTGTACGCCGCTCTGATCGGTGAGGTCGACGGGGTCCGGCTGGTCCGGCCGGAGGCGGTCGCGGAGATCACCGGTCCGGCTCTGGTCGCGAAGGACGAACTGCTCGGGAATCCGGCCACGTGGGCGCTGGGCTACCCGATCGGCCGGCTCGGTTCGACAGCAGAGGAGAGCCCGACGTCGTTCGGGATGCCGGGCATGGGTGGCAGCGTCGCCTGGGCCGATACGCGCTCAGGCGTGGCGTTCGCGTTGACCAGGACCTTGTTCGACCCGGCGCAGTCGGCGCCGGCGATCGAGATCGGCAACCTGGTTGCGAAATCTCTCTCCTGAAACCCCTGCTGGGTAAGGGCTTTCAGGACCCGCGGACCGACTGCTGGTCGACCCAGACCAAGTGGCCGTGGTGGCTGACGAGAACCTCGTCAGCCCCGGCCGCTCCGGTCCGGCGGCCCAGCTCCTGGCCGGCGATCCAGCGACCGCCGATGCGGACCTGGACAGCCACGGGCCGGGCCGGGGAAGTGGCTACTGGCATGGCACCTGACTTCTGGACAGGGGCGGAAGCGGTGGGGTGGCGTCGTACTGCTGTGGGGTGATGCTGAAGACCGGTCATCGTCGCCCTCGCAAGGAGACACAACCATCATCTGGGGGGCTGATCGCTCAGCCAAAGGCCACCCTACAACCGACAGATGACCCACCGTTAGCGGTAATTCGGATTGATCCGGAACCCCGAACCACCAGTCGGCGCGAGCCCGCGGAACCAGGCGGAACTAGTCGGCGCGACCGACGATCTGCTGCAGCGCCCACGTGTTTCCGTCCGGGTCGCTGAAGAAGACGAACCGGCCCCACGGCATCTCCTGGACGTCGGACACGTCCACCCCGCGACCCGCCAGCTCGGCGCGGGCCGCGTCGGCGTCGGACACCACGATCTGCAGCCCGCGCACGGAGCCGGGCTCGGCCTGGCCCATGCCGCTACCGATCGCGATCGAGCAGGCCGACCCGGGCGGCGTGAGCTGAACAAACCTCAGTTCCTCGCTGACCTGATGGTCGTGATCGGCGACGAAGCCGACCTTGTCCGTGTAGAACGCCTTGGCCCGGTCGACGTCCGACACCGGGACCGACACCAGCTCGAGCTTCCAGTCCATGGCGGCAACCTACTGCCTGCCAGGATGCATAACCCAGGGTCGGTGGGGTAGGAATGTGGTCAGAAGTTCCTGACCGCGGTCCAGACCATGTGCCGCGCCGTGACTCAGAGTCGCGAGGTCAGACATCATGAACACCGTTGCCAGCACCACCGCCGAGCCGCGCCGCACCGAACCGAAGCAGCGCAGAGACAGCGAAACCAGGTCCCTGCTGAGCCGGCGAGCCGCCAGCACGGACGAGAGTCTCCGGCAGGCCCTCCTCGATCAAGCGATCGAACTCCACCTCGGGATCGCGCACAGCATCGCGTCGCGGTTCCGCGGGCGCGGCGTGGAGGCCGACGATCTCGACCAGGTCGCGTACCTGGGCCTGGTCAAGGCCGCCCGCAGCTACAACCCCGGCGCGGACACCCCGTTCCTGGCGTACGCCGTACCGACCATCCGGGGCGAGGTGAAACGGTACTTCCGGGACTGCTCCTGGACGGTCCGGATCCCCCGCCGCCTGCAGGAACTGCAAGGTTCCATCGCCGCGGTCCGGCCGCGCCTGGTGCAGGAGCTGCACCGCGAGCCGACCCAGCAGGAGCTGGCCGACGAAATAGGGGCCCAGATCAACGAGATCGAGGACGCCATCGCCGCCGACGGCTGCTTCTCGGTGCTGTCCCTGGACCGCCCGGTCGACGACGACTCGGCCGCGAACCTGGCCGACACGATCGCCGACTCCGACGACACCGCGTTCGAGCGGACCGAGGCGGTCGCCGTCCTCGAGCCGGTGCTGAGCGCGCTCGCGCCGCGCGAGCGTAAGATTCTGGAACTACGGTTCGTCGAGGGTCACACCCAGGCGGACATCGGTGCCGAGATCGGAGTGAGCCAGATGCAGGTGTCCCGGTTGCTCCGCGGCATCCTCGACCGGCTGCGCGACCGGATCGAGCCGCCTGCGGCAGCCGCCGCTTGACCAACAAGCCGATCTTCGTGGTGCAGCTGCACGACGCCCGGCGGCTGCACTACGACATCCGGCTCGAGGTGGACGGCGTACTCAAGTCGTGGGCGGTCCCGCGTGGGCCGTCACTGGATCCGGTGGTGAAGCGGCTCGCCGTCTTCACCACCGACCACGACCTCGAGTACGCCTCCTACGAAGGCGTGCATGCCGACGCGCAGTACGGCAGTGGCGCCGTGATCGTCTGGGACGCAGGGATCTACACCAACCTGACCCGCGACGACCGGCACCAGGTGGTGGACCCGGCCCAGGCGATCGAACGCGGTCATTTCAAGGTTCAACTGCACGGCGTGAAACTCAACGGCGCTTGGGCCTTCACCCGCACCGGTGGGGACTGGTTGCTGGTGAAGGTCCGCGACGCCGCGGCCGATCCCGCCCTCGATCTGACGGTCACCGAGCCACGGTCGGTTCTCAGTGGTCTGACCATCGAGGAGATGGCCGCCTCCTGACCGTTGCCCTGAGCAATGTGTTACCAGGTGTCGACATGCAGGATGCCGTCGAGCGGCTGCCGGGGCGCGGGCTTGAAGTTGGTGCCGATCGTGTACGCGGTCGGGATCAGTGCGGTCTGGCGGATGTCCTCCGGCAGACCGAGCAGTTCGCCGACCCCTTGCTCGTAGTTCAGGTGCAGGGTGGTCCACGCCGTACCGAGTCCGCGGGCGCGTGCGGCCAGGCAGTAGCTCCACGCAGAGGGCAGGATCGAACCCCACAGCCCGGCCTGGTTGCCCGCCGGCAGGTTCTTCGCCTCCAGACACGGGATGACGAGGACAGGAACCTGCCCCATCCGCTCACCCAGATAGGCCACGCCATCCCCGATCCTGCGCTGGATCGGCCCGCGGACCGGGTCGTCGGCGTACAACTTCCCGGCGGCCCCGGACCCGGCCAGGTACTTCTCGACCGCGAGCCGGTAGTACTCCCCGATCGCCGCCCGCTTCTCGGCGTCCGTGATCACCAGCCAGTGCCAGGTCTGCCGATTACTCCCCGACGGCGCCTGCAACGCGACCTCGATGCACTCCCGGATCAGCTCAGGAGGGACCGGCTTGTCCAGGTCCAGGCGCTTACGGACCGTACGGGTCGTGGTGAGCAGTTCGTCGGGTGAGAGGTCGAGTGTCGTCACTCATCCACTATGTCAGCAGGTGTAGAGGGAGTTGGGGTGGACCTTCTCGCAGAAGCGGACGTGGAGATGGTTGTCGTGGGCCGGCCACTCGGTGGTGAGACCCTCGCTGATCAGGGTCGGGTCGTTGAAGAAGATGATCCGGACGTGCCCCGGAGCGGCGGCGTGGAGCGCCTGGATGAGTTGGCGGGTCGCGGCCCGGTCGTACGTCGCCGACTGCCAGGTGATGCGGCCCGCGGTGCACTGCGCGCTGTAGGTCCGGATCGGCCAGATGTCGATGTCCAGCCCGACGTCGTGACTGCCGTGGCCGGGGATGTCACCACCGTGCTCGAACCCGGCGTCGCCGTACGGGATCTGGCCCTGGTTCCCGCTCGCAAGAACTACGACGGTACTATGCTTGCAGATAATCCGGAAACGGATGATCTTCTACCGGAAGGATCATGCCCTGATGTCACTGAACCTGTCGGCCGACGAGGTGCTGTCCACGACGCGTACGGTGCGCAGACGCCTCGATCTCACCCGCCCGGTGCCGCGCGAGCTGATCGAGGAGTGCGTCGATCTGGCCACCCAGGCCCCGACCGGCCGCAACCGGCAGCGCTGGCACTTCCTGGTCGTCACCGAGGCGGCCCAGCGGCAGGCCGTGGCCGACGTGTTCCGGCGTGCACTGCCACTGGCGACCGGCCACCCGCTGACCGACCGCGACGTGTCACGGATGAACTACCACGCAGCCTCGACCGAGCGGGTCTTCGACAGCCTGCGCTACCTGGTGGACAACATCCATCGGGTGCCGGCCTTCGTCATCCCGGCCGTCGAGGGACGCACCGACCGAGCGTCGGTCGACGTGCAGTCCGGTGTCTGGGGATCGATCCTGCCTGCCGTCTGGAGCTTCATGCTCGCCGCCCGCGAGCGCGGTCTCGGGACGGTCTGGACAACCGCGCAGGCACCGCTCGAACGTGAGCTCGCCGAGATTCTCGGCGTTCCGTACGACAAGGTGATGCTGGCGGCGTTCATCCCGCTCGCCTTCACGCTCGGCACCGACTTCCGGCCGGCCAAGCGCGTCCCCCGCGACCAGGTCCTGCACTGGAACAAGTGGTAGCTCCTACTCGAAGAGCTTGGGGTCTCCGGCGCCGACGCGGACAATTTCGGGAAAGTCTTCGGAGAAGTCGATGACTGTGGTGGGTTCGGTGCCGGCTTCGCCGTCGACGACGGCGTCCACCTGGTGATCCAGCTCTTCCTTGATCTCCCAGCCCTGCGTCATCGGCTCCTCGTGGTCGGGGAGAAGCAGGGTGCTGGAGACCAGTGGTTCACCGAGCTCGGTGACCAGGGCCTGCGCCACGACGTGGTCCGGGATGCGTACACCGACCGTCTTCTTCTTCGGGTGCAGCAGCCGGCGCGGCACCTCCTTGGTGGCCGGCAGGATGAACGTGTAGCTGCCCGGGGTCGCCGCCTTGATCGACCGGAAGACCGCGTTGCTGATGTGCACGAACTGCCCGAGCTGGGCGAAGTCCTGGCAGACCAGGGTGAAGTGGTGCTTGTCGTCGAGGTGCCTGATGGCCCGGATCCGGTCGATCCCGTCCCGGTTCCCCAGCTGGCAACCGAGCGCGAAGCAGGAGTCCGTCGGGTACGCGATCAGCCCGCCCTCACGGACGAGGTCCACCACCTGACCGACCGCCCGCCGCTGAGGATTCTCCGGATGTACGTCGAAATACCTGGCCATGACCGCCGAGCCTAGCGCTGAAGAGCAAGCAGGTAGCTGTCGACCGCAGCCGGTTGGAGGGCGTGCTCGACGACCATCATGGCCGCGCCGTACAGACCTGCGTCCGGTCCCATGGTCGCGGGCTCGATCCGTACGTCGCCCGCCGGGCCGGACTGTGCCGACTTGGCGATGCTCTCGCGAATGCCGGCGATCAGCTGCTCCTCGGCCTCGGCGAGGTATCCCCACAGGCTGATGACGCCGGGGTTGAGCAGATTGACCACGCCGGCCAGAACTTCGCCGATGTCGCGACCGGCGATCCGCACCGCGTGTCCCGCCTCGACGTGCGCGGACCGGGCCAGAGTCGCGACCGCACGAGCGTTCGGCGCATCCACACCCTCGGCCCGCAGGCGACGGGCGAGGGCGCCACCACTTGCGACGGCGTTGAGGCAGCCGAGATTGCCGCAACTGCAGGGCACTTCGGACGCACCGACGCGGGTGTGACCGATCTCCCCGGCGAGGCCCGAGACACCTTGGATCACCTTGCCGTTGACAACGACCCCGCAGCCGATGACCGTGCCGACCTTCACGCAGACCAGCACCTCGGGCTCGTCGGTGCGGGCGCAGTGCTCGCCGAACGCGAGCAGGTTGACGTCATGGTCGACGAAGATCGGCACGTCCATCCAGCGATTGAGTACCTCGCACACCGACTCGGCCGTCCAGTCCGCGCCGCCACCCTGCGATGCCAGCTCCACCCGGGCCGGCATCCCGAAGCCGATGCCGTGCACCCGGGCCGGGTCCGCGTCCAGTTGCTCGAGCATCCCGTCGTACGTGCGGGTGACCTCTGACAGCACCGCCTCCGGGCCGTCGGCCAGGTCGATGTCGATCATCGTGCTGGTGAGGATCTCGCCGGCCAGGTCGGTCGCGGCCAGCCGGATGCCCGAGATGCCCAGCTGCGCGGCCAGGGTCAGTCCGGCCCGCGGGCTGAAGCTGAGCGTCGCCGCCGGCCGCCCGCGGGATCCGTCGGCGGACGGTCCGTCCAGGGACAGCAGCCCAGCAGCCAGCAGTACGTCGACCCGGTCGTTCACGGTGGACCGGGCGATGCCGAGCTCGTCGGCCAGCTGGCCGGTTGTGTTCGCCCGGCCGTGCCGGACCAGCTCGAGGATCTCGCCGGACCGGGCGATCCGGGACTGGGACGCCGTACGGCGGCGGGAGCGTAGTGGCGCGGTGGTCATCCTGGTCCCCCTCGTGGTCCGACGCTGCTCACACAGTATCAATTAGAACTTCGTTCGACATCTTTCTGTTGACGGTCGACATTAAAGACCATACGCTCGCCGAAAAGCCTCCCGGGACCAAGGAGTTCGCATGACCAGTTCAGGACTGACCCGGAGACAGCTGCTCCGGACCGGCGGGGTGGCCGTCGCCGCCGCCGGACTGGGGCCGGCCACGCTGGCCGGGTGCGGCGGCTCGGACGACGCCGGCGGGTCCGGCGGCCCGCTCAGCTTCATGTACTGGGGATCGGCCTTCGAGAAGAAGGCGATCGACGAGATGCTGAAGAAGTACGGCAAGGAGCACGACGGCGCGAAGGTCGACCCGATGTACGTGCCGGTGTCGAACTATCCGACCAAGGTGTCCAGCCTGGTCGCCGCGAACACCCCGCCCGACCTGGCCTACCTGGGCACCGGGCAGATGTACGACCTGGCCCAGAAGGACCTGATCCTCAACCTGTTCCCGTACCTGGACAAGTACCCCGAGCTCAAGGACCGGCTGCCGAGCAGCTACTTCTGGTACGGCAAGGACAAGCTCGCCGCGAACCAGTTGGCGATGGGCGTGCAGATCCTCTACTACAACACCGACGCGTTCAAGGCGGCCGGTCTCGACCCGGCGCCGTTCACGGCCGACACCGCCTGGAGCTGGGACGACTTCGTCCAGGCGGCGGACAAGTTGACCGTCGACCAGAACGGCAAGCACCCGTCAGAGGACGGTTTCGACTCCGGCAAGGTGAAGCAGTTCGGCACGATCGCGCCGATCGGCGGTGCTCCGCTCTACAGCCTGCTGCGCTCCAACGGCGGCGACATGGTGAACGAGGACGGTACGAAGTTCGCCCTCGACTCGGCCGCGGCGATCGACGTACTGAAGAAGATCCAGGACCTCATCTACGTGCACCGGGTGGCGCCGAGTCCCGCCCAGCTGGGCAAGAACGCGCCCACCACAACGGTGCAGCTGCAGACCAAGCGGGTCGGGATGATCATCGACGGCAACTGGACGCTGCTCGACCTGATGGAGAGCAAGGTGCCGTTCGGCGTCGCCGTACTGCCGAAGTTCAAGGAGCCGTTGACGATGACCGGCGGTGCGGCCGGCGCGATCTTCGCCAAGACCAAGCACCCGGAGGAGGCGATCGAGCTCTACCTCTACTACAACGACCCCGAACACGTCGATCTGTTCAAGGACGGGCTCTGGGCACCGCTGCAGAAGAAGTACTACACGGACCAGCCCGAGATCGACAGATGGGTGCTGAAGGACAAGTATCCGGCCAACTTCCAGACCGCGGTGGTCGACACGACGTTGAAGAACGGCGTCACCGACTGGGGCCAGCAGATCAAGAACGCGGACCGGATCCACCAGGTGCTCGACCCGGCGATCGAGCAGATCAGCCTGAACAAGGGCGCGCCGGTCGACATCGTCAAGGCGCTGAAGCCGAAGATGCAGGCGCTGCTGCAGGGCAAGTGGCCCCTCCAGGAGCTGTGATGGCTTCTTCTCCGATGAAGCAGGAGGCCCGCTGGGGCGTGCTGCTGGCGCTGCCCGCGATCATCGGCTTCGTCGCGTTCACCTTCCTGCCGATGATCGCCTCGGCGGTGATCAGCCTGACCGACTGGACCATCGGCGCGGCACCGAAGTTCGTCGGTTTCGCCAACTACAGAAGGATGTTCACGGCCGACGACAGCTTCTTCAAGTCGCTGTGGGCCACGCTCTACTACACGCTGGGCGCCGTACCGCTGCTGCTGATCGTCGCGTTCGCTGTCGCACTGCTGCTGAACCAGCCGGTCCGCGGGCAGGCCGTGTTCCGGGTGATCTACTACCTGCCCGCGATCGTGCCGATCGTGGCCAACTCGATGCTGTGGATCTGGCTGTTCAACCCCGACTTCGGTCTGCTGAACACGCTGACGGAGAAGGCCGGGCTGCCCCGGTCGCAGTGGATCTTCGACGAGAGTACGGCGATCCCGTCGCTGATCCTGATGTCGGTGTGGGGCTTCGGCAACGTCGCTGTCATCTTCCTGGCGGGACTGCAGGGCGTGCCACGACAGCTCTACGAGGCGATCGCGGTGGACGGCGGCGGTGCGTGGCGGAAGTTCCGGCACATCACCCTGCCGATGATGACGCCGACGATCTTCTACAGCCTGGTGACGAGTGTCATCGGGGCGTTGCAGGTCTTCGTGCAGGCCGCGGTGATGACCGAGGGCGGGCCGAACGACTCGACCCTGTTCTACATCTACTACCTGTACCGGACCGCGTTCACGAACAACGAGATGGGATACGCCAGCGCGCTGGCCTGGGTGCTGTTCCTGGTGATCATGGCGGTCACCGTGGTGCTGTTCCGCAACTCCAGCCGCTGGGTCTACTACGAGGCCGGGAGCACCCGATGACCGCCGTACTGGAGAAACCCGAGGTGGTGGCGGCCGCACCACCGGCGTCGCGGCCGCTGGCGCCGCGGGGGGTAGGGAAGAAGCTCCTCGTCTACCTGCTACTGATCGCCGGCGCCATCCCGACACTGCTGCCGTTGATCTGGCTGGTCCGCAGCGCGTTGATGGACTCGGGCCAGATCTTCGTCTCGCCACCGCAGTGGATCCCGAAACCCTTTGCCTGGGACAACTTCTCCGGCGCGCTCACGCAGGTGCCGTTCGCGCGGTACTTCCTGAACACTCTGATCATCGAGGCCGGCGTACTGATCGGGACCGTGCTGTCCTGCTCGCTGGCGGCGTTCTCGTTCGCCCGGCTGCGCTGGAAACACAAGAACCTCGTCTTCGGCGTCCTGATGTCCGGGGTGATGCTGCCGTACGCCGTGACGCTGATCCCGACGTTCCTGTTCTGGCAGAAGCTCGGCCTAGTGAACACCTACGTACCGCTGATCCTGCCGCACTGGTTCGGCACCGGGGTGTTCAACATCTTCCTGCTCCGCCAGTTCTTCCTGTCGATCCCGTACGAGCTGGACGAGTCGGCGTACATCGACGGGGCGACGCCGCTGCAGGTGTACTGGCGGATCATCCTGCCGCTGTCGAAGCCGGCCCTGGCCGTGGTGAGTGTGTTCACGTTCCTCGGGGTCTGGAACGACTATCTCGGCCCCCTGATCTACTTGAACGACTCGGACAAGTACACGCTGGCAATGGGGCTGGCGTCGTTCCAGGGCACCTACACAGCACAGTGGGGGTACCTGATGGCCGCGGCCGCAGTGGTGCTGCTGCCGATCGTGCTGTTGTTCGCCTTCGCACAGAAGTACTTCGTCGAGGGCATCGCGCTGACCGGACTGAAAGGCTGATATGTACAAGGTGACCGTGCTCTACGGGCCGCCGGACTCGATCGAGGACTTCGACCGGTACTACGACGAGACGCACATCCCGATCGCCCAGCAAATGACCGGGCTCAAGCGGTGGACCGTGTGCCGCTTCGAGCCCGCGCCGGACGGGACACCACCGCAGTTCCACTACCAGGCCGAGCTCTACACCGACAATCGCGCGGACCTCGAGCTCGTGCTGGACTCCCAGGCGGGCAAGGCGGCCAACGAGGACGTAGCGAACTTCGCCACCGGTGGTGCGGTGTTCCTGTTCGGTGAGGAGCGGGAGGTGCCGGTCCGATGAGCATCGACGTGATCGTGGTCGGCCTTGGGTTCGGTGCCGATTTCGCCCCCATCTATCAGGCCCATCCCGACGTCGGCCGTGTCGCGGTCGTCGACGCGGATCCCGCCCGTGCGACGGCGGTCGCGGACCGGCTCGGGATCAGCGACAGGTTCCCGAGCCTCGACGAGGCCCTGGCCGCGCCCGGCTGGGATGCGGTCCATCTGCTGACGCCGGTGCGCTTCCACGCCGAGCAGGTTCAGCAGGTGCTGAAGTCCGGCCGGCACTGTGCCTCCGCGGTGCCGATGGCAACGACCCTGGAGGACCTGGACGCACTGATCGCGGCCCAGGACGATGCCCGGCGCAACTACATGATGATGGAGACCGCGGTCTACTCCCGCGAGTTCTTCCACGCGAAACACCTGCTGGACACCGGGAAGCTCGGACGCCTCGCCTACTTCAAGGGCGACCACCTGCAGAACCTCGACGGGTATCCGGACTACTGGCGTGGCTACCCGCCGATGCACTACGTCACGCACGCCCTCTCACCCGCGCTCGCGCTGGCGAACACCAGGGTCGAGTCCGTCCGCTGCCTCGGCTCCAGCCAACTCACGCCGGACCACATCGGCGTCGCAGGCGAGGGGTTCGGTACCGAGGCAGCACTCTTCAAGCTGGCCGGCGACGACCTGGTCGCGAACGTGACGATGTCGTTCTTCCAGCTGGGCCGCAGCTACCTCGAAGGCTTCTCGGTGTACGGCGACGAGGGTGCGCTCGAGTGGCCGCAGCTCGAAGGCGGTCCGATGAAGGAGTTCACGCTCGAGCAGCTCCCCGACGGGCGCCGGGGGCGGCCGGTGACCGAGGCCGACGTCCGGCCGCCCGGCGCACCCGAACTGTTGCCCGCGGCACTGAAGCGGTTCGCCGACGGCGGGCACGGCGGATCGCACCCGCATCTTGTCCACGAGTTCGTGTCCAGCATCATCGAGAACCGCAAGCCCAGGGTCGACGCCCGGACCGCGGCGACCTGGACCGCACCCGGGATCTGCGCGCACCAGTCGGCACTGCAGGGCGGCGCCGAGATCCAGGTGCCGGACTACGAGGCTCGCTGATGGCTGTGATCGCGCTCGTCGGTGCCCTCGATACGAAAGGAGCGGAGTACGCCTTCCTGGCCGATCGGGTCGCAGCACTCGGTGCCACGCCGCTCCTGATCGATGTCGGGGTGCTCGGCGTACCGGCGCTGACGGCGCGGATCGGTCGTGACCTGATCGCGGAGCTCGGCGGTGGTGCGCTGACCGAGCTGCGCGATCGCGGGGACCGGAATGCGGCGATGACGGTGATGGCACGTGGTGCCGCGTCGTTCTTGGCCGATCTCGTGGCGTCCGGCGATGTGGACGGCGTACTGGCGGTCGGCGGGTCCAATGCGGCGTACGTGATGGCGGAGATCTGCGAGCGATTGCCGTTCGGTTTCCCGAAGGTGCTGGTCTCGACCATCGCGGCCGGCGACACCCGGTCGTACGTCCGCGAGACCGACCTGACGCTGATGTATCCGGTCGTCGACATCAACGGCCTGAACCGGCTCAGCCGGCCCGTCCTCGCCAACGCCGCGCAGGCCTGCGTCGGGATGGCAACGAGCCGGTACGCCGAACCCGCCGGCGGCGCACCGCTGGTCGGAGTGAGCATGTTCGGGGTGACGACGGCCTGCGGGGCGTCCGTTGTCCGCGGCATCGAGGACCGTGGTTTCGAGGCACTGACCTTCCACTGCACCGGAGTCGGCGGCCGCACGTTGGAGGCGCTGATCCGGGGCGGCACGATCCAAGGTGTCGCCGACCTGACCACTACTGAGCTCTCCGACGACCTGGTCGGCGGGGTCTGCTCAGCTGGTCCCGACCGCCTCACGGCCGCGGCGGAGGCCGGCGTACCTCAGGTCGTCGGTGTCGGCGCGCTCGACATGGTCAACTTCTACGACACCGTGCCGCCGGAGTTCTCCGGACGGCTGCTCCACCCGCACAACCGGGCCGTGACGCTGATGCGGACCACGGCCGCCGAGTGTGCCGAACTAGGTCGTCGGATCGCGGCCCGGCTCAATCCCTCCATCGCACCCGTGGCTGTCCTGTTCCCGCACCGCGGGTTGTCCCAGCTGTCCACGCCGGGAGGGGTCTTCCACGACCCGGCCGCGGACGACGCGCTGTACCAGGCCCTGCGGGACGGGCTGCGGCCCGGCATCGACCTGCACGACTTCGACACCGACATCAATGACCCGGTGGTGTCTGCCACCGCCGTGGATCTGCTGGCCACCTGGCTGGAGAAGGAGACACCGTGAACACTTTGACCCGCGCCGAACTGCTGGCCGGCTTCCGCCGCAAGGTCGCCGAGGGCCGCCCGATCATCGGCGGTGGCGCCGGCACCGGGCTCTCGGCCAAGTGCGCCGAGGCCGCCGGCCTCGACTTCGTGGTGATCTACAACTCCGGGCGGTACCGGATGGCCGGCCGTTCCTCGATGGCGGGCCTGATGCCGTACGGCGACGCGAACGCGATCGTGATGGAGATGGGCACCGAGGTACTGCCGGTGACCGACAAGCTGCCGGTGATGGCCGGAGTGTGCGGGACCGACCCGTTCCGCGACATCCCACGGTTCCTCGACCAGGTAAAGGCGGCCGGGTTCGCGGGGATCCAGAACTACCCGACCGTGTGCCTGTTCGACGGGATCATCCGGGCCAACCTGGAGGAGACGGGGCTCGGCTTCTACCGCGAGGTCGACCTGGTCCGGGCCGCCCGGGAGCGCGACCTGGTGACGCTGGCCTATGTCCACAGTGAGGACGAGGCGGCCGCGATGACCGAGGCCGGCGCGGATGTGCTGGTCCCGCACATGGGGCTGACCACGTCCGGGATGATCGGCGCGCAGACGAGCCTGAGCCTGGACGACTCGGTCGACCTGGTGTCCCGGCTCCGCGACGCGATCTTCGCCGTCGACCCCGACGCGCTGGTGATCTGCCACGGCGGACCGATCGCCACCCCCGAGGACGCCAAGCACATCCTGTCGAAGGTCGACGGCGTGGTCGGCTTCCTCGGCGCATCCAGCATGGAACGCCTTCCGACCGAGGTCGCCATGGTCGATCACATGCGAAGCTTCCACGCGATCAGGTGACCGCCGACCCGTGGCCTCGTGGCTGGAGCCTTCCGATGACCGTGACCTATCAGTTCGAGTACCCCGAGCGGCTGCGCTGCGCCTTCATCGGTGCGGGCGGGCACTCGTACCGCAACGTCTATCCCACCTTCCAGTACGCGCCGGTCGAACTGGTCGCCGTCTGCGACGTCCAGCTCGAACGGGCCCAGACGTACGCCCGAGGCTTCGGCGCACCGGCGGCGTACGACGATCACCGGGAGATGCTCGCTCGTGAGCGGCCTGACGCCGTCTTCATCGTCACCTCCTACACCGCGGAGGGCGACGTACAGGCGACTGCTCTCGCGGAGGACTGCCTGCGGGCCGGAGCCCATGTCTGGATGGAGAAGCCGACGGCTGCCGGGATCGCGCAACTCGATCGCCTGCAGGCGGTGGCCGATGAGACCGGGCTGACGGTGATGACCGGGCTGAAGAAGATCTTCACGCCGGCGATGGAGAAGGTGAAGGCGATCCTGAGTACGCCGGAGTTCGGGACGGCGAGCTCGATCTCGGTGCGGTACCCGCAGTCGCTGCCCGCACCGGACGCCCGGTCCGACGACGTCACGATGATCGGGTTCCCGGACCACATCTTCCATCCGGGCGCGATCCTCACGTATCTGATGGGACCGGTACGCCGCCTCAGCTACGAATGGGAGCCGCGGACAGGGTCAAGCGTTTCGAGCCTGCAGTTCGAGTCGGGAGCCGTCGGGACGCTGCACCTCGCGGCCGGCTCCGCGACCGGTGCACCACTCGAACGCGTCGAAGTGATCGGCAGCGGGGCCAACGTGGTCGTCGACAACGGCGTACGGATGACGTACTACCGAGCCGGGGCCGAGCTGCCCTACGGCCGATCGGCCTCGTTCATCACCGGGGACGACGTGGCGCCGCTGCACTGGGAGCCCGAGTTCTCCCTCGGCCAGCTCTACAACAAGAACCTGTTCTACCTCGGCTACGTGCCCGAGGTGGTGCACTTCTGCGAGAGCGTGCTCGCCGGGAGGCCACCGGAGAAGGGCACACTCGCCGACGTCCGGGAGATCCTCAAGCTGTACGAGCTGTACCGCCGACTGCCGGCCGGGGAGCCGGCCACGATCGAACCAAGGAGCTGACGGATGGGACAGATGACGCCGGCCGACGAGGTGCTGGTCGAGGACCAGCCGTGGGGGCGACTGGAGTGGATGGTCTCCGGTGCCCTGGGCAACTCCAGCACGATGACCGTCGGCCGGTGCTACATCCGGCCCGGTGAGCAGAACCCACGGCACTACCACCCGAACTGCGACGAGGTGCTGCACATCCTGCAGGGCACTATCGAGCACAGTGTCGACGACGAGCGGGTCACGATGGGTCCGGGCGACACGATCAGCATCCCGTCGGGGGCGCTGCACAACGCCCGCAACATCGGCACCGACGAGGCGATCTTCGTCATCTCGTTCTCGGCGCCCGACCGGCAGACGGTGGGTGAGTGAGATGCCGTCCGTGCTCAAACTCTGCCCCTAGCGCTACCTGGCCAGGCCGATCGCGGTGGCCGTGACGACCAGGTTGTCGGCGTACCCACCGCGAGAGGCGTTGTACGGACCGGTGCAGGTGATCAGGACCAGACGGTGGTCGACCTTCTGGTCGAACGCGCCGCTCTTGGTCGCGAGCGCGTTCTTCGGCACCGACACGATCGAGCTGACCCGGTACGACGCCGTGTGGCCGGCACCGCGGAGTACGACGGTCTCACCCGGCTGGATGTGCCGCAGCCGGGAGAAGAAGCCAAGTCCCTCGGTCTTGGTGTCGACGTGGCCGGCCACGACCACCGAGCCGAACGGGTCTCCGGCCTCGGCACCGCCGTCCCACCAGCCGACGTTTCGTGCCCCTTCGGGCACCATCAACTGCCCGGAAACCGTGCTGGCGGGCAGCACCGGAGCCTGCGCACCACCCGGCAGCACGACCTGGGTCGGGACGAACCGGATCCGTTGACTCGGTGCGGGCGTGCCGATCCGGGCCGGCGGCGCGGTACAAGCGCAACGACGAGGCTCCCAGGCAGGTCCGGTACAACCTGCCGCTCGAGGTGCTCTACAC